>DATDNH010000069.1:0-4239 GCA_036518395.1 Candidatus Angelobacter sp. | reverse complement strand
CGCCCCCGGCTGTGATTCTTGGCTCGCTTCCTGCAGCTGCGAACCGGTTACTTCATTGTCATTCCGATCCGGCGAAGCCGGAGAGGAATCCGCTTTTTCTGACTGCTGAGTGCTGACTGCTGATTGCTTCTTATCAATCAGCGCCTGGGCAAAATCCTCGAGCGAATCAAAATCCTGTGGATTCAGTTCCGCAGGCTGTGATTGTTCGTGTGGCACAGCCGCCCTCGGCTGTGATTCCGCAGTTGATGTACTTGTGGTTTCCGGCGCGGTCGATGAAGAGCTACTCTCGACAGGCGCGGTGGACGACGGAGACGTGACGGCGCTTGCCGGAACGGGTACCACATTCGTCTCCGGTGTAACTGTTGCAGTTGCCATAAAAGATTTCTCCTGAAATGAAAATGGCCGCCGGAGCGGCCGGGATGTGTCTGTTTCTGGTGGTTTTGTACTCTTTGTTCGCGCTTCCTACTTTCGTTTCCTTAGAAGCTCATTGCTGAAAGCAGCTGACGGGAGTACGATTCATGCTATGACTTGGTGGTTCATCGCTAGAGTCGTAATTACGATTGTGTTGGCGCTGCTGGCGTTTGGGCTGATTTGTACTGGCGTGGTGGGACTGTTAGCTGGGAATTTGGTTCTTCCTCTGATCCAGATTGCTTTGGGAGTGTGGCTGGCAATAGTTTCGTCGAAGACTGCGCACGCAAAGTCCGGCAAAATCTCATTGCCTGAACCTGGAAAGCTTCCTTAAATCCAAGCTCCGAAGCGCCCACCTATGACCATTCTTCGTGTTCCTTTGTGTCCGTTGCCTGCCCCGGCGTGCCGTGGGTGGTTAACTTTTTTGGTTGCTTCGCGTTTGCTGTGGCCTGTTGCCTATTGCCTGTTGCCTGCTCTCCCCACACCTCTCCCCCCACATGAATGCGAGCGCTTGTCCCGCGCTCACCTTGGGATGCCGTGCCCTGAACATTTGTCGGATCGGCAAATTGTGGAATTTAAGACTACACATGCAGTATGAATCTGTTTTTTGCAGTTTGTGAAGAGGGTGATGTCAAAAGTGCGTCACGGTGACAGCCACTGGCTGTCATTCTGACGCACAAAAGTTGTATGTAAGGTTCACCACGGAGACACGGAAGTCACGGAGAAAATTCTGTGCAAGTCAGTTAAACCAGCGTCACCGGCAGGCCTTTTCCGGTTCCCATCTTTGTCACGGCTGATGCCATCTGTCACGTTTGATGCCAAACTACTATCACGCTCATGACGCATGTTGGCGCTTGACCGGCGCGTTCCACGGATCTTAACGTTGAATTGCCCCTGTGCCCGCGCTTTCCCTGCACATTTCTCTTAGAGAGGCTCGGAATCGAACGCCGGACAGGGGTTTGCTCTTAAGAGAGTTGGCAATAGTGGTGCCGTCCAGGAAGTTCGCGACAAGCGCAGTGGTTCTCGCAACGGCTGCTGGTGGCATTGCCTTTCCAAATTGCCTCTTGCTATGGAGTACCGCGCGTCAGCTGCGCAGGAATTCCGCGCGTTTGCAAGAAAACTCTCGGAGAAACATAGAGACGGCACGAGGCCTGCAGGCGCAGGCAAAGGAACTGCTAGCTAAAGCCCTGCTACAGCAGCATGAGCCGGATCTCCTCTGCGCTAAAGCAAAACCTCACCGCTGATCCCGCTCTGCCACTCTGTGGTTAATTTGCTTTTTGATTTTGATTAGCTGTGGCCTGTAGCCTACGCTGCAGTCCCCCTAATCCCTAGTCCCTGTTCCCTGGCTTCGCCGTTTCCCTGTCCCCTCGGGCCATTATTCCGGTTAACTTCGGGCCAAAGAGCGTATGATTGAGGTAACATCTTTATACGCACATTTTCCCGTCCATGGGGGCTGGTTCCTTTGCGCATCCAGATGCGACGTTTTGACGTCCGCGCAAGGGAGCCATATGAATCCGTCTACCCGTTTGCCCTACAAAAACCGCATATTGGCGTCGCTGCCCAAGGCAGAAATCGACCGCCTTCGGCCGCATCTCTCGCCTGTGACCCTCAAATTGAGACAACCGCTGCTGGATGGCGATGTCAGCCATGCCTATTTTGTGGAAGAGGGGCTGGCCTCCGTGGTTCTGCCCATGGAAAGCGGCGCGACGGTTGAGGTTGGCGTGATTGGGAAAGACGGAGTGGTTGGCCTTCCCATTCTGCTGGGCGCCGACGGCATGCCCGGACAAACATTCATTCAGGTGGAAGGCTCCGGTTTTCGCATCAAAGCACAATCCCTGAAGCAGGAATTTGAGCGGCCCGGCGAACTGCGGCGTCTGCTCCACAAATACCTGTTGGCCAATCTGGTCCAGAGCGCGCAGAACGCCGCCTGCAACCGGCTGCACACAATTGGGGAACGGCTTGCCCGATGGCTGCTTACGTGCCACGACCGCGTGGAGTCTGACCGTATACCCCTCACCCACGAGTTTCTGGCGCAGATGCTGGGCGCGCCCAGAACTACCGTTACCCTGGCGGCGGGAATGCTCCACCAGGCCGGACTGATTGACTACTCGCGCGGGAATGTGACCGTCAAGAACCGCGCCGAATTGGAAAACGCCGCCTGTGAGTGCTATAGGGTGGTGCGCCAGGAGTTTCAGCGGCTGGGGCTGCTTTAAGTCTTGTATCAGACTTTGTCTGGTAAGTAACAGACAACCAATTTTTCAGGAGCTACATTTTTCCATAGACGAAGATGAGCGGCGGTCATTTCCTCAGGGAATGTTGTCTCCCAACCCGCACGCAATCTTCCCGGTAGTGAATTTTCGCGGAAAAGAGGGTATTTTCCGTGGCAGATTCTGCCCTCGATTTACATGTCTCTCTGCAATCTCTTCCAGCGCCAGCGCGGGTGCTGAATTCATGGAAAGAGATTGCCGCATATCTGGGTCGTGGTGTCCGCACAGTACAGCGGTGGGAACAGGAATTGAACTTGCCCGTGCACCGTCCCCGGGGCGCGGAGCGCAGCGCCGTTCTGGCCTTCCCCCGGGAACTCGATCAGTGGCTGGCGCGCACACCGCTCCACCATAATGGGAACGGCAGCGACGCAGCCGACATTGCCGACGGCCTGCTTGATGCGGCGCGCGGTCTGCTGGAGCACGCCGAACGGCTGGTCCGCGTGGACCGCAAGCACCGGATAGAGGCTGCGCAAGTGGCAGACTCGGTGCGCAAAATCGTGAGCGAATTGACGCTGATGACCAGTGGCGCGGATACGCTACACGCCGTCCCCCCCCCCGCAATAAGGCGTATCAAAAGCGAAGATCCGATAGTCCCCGACAAGCAGCGCAAGCCGGCTGGGAATGGTAAGGGACGATCATGAAGAAGCGTAACAACGGCAAGAGATCATTCAACGTCTCCAAAGACCTCTGGATTAATCCGCGCTCAACCCTCAGAGGGCCGGAAGGAAATCGCGCATGGGAGAATGCGGGAAATATAAGCCCGAGCAAGGGCGCAAGGTTCCTGGAACTGGCCGACATTGCCCTTGGTCTAAAGAAGCCTGCATCGTCAAAGAAAAAAGCTGCCACCGCTGCTCGCCCTGCCACTCAGAAGACTCACAAAGCTGAAACCCATATTCAGGAATTGGACGGCTAATTACCGCAACGGTCAGCCCACCCAACACTCCCGCTGCAACCGGCCCCGCGCCCTCACTGAGGAACCAGATCCGTATCGGAAATGTGCTCTGCTTGGGCTTCATCTGTGTCAGGCCATGAATTTATTCGTCCCATAGCGGGCCAGAAGGCCAAGGTAAACAAAGTCCCTTTCTTATGTCTGATATTGAACTTAAGTGATACACTCGAGTCAACGCAAGGGAGGCGTTCGGACTCGTGGTTACCGCCCGCGCTCCCACCATCCTTTGTGTCGATGATAAAGCAGAAACCCTCGCGATTCGCCAACACTTGCTGGAACAGGCTGGGTACTTGGTTGTGCCCGCTACTGACGCATCTACCGCCCTCAAATTATTCAAGTCGCAAATCATTGACCTGGTAATCTCCGACCATCTTCTACCCGATCCCACCGGGGCTGAGCTGACTGGTCAGATGAAGCGCCAACGGCCGTTTGTTCCGGTCATCATCTACTCCGGAGTGATAGAGGCGCTGTCCGGGACCGAACATGTGGACCTGTTCACCAGCAACGCAGGTGGCCCGTCTGAGCTGCTGGAAAAAGTGGCCGAACTGCTCCGGCCCAGTCGAATTGCCGGGGGGAATTATTTCGCGGAAATACGTTGCGACCGGCGCTTCGACC
>DATDNH010000068.1:0-12738 GCA_036518395.1 Candidatus Angelobacter sp. | reverse complement strand
ACGAACGCGGTCACAAGACCAGTTTAACTATTTAATGAGTCTGATCGAAACCGGCAAAGTGCGGCGAAAAGAGGCAATTAGTAAATAGCGATTGGCAATTAGCCGAACTCCGACGCAGACAGATCTTGCCGACTGCCATTTGCCAATTGCTGGCTGCTTCTTTATGGCGAACTTTTAGCGAAAATCCGCTACAATGAATTAATGTCTCTCACGCATACCCCAACTGAGTCGCTGGCCTGGGCACATCCGCTGGTACAGGAGTGGTTTGTGCGCAAGTTTGGCACTCCCACGGAGCCGCAGGAGCAAGGATGGCCGCACATATTGGCCGGACGCACCACCTTGATCTCAGCTCCTACAGGTTCGGGCAAGACCCTGGCGGCATTTTTGATCTGCATCGATGGCCTGGTACGCAAAGCGATCTCAGGGAACCTGACTGACCGAACTGACATTCTTTATGTGTCGCCTTTGAAGGCCCTGGGCAACGACATTCAGAAAAATCTTGAAGCGCCGTTGGGTGAGATCATGGCGCTGGCGGGCGAAAAAGGCCTGCTGATGCCGCCCATCCGCACAGCAGTCCGCACCGGCGACACGCTCATGCACGAGCGCCAGCAAATGCTCCGCCGACCGCCCCACATTCTGGTGACAACGCCGGAATCGCTCTACATTCTGCTGACTGCGGAAAGAAGCCGCGCCATTTTGCGCGATGTGCGAACCGTAATCGTCGACGAAATCCACGCTGTGGCGGACGACAAGCGGGGCGCCCACCTCGCGCTGTCGCTGGAGAGGTTGGAAGAATTAGTCAGAACGCAACAGAATGCGCAGGCGGCGGCTGCGCTCCACAGCTCGTTTTCTTTAATGCGCATTGGCCTCTCCGCCACGCAGAAGCCGATTGAAACAGTCGCTCACTTCCTTACCGGAGCCGGACGGCCTGATCCTGTCGTCGTACAGATTGGCCACAAGCGCGAGATGGATCTGGCCATTGAGGTTCCCGGACAGGAACTTGGGCCTGTGGCCAGCAACGAACTCTGGGACGAAGTCTACGATCGCATCAGCCAACTGGCACAGCAGCATCGCTCCACGCTGGTCTTTGTGAATACGCGCAGGCTGGCCGAGCGCGTCGCATTCAATCTGGCAGACCGCCTCGGTGAAAACAATGTGGCCGCACATCATGGAAGCCTGGCGCGCAAATTGCGCCTGGAGGCCGAACGCAAGCTCAAGAACAATGAGATCAAGGCGCTGGTCGCCACAGCATCGTTGGAACTGGGAATCGATATCGGCCACGTTGATCTCGTTTGCCATATTGGCTCGCCGCGTTCTATTGCTGTCTCGCTCCAGCGTTTTGGCCGATCGGGCCACTGGCGGGGCGCTGTCCCCAAAGGCCGCTTCTTCCCCACGACTCGTGATGACCTGCTGGAATCGGCTGCGCTGGTGCGCTCCATTCATCACGGAGAACTCGACCGGCTCGTGATTCCCGATCAGCCACTGGACGTTCTTGCCCAGCAGATCGTCGCCATGTGCGCGGCGGAAGAGTGGAATGAGGATGAGCTGTTCTCCGTGATGACTCGCGCGTATTCCTACCGCGACCTGAATCGCAAAGATTATGACGACCTGCTGGCCATGCTTTCCGATGGTATTGCGGCGCAACGTGGCCGTTTCGGCGCATATCTCTATCGCGACCGCGTGAACAAACGCCTCAAGGCGAGACGCGGCTCGCGCATGATCGCGATCATGAATGGCGGCGCAATCCCGGAAACCGCGCTCTACACGGTTGTAGCCGAACCCGAAGGCACCGTCGTCGGTACTCTGCACGAGGATTTCGCCGTGGAGAGCCTGAAAGGCGACATCGTGCTGCTCGGCAACATGAGCTGGCGCATTCGCCGCATTGAGAGCGCCGGTCGCATTCTGGTGGAGGATGCTCACGGCGCGCCACCATCCATTCCCTTCTGGCTGGGTGAAGCTCCGGGACGCACGGAAGAACTGTCTGAACAGGTCGGCGAATTGCGACGTCAAATCAGCGACCTCACGCCCCACACGGTCCCTGGGTTCGTTAACCAGAAATCTCCGGAAGTGCTGAACGCAGTTGAGTGGCTCAAGCGCGAATGTGGCGCAGATGATTCCGCTGCTGAACAGTTGATTGAATACGTCGTGACCGGCAGGACCGTATTGGGCGCGGTTCCTACGACAAGAACCGTGATTGCCGAACGCTTCTTCGATGAAGGCGGAGGCATGCAGCTTGTGATTCATGCGCCGTTTGGCGCCCGCATCAACAAAGCCTGGGGACTGGCGCTGCGCAAACGTTTTTGTGTCTCATTCAACTTCGAGTTGCAGGCCAGCGCCACCGATAATGGATTGAACATCTCTCTGGCCGAGCAGCACAGCTTTCCTCTTGCCGATGTCTTTCATTTCCTCCACGAGAGCACGGTGAAAGAAGTACTGCAGCAGGCGGCGCTGCTCTCGCCGTTGCTGGAAACTCGATGGCGCTGGGACGCAAACCGCTCACTCGCTTTGCTGCGTTACTGGAATGGAAAGAAAATTCCTTTACAGGTCCAGCGCACGCGTTCAGCCGATCTGCTGGCATCGGTCTTTCCTGACGCCGCGGCCTGCCAGGAAAATGTCGATGGGCCAATTCAGGTACCTGACCATCCGCTGATTCGTGAGGTAATGAAAGACATCTTTCATGAAGCACTCGATCTTGACGGACTCAAGCAGGTGCTGCGCCAGATCGATTCCGGGGAGATCAAGTGCCTGGCAGTCGATACCCCCATTCCTTCTGTCTTTTCACATGAGATCCTCAATGCCAACCCCTATGCTTATCTTGATGACGCGCCGCTGGAGGAGCGCCGCGCGCGTGCCGTCGAGATGCGCCGTGTTCTTCCCGAATCAGTACTCAACGAGGTTGGCGCGCTCGATCCTGCTGCCATCGCCGAGGTGCAGGAGGATGCCTGGCCTGATGTGCGCGACGCTGATGAATTGGCCGACGCGCTGCTGACGTTGATTGCGATCCCGGAAACCATTTTCACCACGGAGGCACGGAGACACGGAGAAAATCACGAATGGAAAGAATTCTTTGAGCGGCTTCGAGCATCGAATCGGGCAACAAGGGCTTTCATTGGAAAACCAACCCAAGAAGCAGTTTCAGGGAGTTCTCTCGAGAGAACTTTCTGGGTCTCCGCCGAAAAGCTCAAGACTTTCAAAACCATCTACCCGGACGCTCAACTCGAAAATCAGCTTCCGGAAATCGAAAGCGCTGAGCCATCACAGGAAGACGCCTTGAAAGCGATGCTCACGGGCTGGCTCACGCATCTTGGTCCGGTGACCGGATCGCAGCTCGCGCAGATGCTTCATCTCGCGGTTCCGGAAGTGGAAAAGACGCTTCTGCGCATTGAATCCACAGGCTTGATCCTGCGCGGAAAATTTACCCGCAGCACCGAAGAAACTGAGTGGTGTGAGCGGCGTCTTCTCGCCCGCATCCACCGCCTGACGTTGGGTTCTCTGCGCAAGCAGATTGAGCCGGTCATGGCAGCAGTCTTCATGCGCTGGCTGTTCCGCTGGCAGCATGTTGCGCCGGGAGCGCAGGTGCGCGATGAGCATGGAGCGCTCGAAGTGCTTCGCCAGTTGCAGGGTTTCGAGATTGCTGCGAGCGCCTGGGAGCGCCAGATTCTTGCGCGTCGCATCAGCAACTACGATCCTAAGTTTCTCGACCAACTCTGTCTCACCGGCGCGGTAGGTTGGGGAAGACTTTCGCCGCACCCAGCCATGCTCGATGAATCTTCCGGAGGAACTCGCCGCGTGGTTCCTACCAGCGTCGCTCCCATTACATTCTTCGTTCGTGATGAAGCGGAGTGGATGGCGCTGCCCGGCATCCATGCTGCACATCGCCATCTGGAATCCGAAGCCCGGGGGCTAGGCCCGGGGGCACGCGAGGTACTTGCATTCCTGCGCTCACGTGGCGCTTCATTCTTTGTCGACATCGTCCGCGGCACAGGCAAGCTCAAAGCAGAAATTGAAACCGCTCTGTGGGAGTTGGTGGCTGCAGGCCTGGTCACGGCTGATGGATTCGACAACCTCCGCGCATTAATTGATCCCAAGCGTCGCTCCGGCCAGGGCTCGGGACGCGCCAGTCGTCCGCGTCACAGTGCGGGAAGATGGTCGCTGCTGCATCCACTGGATGGCGCCGACCCCAATCAGTCCACGGAAGCGGTTTGCCGTGTGCTGCTGGCGCGTTACGGAGTGGTCTTCCGCGAGTTGCTGGCGCGCGAAAGCATTCTGCCTCGCTGGCGCGATCTGCTCATTGCCTTTCGCCGCCTCGAAGATCGCGGCGAAATTCGCGGCGGGCGCTTCGTCAGCGGATTCATTGGCGAGCAGTTCGCACTTCCAATCGCGGTCGAATCTTTGCGCGCCATGAAGAACATTCAGCCAGGCGGCGACACCATTACGATTTCCGCAGCCGATCCGTTAAATTTGGCCGGCATCATCGTTCCCGGAGAACGCGTGCCGGCAATTTCCGGGAAATCTGTAAGCTTCCGTGATGGAGCAGTTGTTGAAACCCCAACCGAAAAAGTCCTGGCTGCGACCTCTTAGTCGCAAATGATAGAACTGGACTCGATATGGACGATTCTGCTCAACTCGTCGAAGGTGAAGACTACTATCTGGAAAATGGGAATTACGTCTTCACCGCCGCGTATCTGCTGAAGCGCGGTTACTGCTGCGAATCGGGCTGCAGGCACTGCCCCTATGGATTTCCCAAAAACCATACCCAGTCTGAAACCAACCCCAAAAAACGTGAATAAATTCACATCCCACTCACTGACGGCCAAATCCACAATCGGAGTGATGTCAACTGGGTTTTTCGACAGTGATCATTTCCTTCAGAGAATTTACATTCCTCTAATCTCCGTAAAGGCAACCTGCTCCTCTGGTCAGGTGGTCTGAATATTCAAGAACTTCGCTTGCCTGGGCGCTGACAGACTGGTCTATCTAATATGTCTTCTTGTATCCGAATTTTCTTCGCTGCGCTTCTCATCATTGCTTTGGCGGGCTGTGCTTCGGTGAATAGCAGTTCGAACCAAATGCAATCACCGCCGCCACCCCCGCCTCCGCCCCCACCCCCGCCGCCTCCGCCGCCTCCGCCAACTGTGCCATCGGTGTTGACTCGTAATTACGATAACTCGCGTTCTGGCGTGAATACGCAGGAGACACTCCTAACCCCGGCCAATGTCGACGTCTCACATTTTGGACACCTGTTCTCACTGCCTGTGGACAGCGCAGTCTACGCCGAGCCGCTGTTTGTGCCCGGTCTGACCATCGGCGGAAGCAAGCATAACGTCATCTTTGTCGCCACTGAGAATGACACCGTTTATGCCTTTGACGCGGATCAACAGGGCGCGCCCCTGTGGAAGACCAGCCTGGTGAACTCGAATGCCGGCGAGACCCCAGTCCCCTGCGGCGATGTAGAAGGGTGCTTCATCGCCGACACGATCGGCGTGACCGCTACTCCCGTGATCAGCCTTGATCGCAACGCAATTTATATTGAGTCCCGGAGCGAGCAGAATGGCACACACCTCCACAAATTTCACGCGCTAGATCTCGTCACTGGCGCGGAGAAGTTTGGCGGACCCACTACTATTCAGGCCTTTGTGCCGGGCACCGCGCCTGATGCGGATGCGCAGGGCAACGTCGTCTTTAATCCAGAGCGGGAAAATTCGCGTCCCGGACTGCTTCTGGTCAACGGAGTTGTTTACATTTGCTTTGCTTCCATCAATGACGTTGATCCCTACCACGGATGGATTCTGGGTTACAGCGGCGATACGCTCAAGCAGGTGTCTGTCTTCAATGTCACGGCTAACGGCATGGAAGGCGGCGTCTGGCAGAACAATGGGCCGGGGGCCGACGCGAGCGGCAATATCTTTGTAGTCATAGGGAACGGCACTCCCGATGTATCCACGAACAGCTACGGTGAGAGCTTTCTCAAGCTTGTCCCCAGAGGCAGCCAGCTTGCAGTGGCAGACTTCTTCATGCCTTTTAACGCCTCAGATTTGAATGATAACGACTTTGATGTTGGTTCCGGCGGTGCGCTGCTGCTGCCGGATCAAAATGGAACAAGCCATCCACATCTGCTCGTGGCCGCCGGAAAAGAAGGCAGAATCTACCTGGTCGATCGCGATAACATGGGAAAATTCAACCCCAATAGCGACAGCCAGATAGTGCAATCCATTCCAAATGCCCTGGGCGACGGGTCAGACAGCAACTTCTACGCACCGGTTTTTTGGAATGGCAACGTTTACTTCTCGGGGAACAATGACGTCATCAAGGCGTTTCGCCTTCAGAATGGCGTGCTCTCGACCAGTCCAGTCATGCAGGCGAGCACCACTTTCGGGTTTCCCGGCAGCGGGATGACGATATCCGCAAACGGCAAAAATGCAGCGATCTTATGGGCGCTGGATTCAGATAACGGCGGAACGCTGCACGCTTACGACCCAACCAATCTTTCCGAGCTGTGGAACAGCAATCAGGCGGGTTCACGGGACAGCCTTGAAATTGACACCCACCTGGTTGTGCCGTTGGTGGTCAATGGGAAGGTGTACGTCGGCTGCTCAGCATCAGTGATGGTGTTCGGAGAGTTGAAGTAAAAGCGCTCTTGGCTTTTGGCCCTTGGTCTTTAGCGTTTGGCTTTTGTTTGTGCCAATTGCTAATTGCCAATTGCTAATTGCTCCTACTCATACCTGAGCGCGTCTACCGGATCCAATCTTGCCGCCTTGATCGCCGGATACATGCCGAAGAACAGTCCCACGCTGCTGGCCACGGCCACGCCCAGGAGCACGGCCCACAAGGGTACAGACGATGGCAAATGCAGCAAATGCAAAACGAAGCTGATGGCCAGTGAAAGAGCAACTCCCAGAACCCCTCCAACACCGGTCAGAGTCATGGCTTCCGTCAAAAACTGAAAACTAATGTCACGCCGGCGTGCACCGATGGCTTTGCGCACTCCGATCTCCCGCGTCCGCTCCGTCACTGACATGAGCATGATGTTCATGACGCCGACCCCACCAACAAGCAGCCCAATCGAGACAACACCAATAACCAGCGTGAATACGCCAGACAGGATTTGCCGAAACTGCTCACCTAATTGTTCAGCGCTGCTGATGCCAAAGTTGTCCGGCTTGTCCGGAGCTACGCGCCTGCGCATCCGCAGCAGCCCGCGCACCTGATCTTCGGCTACGCTCTTCATCCCAGGATAGGCCATCACCAGAATCACCACTTCATCATCCTGAGGATAATGTTTTCGATAAGTGCGATAAGGGATCAGCACCTCATTGTCGCCTCTGCCGGGAGCAGGATTCTTCTTCTTTTCAAAAACGCCGATCACCGTATAAGGATTGCTGTCCACCAACAACTGCTTGCCCACGGCCTGTTCGCCAGGGAAAAGAGTTTCCGCCGCGTCATAGCCCAGCGTCACCACATCCAGGCGGTGCAAATCTTCTTCATCGGTAAAGAATCTGCCTTCTTTCATGCGGCTGCTCTCAACATCGGAGAAACTGGCGGTCACGCCGCGAAAAATATTGTCCACCAGTTCATGATTCTTGTATCGCGCAGTTCGGGTGGGCATGCGGAAACCCTCACCAATATGAGGCAGCACCTCTGCCGCGACGTCTTTGACTGATGGGATCTGGTCCTTGATGGCCATGGCATCTTCAAAAGTCAGCGATTTGCGCATGCGCTCTTCCGGACTGAGCCGGGCAAAATGAAATCCGGGATCAAATTTGAAGATAAAGAGATTGTCTACCCCGAATTCATTCATGGAAGCCTGGAAATTGTCTTCCACGCCCAGCAGCATTGAGGCCACCACAATCGCCACGGTCACTCCAATCACCACGCCGAGCACGGTAAGAAACGACCGTACTTTGTGCGTGCGAATGGTCTCCAGTGCCATCAGCATGTCTTCCGCAGCTAATTTGGCCCGGTTCATAACTCGAACCTCAGGGCTTCAATGGGATCGAGTTTTGAGGCCTTGTAGGCTGGATAAACGCCAAAAAACAGCCCCACCGCGGTCGCAACAACAATCGCGATCGCAACTGCCGACGCCGGCACGGCCATGGGCAGAGGTGTAAATCGCTCGATCAAAAATGCAAATCCGGCAGCTACCATCACGCCCATTACACCGCCAGTGGCGGACATCACGGAAGCCTCGATCACGAATTGGAGCATGATGTCCTTGCGCGTCGCGCCTACCGATTTGCGCACGCCAATCTCGCGGGTGCGTTCCGTCACGCTGGCCAGCATTACGTTCATGATCACGATGCCGCCGATCACCAGAAACACAGAGACAATCCCCACGGAACTGGAAGCCAGTGTCCCGGTCAGATTGCTCCACAGGTCCATAAGGGCTGAGGGTTCGACCACGCCAAAATTGTCTTCCTCACCCGGCGCCAGATGATGTCGCGCGCGCATCAGCATTCGCGCTTCATCTTCCGCCGGCTGCATCCACTCCGGTCCCAGCGCTTTGATGTTTATGTTCGCCGTCTGCTGGGTTCCGTAATTCTTGCGATATGTCTGAATGGGAATATAGACAAAATTGTCCTGTGACTGGCCAAAGGTGCTGCCCATCATCTTGGCGATTCCGATAATGAGGAACGCGTCGCCATCGATGTAGATGGTCTTCCCCATGGGATCCACGCCTTGAAAGAAGCGTTTCGATATGTCGCTGCCGATCATGGTCACGTTCGCGTGGTGTTCGTTGTCGGCGTCGCTGATATAGCGGCCAACCGCGGGCTCTTCGATATCAATTTCGCCAATATTGGCAGTAACGCCGCGCACGTCCACGTCTTCCACTGTTTCCGTGCGGTATTTCACTTTTCCCGGACGGCGCACCTCGAGCCCTACGGCCCTGGCCAGGCGCATGTTGTCGCGCACATACTCGAAATCTTCCCAGGTAATGTTTTTGTTGCGGCGCTCCAGCTTCACAAACTGCTCGCGGCTGGTCACGATGGGAAAGCGCATCACCAGAAACACATTTGCGCCGAAGTTAGCCACCCGCTCCGCCACATAACGATTGGTGCCGTTGATCATGGAGACGACCACGATCAAGGTGGAAACGGAAAGAATGACGCCCAGAAGGGTCAGAAAAGAGCGCAGCTTATGCGTGCGCAGCGTTTCCAGCGCGATCAGCGCCGGCTCCCGCACCGATACACCTCGCCGAACATTCGAGGGATTGGCCATTCATCAGCAGCAAGGATCTTGTGGCTACAGTAAGAATACGACCTTTGTGGCACTAAGGTTCCAGAAAACAGCGATCAGCAATCAGCACTCAGCCCGCGAACACTAAGGACGAAACCACAACAATGTGGGCAATCTGACGTGAGCGCTTCACCGCCGCTGAAAACCCATTAAACCTCATGGTTGACAAGGAGAATACCTGGGGGAAGGCGGATTGCTGAGTGCTATTTCCTAATTGCTAATTGCTTATTCATATCGCAACGCTTCCACCGGATCCAGCCGCGCCGCCTTCAATGCGGGATAAATCCCGAAGAACAGACCCACGCTGCTGGCAACGGCCACACCGAGCAGCACGGCCCACCACGGGACTGAAGATGGCCAGTGCACCAGGTGCAAAATGAAACTGACGGCGAAAGAGAGGCCCACGCCGAGAACTCCGCCGGCGCCCGTTAACGCTACTGCTTCCGTCAGAAACTGAAAGCTGATGTCGCGCCTGCGAGCGCCAATGGCCTTGCGGACGCCAATCTCGCGCGTTCGTTCGGTCACGCCCATCAACATGATGTTCATGACTCCCACTCCGCCAACCAGCAGCCCCACAGAGACAATGACCATCACAAACAGCAGGACTCCCGCCATGATGTCGCGAAATTGAGTGCCCAATGCCTCAGCGCTGCTTAACCCAAAATTATCCGGCTTGTCAGGAGCCACACGGCGCCGCTGTCGCAACAAGCCGCGAATCTGGTCCTCGGCCAGGCTCTTCATTCCGGGACGGGCCACTGCGGCAATGAAAAGTTCGTCATCTTCCGGATAATGTTTCCGGTACGTGCGATACGGAATGGTGATGGAATTATCCTGCCCGCTGCCAATCGCTGTATTTTTCTTCTTCTCGTACGTGCCAATCACGGTGAGGGTGGTGCCGGCCACGAGGAACTGCTTTCCTATAGGATCCTCATCCGGAAAAAGCGCCTTGACCACATCGGCCCCAATCACCGCTACGTCTTCACGGTGCAAGTCCTCAGTTTCTGTATAGAAGCGGCCTCCGGAGATACCAAAGTAGTTCACGTCGGCAAAGTTGGCGGTTGCTCCGGAGTAATCGATGCTGGAAAGTTCATGCCCCTTATAACGCGCCGTGCGTACCGGCTGCGGGCCCTGCCCAACGCGGGGAAAAACCTCCACGCTCACTTCCTGTACCGGCGGCACTTCGTCTTTGATCGCCATAGCGTCATCGTAGGTCAGTGGCTTGCGCATCCGCTCTTCCGCGCTCAACCGGCCCACATGAAAACCAAAGTTGAAGCGAAAGATCCACAGATTGTTGACTCCAAATTCGCTGAACGACGCCTGAATATTGTTTTCAAAACCCAGAAGGATGGAAGCGGTCACGATGGCGGCGGTCACGCCGATCACCACGCCCAGCACGGTCAGAAATGCGCGAACTTTGTGCGTGCGGATGGTATCGAATGCCATCTTCACGTTTTCCGCCATCAATTTGGAACGCAGCATATTTACAACTCCTGGCGTAAAGCTTCTATCGGGTCAAGTTTAGAGGCCTTGTAAGCCGGATAAACGCCGAAGAAAACTCCAATCAGGGTGGAAATTCCCAGTGACAGCACAATGGCAAAGGCTGGAACCGCGGTGGGCACAGAGGACACCACTCTGATCAGCATGGAAATACCCACGGCAGCCAAGACGCCAATCACTCCACCTACGACCGACATCACACAGGCCTCAATCAGGAATTGCAGCAAGATGTCCCTGCGCGTTGCTCCCAGGGACTTACGCACTCCTATTTCCCGCGTGCGCTCGGTGACGCTGGCCAGCATGATGTTCATGATCACGATGCCGCCAATCACCAGGAACACGGACACAATCAGCACGGCGACAAAAGCCAGGTTCCCGGTAAGGTTGTCCCACAGGGTCATCAGCGCCGAAGGCTCGATCACGCCGAAGTTGTCATCCTCATTCGGGGGCACGTGGCGATAGGCGCGCATCAGCATCCGCGCCTCATCTTCCGCCAGGGAGATGAATTGTGGGCCCTTGGCCTGGATGCGGATGTTGCCGCTCTGCAGGGTGCCGTAGACCTTTTGATAGGTCAGCGCAGGAATATAGGCAAAGGTATCCTGCGGCTGCCCCAGCGTGCTGCCGATCTCCTTGGCCACTCCAATGACTGTATAAGCTTTGCCATCCAGATAAATGGTCTTGCCCAGCGGGTCCGTTCCCAAAAAGAAACGGTTGACCAGATCGGTGCCGATAAACGCAACCTCGGAGCGATGCTCGTTATCAGCATCGGTGATTGAACGTCCCAGCGCCACCTCCACCGTGTCCAGTTCCGCCATGCCTCCGGTAACTCCGCGAATGATGACGTTCTGCATGTCCTGGTTCCCGGACTTGGCAACGCCTGTCCCACGGTTCAGGATGAAAGCGAAGGCCTTGGCGAAGGTCATATTGTCGCGGACAAATTCATAGGTTTCCCAGGTAATGGGCTTGTTGCGACGCTGCAGTTTCACAAACTCTTCCCGGCTGGTGACGATCGGATACTGGCTCACCAGAAAGACATTGGCGCCAAAATTGGCCACCCGGTCGGAGATATAGACGTTGGTTCCGCGGATCATTGCCACCACAACAATCAAGGTGGCAACAGAGAGAATCACCCCCAGCAGAGTAAGCATGGAGCGCAGCTTGTGGGTGCGCAGGGTCTCCAGGGCAATCAGGGCCGGCTCCCGCAACGAGACCCCGCGGCGGGAACGGCTTTTGGCCTCAGAGGGACGCACATCTGCCAATGCTTGAATCCGGCTGGACATGAGACTCTATCTTAGACCATAGTGCCTGAAAGGAAGTAAGCAGACAAGCAGATCAGGTCACGGCAGCCCAGGGAATAGGCCCAGGGAGACAGGGATCAGCAAAACCGAGCCTTCTCGCTCGCGTGGTGGGGTGGGTTAGCGGTGGGAAAGATTGGGTCAGCGGCAAGCCCCAGAGGGAGCGATGCGCTGCTGCAGCCTACTTTGCCTTGATCCCGCTCTTCGGTTTCCATGCCGCTGCCAGTTCTTTCGCCCTGGCACGCTGGTCCGGAGACATTAATCTTTCCGCGCTGTTCAGTTCGTCCTGATAAAACTGCTTGTTGTCTTTCGCGGCCAGTCGCAGCCACATATCTCCCTGGACAGGGTCGCGAGGCAGTTCCTTTTGCCCTTTCATATACGCCTTGCCGAGTAAGAACTGCGCATCCTGGTCTCCCTGCTCCGCAGACAACCGAATCCATTTCAGCCCTTCGGCAACGTCCTTTTGCGGCAGGAGATACATCGACCCTAAGAAGAATTGGGCTTCCGAATCACCCTGCACCGCCGCTGCCCTGAACCATTTGATGGCCAAATCTGAATCTTTTGGGACACCTTGGCCCAGCATATACATCTTGCCGAGAATAAGCTGCGCCTCCCAGTTCCCTTGCTCGGCCAGAGCCGTGAACTCCTTGATTGCCGTTGGAAAATCTCTCTGGTGATAGGCACGCTTGGCCGACTCGAGGTCGGCCGCGAA
>DATDNH010000067.1:0-3771 GCA_036518395.1 Candidatus Angelobacter sp. | reverse complement strand
AAGAAGGTGCGGCTGCTTAAGCCATTCCGAGCCAAACTGCGGTGCATATATCAGCATTACAGCATTTCTTCCCGTTCTTTTGACGTTGGAGAGGGGCGTTTTTACAAGAGTTTACAGACCCTCTACATGAGGAGGCAATTTCTTTTCCTTGACCTTGCAATCAGCTCGGGATACAAACTGCCATAACGATCCTGACATCGGAGGAAGTTCGCATGCCAAGACGCTGGCTCGCCATCGCCACTCTACTGCTCTCTTTACCGCTTATCGCGCAAGTGAACTCAAATCAAACCCCCAGGAAGAAGATTGGACTGGTGTTGGAGGGTGGCGGGGCGCTGGGGCTGGCGCATGTCGGTGTAATTGAGTGGCTGGAAAAAAATCGCATTCCTGTTGACTACATTGCCGGCACCAGCATGGGTGGGCTGATCGGAGGCATGTACGCCATGGGATATACCCCGGACGAAATTCGCGATACCGTCGGGCTGGTGAATTGGGACGCGGTACTGTATGACCGCATCGATTATGGCGATCTTGCCTTTCGCCGCAAGCAGGACCGGCGCAGTTATCCCAACACGCTCGCGTTCGGGTTGAAGAAGGGATTCCGTTTGCCCGAAGGATTCAATGAAGGCCATCGCGTAGGCCTGATTCTGGATAACATCACGCGGCCGTACTCCAATCTGCAGAGTTTTGACGATTTGCCAATTCCATTTCGCTGCGTTGGCGTGGATATGGTCACGGGTACGAAAGATGTCTTCGGAAACAAGAAAGGCAATTATCCAGTTGAGAAGGAATCGGTTCTGAAAGAGGGATCGCTGAGCCAGGCTTTGCGTTCCACCATGTCCTTGCCTGGATTCTTCAGCCCGGTGCGCGACGGCAGCAAACGCTACATTGACGGCGGCGTGCTGGACAATTTGCCCATTGAAGTTGTTGAGGACATGGGCGCTCAGATCGTGATCGCTGTTCACCTGGATAAAGGCAGCTTTGATCCCGCGAAAGATACTTCCCTGCTCGACGTGGTCTTCAGGACCATTGGAGTTGTAGTAAGTTCGAACGAAAAAGCCAGCCTGGAAAAGCTGCGCAAAGAAGACGGCGATCTGGAGATTGATGTTCCTGTCTCCAAATTCAAACCCACGGACTACGACAAGCACGACCGGCTGCGGCAAGAAGGTTTGCAGGCCGCCCAGAATCTGGAAAAGCTGCTGGCCTTGAAGGTAGGACAGGAAGAATGGGACGAATACAACCGGTGGAAGGACCAGAGGAACCTGCGCAAACTTCATAAGGACGCGGCAAAACCGGCTTTGCAGGAAATTGCCACGGACAGGCCGCTGCTTGAGGCAGAGGTGCGGCATGGCATTTCTGATTACAAAGACCAACCCTTCGATAAAAACCAGGCTGATCATCTGGAACAAGAATTGAACCGCATGGTTGGCACAGGCAGGTTCGCCCGCATGGGATTCCGGCTCGTAGAACACGATGGCAAGCCAGACTTGATCGTCACGGCCACGCCACGGGAACAGGCGCTGGAGATCATTCCGGTACTCGCCATCGATGGCAGCGATTACCGCAGTCCGATATTTACTCTGGGCGCGAGGCTCACGTTCTTTGATCTGGGAGGAATCGGGTCGGAGTGGCGCTCAGATGTGCTGCTGGGTTCGCAATATGGCATCAATAGTGAATATTTCCGGCCGGTGCGCGCATTCAGCCACTGGTTCATTGCTCCACAGATCCGGGCTGAAACCACACCTTTTGATATTTACAGCCGGCTTACTCATGTGGCCGGGTATGAATTAAGGACCATTTCGGGAACTGTCGACGTGGGTTACGGCTTCAGCCGCGACGTGCAGCTGCGGGCGGGATATGAGGGCGGCGCCATGAAGTTGTCGCAAAGCATCGGTAAGGCTGTGCTGCCTTTTTCTTCCGATCGAATTGGAACCGCTTCGCTTAAGTTCTCGCTCGATAAATTGAAGTTTGATCTGCATAAACTGGAAGCCCCGGTCATACCGCGGGATGGTGTCGAGCTGATCTCAAAATTTCAGTGGCATGATGGATGGCTGGGCGCAACTCACCACTTCCCCACGGCGGACGCTGAGTTGGGCCTCTTCAAGAGCGTCAATGCTGCCGGATCACTTTATTTGAAAGGCTCCGCCGGGTCCACCCTGGGATTCACCAACGATGGACTGCCGAGCTACAGTCTGGGCAATCCACTGCGCCTCGCGGCATACGGAACCGACGAGTTGCTTGCCAATCAATATGTTTACGGACGAGCCGGATACGTTCATCGGGTGTTCTCGTCAGATTCACTCCTTGGCGGCGGCATCTACGTGACCGGATCGTATGAAGTGGCCAAGACCTATGGTTTGGCGGGCGCCCCGACTCTGCCGATGGATGCTACTGCGGGCGTCATTCTGGATTATGCCGTCGGCCCGATCTTCCTGGGAGGCAGCGTAGGCGAAAGCGGACACAAGAAGTTATTTTTCTATCTGGGTAAGCTGTTTTAATCATCCTTCGGCTACGGTCGATCGAGATAGACCTCACCTCGAGGACAGGCTACGGACACGAAGGAAAACCAACTGTTAATGATGGGCAAATTGGTGGGTAAAACCGGCAATTCGGGTATCTGCGCGAACGTGCGTAACAGCGTCACAACCCGCATGAACATTGATGAAAATGAGCTTCTAGCGGCTAGCTACTTGCTGCTTAGCTCAAACCCTCTAGGTGCCGACTTGCTGGTTCGATTCGCCGTGCAGGTAGGTTTTAGGTAGGTTTCAGGTTACAAAAAGGGTCGGTGTCACCTCGGGTCGAGGACTGCCCTTGCAATCTGCTGAATTTACGCTGGATAGTTGCATGGCAAAAAGGAGCAGAAGCACTCGGAAGCAGCACTCAGCAATTAAGCAGTTGGCACTTGCGCTCAACACCAGCAGCAACCCCAAAACCCCTCTTCGCGATTCCAGTGTGGGCCTTCGCCCTGATGCTGCCCCGACGCAGGTATGGATCCCTCGTGTCCTCGGGATAAACTACAAAGAACACCTCCTGCCAACAAGCGTAACAGCGTCACAACCCGCATCAATATTGACGAAAATCAGCTTCTAGCTACTAGCCACTAGCTTCCAGTAAACCCCACTGCAATCCCAAAACCTTTCCGTTGAGTCACGCTGGAAAGCGGTGATTTCGGCGCAAGAAAAAACACGTGAATTCCGCATTTCCGCTCATGTCACTGGTGAGGAAGGACTTAGATGGGAGCGGAATCGCAAAAGGAAAAAATCGATTCCGCTACCCGGCGATAACCCATTGAAGCTGGAGGACTTAGTAGGGAGCGGAATTTTTCGGCTGCTTTTGCGGCAACCAGGATGCAACTTGCCGCTGGTCCACGGCACCCGGGATGGGTTCTCGCTGATTCACACTGATTCTGAGTGATTCTCGCTGTTAACGACAGAAATGCAGTAAACGCCGTCAGGCCGTCAAAGTTGTTGATTCGACTGGGCAAAGCATCTGACGGCGTGGCTGACGGCAGGGAGTTCCTGACGTCAGGAGCGCAGTTAGTTCCTCCTCTTCCCGGAATTTTTCTGTTTCGGAATGATCCGAAACAGTTATCAATTCGCATCCGCGCAAAAAATGGGGGCCTCAATCCGCGATTTCCGCGACTTTTGATGTAAGCAGTTAAGAAGAAAACACTTGTTCGGTCGCGGAAGGGGTGCTGGTCGCGGAATGAACCGCGACTTCCACCCTGCTTCAAGGCACACCACTCCTGCTGCATCCACGCGCTCGTCTATGCCA
>DATDNH010000066.1:0-5300 GCA_036518395.1 Candidatus Angelobacter sp. | reverse complement strand
CCGGAAGTTCATGCAAAGGCTGAAGGTTACATTGCCGTGGGCTACCAGAGGCTGGTCACGTTTGAAGTCAAGGGCGGCGGATTCTCTCTGTTTGGGAATGCTCCGGCCAGCAAGTATCTGACAGCCTATGGGCTCATGGAGTTCTACGACATGTCGAAGGTCCATGATGTGGACTCCCGGCTGATCCAGAGGACACAGCAGTGGCTGGCGGACCAGCAGCAGGCGGACGGAAGCTGGAAGTCTGACCATTATTACTACGAAGACCCGAGCGGCAGCGGCAGTGTGAATGCGATTCGCACGACTGCTTACATTGGGTGGTCGCTGGAGAACACGGGATATCACGGCCCGGCGGTAGACAAAGCCAGGAAGTTTCTGGAGCAGGCGATCAGGGCAAAGCTGGATGCTTACACCCTGGCCGTCCTGGCCAACTTCGCGGTTGATTACGGCAAAGACCGTGAGTTTACCCGGGAGATCATGCAGGCGCTGCTGGATGCGCGTACAGAAAAAGATCAGCAGGTGTGGTGGACAACTGCGCAAACCGGTTTCTATTCCACGGGATCCACTGCCAGCGTGGAGACTACAGGGCTGGCGGCGCAGGCGCTGCTCAAGTGGGGTCAGGACGCGTCCACGGTGCGCAAGGCGCTCACGTTCATTGCGTCAAAGAAAGGTTCCCGTGGCGACTGGGGCAGCACGCAGGCCACCATCATGGCGCTGCGAGCTTTGCTGCTGGCCACGGAGAAAGGCGCGGCGGACGTTCGCGGCACGCTGCAGGTCATGCTGAATGGCAAGCCGGTGGTTAAGCTGGAACTCACGCCGGAGAACAACGATCTGCTGCATCAGTTTGTCTTCAAGACAGTGGATGAAAAAGAAGGTAATACTGTCGAGATTCATTTCGAAGGCAAAGGCGGGCTGGCGTATCAGGTTGTAGGCAGCTACTTCCTGCCCTGGGGCAAAGAGCCGGAGAACGAGCCGCTCTCGATTGATGTGGCGTATGATCGCACCCGTCTTTCACAGGACGATATCGCGACGGCCACGGCGACTGTTACGAACAACCTGCCGAAGTCGGCAAATATGGTCATGGTGGACCTGGGGATCCCTCCGGGATTCGATCTACTGAGCGAGGACTTGCAGGCGTACCAGGAGAAGAGTGCAGGGAAGAAGAGTGGACGTCTGGAGAAATTCACCCTGACGGCAACGCAGGCAATTCTCTACTTCGACTCCATTGCGGCTGGGGATACGGTCACCCTGCGTTTCCGTTTGCGGGCGAAGTATCCCATCAAAGCACGGACGTTCCAGTCGCGGGTGTATGAGTACTACGATCCGGATGTCAGCTCGCTGGCAAAGCCAATTCAGCTGGAAGTGCGTGCGCGATAACGCGCACGCACAGCTACTGGCTCCTAGCTTCTAGCTACTAGCCTAACAATTGCTGATTTTTGATCTTTGATTTTTGATTTGCAGACCAAGGCAAAATCAAAAGCAAAGGCAAAGCCAACTGCTCACCACAGAGGCCACTGAGAGAAAAAGATGAGAGCACAGAAAAAATCTGCCCTCTGATTTTCTCTGTGTCCTCTGTGGTAAGGTTTTGACTTTGCTGAATGCTGAGTGCTGACTGCTTATTTTGAGCAAGTAAAGTTTGCTTCATCATTAGTGTCGCCGGAGCCTTTGTATTTCGCCACCTGCGGATAAGGGCAGAGCGGGCGCGTCATTTTGACGCCTTTCGTTGGGTCCATGTCGTTGTTGTATTTCGTGGCGATGATGCGGTCGGGCGCGACACCTTTTTCCACCCACTGTTCCAGGACGCTCAACATGTTGTGCTGGGGATCAAGCTGTGTGCCGAAGCCATATTGGCCAAACGACGAAGGACCGGGTCCGCCGCCGCAGTGCTGCATTCCCGGCGCCATGTAGAGACGCACAAAAGTATTGGTATCGCTCGCGCCCATTTTTTTCTCCACGCTGTTGTAGTAGTCAATGGTGTTGAGCGGCTGGATGGCTGCGTCGCTCCATCCGTGATAGATGATCAGCTTGCCGCCGCGCTGGCGGAACGGTTTCAAATTAGGATCGGTCGAATTCAGGTTGGCAGCCTGCTTCTGGTCGGCGATTCTGGTGTCGCGATCAAAATCAAATGTCTTGAAATCCCATGCGGCGTTATCGAAAACCATGTTGGCAAAGAAACCCAGGGAGAAGGCATTTTCCAGGCTCTTGCCGGGCGCGCCTCCAGTGACCCACAGGGGCCAGCCTCCAGGCCCACTCTCGCCGCCGGGAACAAAGCCGGGGAAAATCTGCTCGCCTTTGGAAGTCTTAGCCCCGGCATAAATCTTTTTGAGCGCGGCTGCCTGCGGCGCAGTCAGGCAAGTGTTGGAATCTGCTGCCTTGCAGAGCATGGAGGAAGGATCAAAATGGCACTCGCGGGGATCGTTGAGGACGCCATCGGTCACGCCATCTTTGGCATCGCAGGCAGCGAGCACTGCCTCATTGAGTGCCGGGATCTTGGCTGCGGGAATGTAGCTGGCCGGATCATTCTGCATGGCCTGAATGTTCCATACGCCTGAGGTCAGCAGGTGGGTCCAGAAGTTGGCGGGTGCGCCGGCAATAATTCCGTCGTAATCGGCAGGGAAGCGCTGCGCCTCCATCAGCGCCTGGCGTCCGCCATTGGAGCAACTGGAGAAATAAGAACGCTGCGGGCCTTTGCCGTAGAAGGTCTCAATGATGGCTTTGGCTTTCACCGTCATCTCATGAATGCCGCGATAGCCGAAGTCAACAATCTTCTCAGGATGATGGAGCGCCCAGGTTGCATCAACAGGCGAACCGGAGTGGCCTGTGTCGGTGGCGGCCATAGCGTAGCCGTGCTTCACGCCATTGGCCAGCGCAGAGTGGAGGATGGAGCCGGCAAAGCCGCCATTGCCGTTGCTGAGATATTTCCCGTTCCAGTCGGAGCCTGGCATCCAGACTTCAATCTTGATGTCAGAATCCTGCGTTGGTTTGATCTCGGCGGTCACGCGGCAGAAGGCAGGCAGATCCTTGTAATTCGCCGGCATACCGGGCGCGGCTAGTTCTGCGGCTCCGGGCGTGAACTGGCCGGCGGGGACAGTCTGGGCCGAGGTGATGGTAGTGTCCTTTAATTTAAGGTTGCTGAGATTTTCGCAGGTCTCGGCATGGACGAGTGAGGTGATGAACAGGATGGCGCAGAAGAGTCGCATGAGTGGCCTCGTGGTGGAAGCACACAATGTAGTGAGGGGAACGCGGTGTGTCAATAACCAGTAATTAGTACTTAGTAATTAGTACTTAGCTAGCAGGCAAAAACCCACTGCGCTCCACGCGATAATCGCATTGGCTGAATGCTGAGTGCTGAGTGCTTTAGTCCGTCCAATCAAACGACCGCGTCACTGCTTTCTTCCACATGCGATACATCTGTTCGCGGTGGGGTTCGTCCATTTTGGGAGTCCATCTTTTGTCTTCTGACCAGTTGGCTCGGAGCTCGTCGGTGTCTTTGAAGAAGCCTACCGCCAGGCCGGCGGCGTAGGCTGCGCCCAGGGCTGTGGTCTCGCGCGTCATAGGGCGAACCACCGGGCAGTTGAGAATGTCTGCCTGGAACTGCATCAGGAGATCGTTTTCCACCATGCCGCCATCGGTTCGCAGGACGTCGAGCTGGATGCCGGAGTCGTTTTCCATGGCCTCTACCACTTCGCGGGTCTGGAATGCGCTTGCTTCCAGCACGGCGCGGGCAAGATGGGCCTTGTTGGCATAACGCGTGAGCCCGGCGATCACGCCTCGTGCGCTCTCTTTCCAGTAAGGCGCATACAGGCCGGAAAAGGCAGGAACGAAATAGACCCCGCCATTATCGTCGACTGTGCGCGCGAGCTTCTCGATGTCTGTGCTGTTCTGGATGAGGCCAAGATTGTCGCGCATCCACTGTACCAGCGCGCCGGTGATGGCGATGCTGCCTTCGAGTGCGTAGATGGCGGGTTGGGAGCCGAGCTGGTAGCCGACGGTAGTCAGCAGTCCGCAAGTTGAGTGCACTGGCCGAGCACCGGTGTTCATCAGGAGAAAGCAGCCGGTGCCGTAAGTGTTTTTAGCTTCGCCCGATTTGAAACAGGCTTGACCGACCAGCGCGGCCTGCTGATCGCCCAAAATTCCAGCGACCGGCACGCCGCAGATGCTATCCAGCTGCGCTGTGCCGTAAGTCTGGCTGCTGGAGCAAATTTTTGGAAGCATTGCGGGTGGAATCGCGAATGCATTCAGCAGTTCCTGATCCCATGCCAGCGTTTCCAGATTCATCAACTGGGTGCGGCTGGCGTTGGTGACATCGGTTGCATGAATGCCGCCGGTGAGCCGCCATAGAAGAAAAGTGTCTACTGTGCCGAAGAGCAGTTTTCCCGTTTCGGCACGCTCGCGCGCCTGCGGAATGTTATTCAGAAGCCAGCACAGTTTCAGTGCGCTGAAATACGTTGCCAGCGGCAGGCCGGTGGCGCGGCGAAAACGGTCCTGGCCACCGTGCTTTGAGAATTCGGCAACCTCGTCTGCAACGCGCATGTCCTGCCAGACAATGGCATTATGGATGGGCTTCCCCGTTTCGCGGTCCCAGACAAGCGTGGTTTCGCGCTGGTTGGTGATGCCGATGGCGGCGAGATCGGCCGGACTGAGGCCGCGCTGCTGCATTCCCTCGGCAATCACTTCCTGCGTGCGCTGCCAGATTTCTTCGGGATCGTGCTCCACCCATCCGGGTCGAAGATAAATCTGGCGGTGCTCTTTCTGCGCGCAACTAACGATCTTGCCGGACTTGTCGAAGACAATGAAGCGCGTGCTGGTGGTGCCTTGATCGATGGAGGCGATGAACACAGTAATTAGTACTTAGTAGTTAGTATTTAGCAAAGGCAAAATCAAAACCAAAGACACAGCAAGGCCCTTGGCTCTTAGCTTTTGGCTCTTGGCTAAATCAACATCAAAAGCAAGATCAAACCCAACAAGCAACTGCAAAGGCAAAACCTTACCACCAGATGGGCAACAGGCAATAGCGAAATCCAAACCCGATTATTTGTCGCCTAGCTGCTTCAGCTTTTGTTCGGCGCTGGCCTTTATGAGGTCGCGGCGGTCTGGCGGATCTGCGGTGTCAGAGGGCAGAAGATCAAGGGCCTTCTGTGAGTTTTGTTTTGCCAGATCTTTTTGGCCATCGGCCAGGTAAGCATCGCCCAGGCTGTCGTAAACATTGGGTGAATCGGGAAAGGCTGTCGCGTTCAGCTTCAGGATTTCGAGGCCCCCTTTGACGTCTCCGGCCTGCATATGCTCGTAGCCCATAAAGTTGA
>DATDNH010000065.1:0-2713 GCA_036518395.1 Candidatus Angelobacter sp. | reverse complement strand
ATCTCGTCCACGCTGTTCGCGCCCGGCAGACGACAGGCCATCCCAATGACGGCGATAGCATCAATTTCGGTAGATCTTTTCAGATCACTCATGGACTTCGTTGCTCGGTTTTGCCTGACGTTTTTTCCTGCTCAGAACCCGCTTTTGTTTGTCCATTCGCTCTTGAACGTCCAAAGCGGTTACATGCATGGAGGCCCCGTTGGACAGGTGTTCGGAAAGACTCTTGATTGTGGGATATTCAAACAGTTCGACAACTGATAACTCCTTGCCAAGAAGAGTCTGCAATTCCCTTTGGACCTGCACCATCAACAAGGAGTGACCACCGAGGTCGAAGAAATTGTCTCGTATGCCAACCTGCTCCAGTTTGAGCAACTTTCGCCATATTGCAGCGATTGTTTGTTCGGTTTCTGTGGCGGGCGGTACATATGGATTCTCTGAAGCGTTGTGATATAGGACTGCCGACGGCAACCCGTTCTTGTCAATCTTCCCGTTGGGCAGCAAGGGGAAAACATTGATCATCACAAAGTGGGAAGGAATCATGTAGCCCGGCAACTTGTCGCTGAGAAAACGGCGCAGTTCGCCGATCGCTGGACGTGGACCGGCCTCGCAGACCAAGTAGGCAACCAATTGCTTTTCCGTCGAACCATCTCCGACGGTTGCAAGCACGACGTCGCGCACTGCTGGATGGTACCGCAAGGCCGTAGAGATTTCCGCTTCTTCAATACGGAAACCGCGTATTTTGATTTGAAGATCCGAGCGTCCAAGGAACTCGATGTTTCCATCAAGCAGAGAGCGCGCCACATCGCCGGTTTTATACAGACGCGTGCCAGCCAGAAAACCAAATGGATTGGGTACAAATTTTTCTGCAGTCAGCTCAGGGGCGTTGAGGTAGCCGCGCGCGATTCCCGCTCCTGTCACAAACACCTCCCCTGGTATTCCCACGGGAACCGGGACGAGATTTCCATCAAGTATAAAGACCTGCATATTGTCGATTGGACGCCCGATGGGAACGCAATATCTGGAAGCTTCAGCCCGCATTTCGTAGGCTGTCGCATCAGCGGACACTTCAGTGGAACCGTAAAGATTTAGCAGAGTGGCACCAGGCATCGCCTCCTGAAAGCGGGCTGCGAGATCAAGCGGCAAGGCTTCCCCACTGAGCACCCACAATTTCAATCGTGGCAAATGATCCTGTAACGCCCGGTGGCTATCCAACATTGCGCGCAGGAGAGACGGTACCAGGACGATCCGAGAAATCCCGTTTTTGGCCAGTTCAGCCACCAGCCGCAGGGGGTCTTTGACAATCGCGTTGGGCAGAATCACGGTACAAATGCCGTGAAGCAGCGGTTCAAATATCTCCGCAATCGAATCCACAAAGCTAAAAGCGGTTTTCTGGCAGCAGGTTTCATCAGAATGGAAGGGATAGTTTCTTCCCATCCAGGAAAGACGATTGACGATTCCATTGTGAAGCCCGAGAACTCCCTTGGGCTTGCCGGTCGACCCCGAGGTGTAAATCACGTAGGCCAGATTGTCAGCGGTGGTTTGAGCGACCACATTGGCCTCGCTCTGCTTTGCAATCTCCGGCCAATCGCGATCGATAAGGACGGGGCGCACTGGGTTCGCGCTAAGTCTCCTACTAATTTGCTCTTGTGTGAGGAGCACGACAGGCTTGGAATCCTCCAGCATGTACGCCAGTCGTTCCACGGGAGATTCAGGATCCAGGGCCACATAAGCGCCCCCCGCTTTCAGCACACCGAGACACGCCACCACCATCTCCAGCGATCTTTCCATGAGGAGACCAGCGCACACTTCACGCCTTACTCCCAGCTTACGCAAATAGCGTGCCAACTGATTGGCGCGAGCGTTCAGTTGCTCGTATGTCAACTGGTAACCTTCACATACCAGCGCCACTGCCCCAGGCGTCCGCTCCACCTGCTCTTCAAACAGTTCCTGCAAGCATTTCTCCCGCGGATACTCTGCCTCCGTCCCATTCCACTCCACTAACAATTGCTCCCGCTCTCCGGTGGTCAACAGCGGAATCTCCTGTATTTTCTGCTCTACATCGCGGACCATCCCTTCCAGCAACCTCTCATAATGCCCCACCATCCGCTTGATCGTCGTCGCTTCGAACAGATCCGTGTTGTACTCCAACCATCCTTGCAGCCCTCTCTCGCCCCCCATAAGATATATGGTCAAGTCGAACTTGGCCGTCCCGCTGTCCAGCGGCACGGGTGTTGTGGTCAGTCCCTTCAGCTTCACTCTTGGCAGAGGTGCGTTCTGCAGCACAAACATCACCTGAAACAGGGGCGAGTGACTCATCTGGCGCTGCGGATGCAGCTCTTCCACCAGCTTCTCGAAGGGCACATCCTGGTGCGCATACCCTTCCAGCGCCGCTTCTTGCACCCGCTTCAGCATTTCTCCCACCCTCGGGTTGTCCTTCATCTCGGTCCGCAGCACCAAAGTGTTTACAAACAATCCGATCAGCCCCTCGAGCTCGCTCCGATTGCGGTTCGCAATCGGGCTCCCCACCAGCACGTCCATCTCCCCGCTATAGCGCCCCAACAGTACCTGATATGCACCCAGCAGCGTCATGAACAGCGTCAGCCCCCGCCGCTGACTCAACTCCTTCACCTTCTCGCTCAACTCCCCCGGCAGCTCGAACATCTCCGTCCCTCCGGCAAAGCTCTGAACCGCCGGCCGCGGCCGGTCCGTCGGC
>DATDNH010000064.1:0-38616 GCA_036518395.1 Candidatus Angelobacter sp. | reverse complement strand
AAAGCCTGCTCCACAAGCGTGGGCAACAGCCAATGCCCAGGAGTTAGCACCGGCAAGGATTTGAATCCCCAGTGGCAGCGCAACAGCCCGCCGGACTTCTGCGCCAATCACGGCCATCGCGGCGCCAATTTCTGGTCCAACTGATCCTTTTAGATAAGGCCGATCGTGCGTGTTCTCGATGACGAGGCCATGAAAGCCAGCGGATTCATAAATCCGGGCCTCAGCCACGGCATTTTCAGCAATGGCGGCAACATCCAGGCGATTCTCCGGCGTGCCGGGCAGCGCGCCTACATGGATCACGCCGATCAGCGCGCGCGGAACATTAAAAATGGAAGTGAGGATTCCGTTTGAGTCCATGTCAAGAGAGCCATCATAACCTCTGAAGATTTGCAGACCAACGGAAATATGAACTCTGCTGGTCCAGTTCACGTCTTGCGAAGTCAAGTGGCTGATCAAGCTAAGACTTGGAGTCAGCTGAGACAGATTTGACGCCTGCATTGTCTTCAGCAGCTTTACGTATGCGCCAAGCCTGCCAGAGGTGGCGCCTCTCATGCGCCGGGATCACATGCAACCCCGTGGCCAGGCTGAACCGGATCATGTGTATAAACGGATTGACGAAATGTATGTGGGCAAGATCCAAATCAGCGTTCCGTTGCAGGAAGATGGCCATTTCATGATGAGACTCAATGAACTTCTCGAATGCATCCCTGAGAGCTGGGGAGCTACGAGGGCGGATGCTGCGCGGCGCCTTTGTCTTGAAGAGGCGCTTCACCGGCGGTTCCATATAATTCACAAACCATCGCCCGATCAATCCGGGCATCGCCGGACCGCGCCGCCACCTTCCCCCTTGGCGTGCCCGCATCGCCGCCTTCTGCATCGCGCTTAGATAAATCCTGTTTCCTGTTGCAAGATGATCAAGGCACTGAGCAACACTCCATGAATTCTCGCTGGCACACCAGGTGCCAAGTCTTTCATCCAGTCCCGAGACAAGGGCCTGGGCGTCCCGCTCAGCCACGTCGTACTGGCCTTGCAGGGCCTCTATGTCCGGCGGCGTCATCAGATTTCCTTACTTGAATTTTCTGCTCAACTCCGGAGAGGCAATTCAGAACCCCAGCCTTCGGTTGCTCGTAACCTCGCCACTATATACCTTCGACCATGAGTCTCGTGTCCGGCAGCACGCTCAGGAACGGCAGCATCAGGTCAGGGCGAGCCAAGCGGCTGATCGCGTTTAGCGCCGAAGCGATCGCACCTTCCTGCCAGCCCGGCAACGACGACACCTGATCGCCAACAATGAAGAAGCATGGCTTCTTTCCGCCATCTACGCTCGTGCCCTGAATGATGCGATTGTAGTGATGGACACTGTCCTTGACCTCGTTCCACTGCGCCCAGCCGCCCTTGATGTGAGCCATGTTCTGCCATGCGATCGCGACCCCGCGGTCGAGACCGGCGGCAAACTTCTCGCCAAATAGCGCCGCGCCGGCCCGTGCTTTCTTAAGCCGTTCAGCAATCTCCATTCGGCCAAAGCTGGCGGCGTTCTCGCCAAAGTTGTAGGCGCCGGTCAGCACGCCTTTGTGATCGTGATAGGCGTTCGAGGGGTACCAGACCTGGGTGATCGGGTTCTCTGTCCACGAGATGCCGCCGTAGATGGGAACAACGCCGATCTCGGAGTCATCGCAGACCATGACTTCGTGTCCTTCAGAATCTGTGTGTGTATGGAACGGCTTGCCTTGCCACAAGCTGCGGTCTGCCTGCCAACCAACCTTGGTGGTGCAGGCCAGGAATCGCTTGGTCTCTTCTTCTTTGGCCTGCGCCGCGTACACGGCGTGGAGCGCCTGCTTGAACTCATCCGAGAAACCACCCTTTTTGCCGGGTGTCTGCAGCCGCGGGGAAAGAATCTTTTCCAGGAAGGGGATGGCGAGGTTGCAAAAGCAAAAATCGGCGCGAAACCGCTCCTCGTGACCGAAAGCGGAGATCAGGAACTGGCCGGTTTTCTGATCGTAGTCAATACTTTCTACAGGACTGTTCAGATGGACCACTCCACCGCGCATCGCAACCTGTTGGCTGAACGCATGCTGGACCTGATCCATGCCCCCAACCGGCTGGAACAAGGTGGGCTGCCACAGGAAATCGACGGGTTGATAGAAGCGGGTCTTTTTCCAATACTCCGACTCGAGCAGCCGATCGAGATCAATGGCCTGGGCAATTTCGCCCGGCCTAACTCCAGGTAGCTCCCTAAAGCCTGCGCGATCGGACACATCTTCTTTGTCGTCCTGTCCAGGCTTGGCGGTGCCAACGACATAACGCCCGTCCTTGGTCAAATCGCCGAAGGTCACCATCAAGGAACGCAATTGTTCGACGCGCTTATCCTTCGAAGGTTTTCCCAGCAGTTGCTCGGCGTTCTGGTACACCATCTGGGCGATCCAGCCGCGGGTGTTGTGGGTGAACTGGCGGTTGACCACCGCCTTATTCCCTTCAGGGCCATCTTTCATCTGAGCCATGTTCGAGTCGCTGGCCATAACATAAATTTCCACCGCGACCCCGAAGCGCCGTAGGTAGTCAAGCAGGCGTTTGTGGCTGGACGGGATGCGTCCAGGCCCGGCGTTGAGATACGGCTCACTGTCGCCGACGGGATGCTCGAACCGCACCACTTGTGTTTCACCAGGCGAACTGTAAAGGTTGCTGTTCTTGTCTTCAGTCAGCGTATCTCCGGTGCGCAGGGTCAGGCAGCGCCCACCGGTGCGGTCGCGGGCTTCAAGAACAGTTACTTTGACGTCACTATTATTGGCGAGCAACTCGTATGCAGTACTCAGCCCGCCGACGCCGGAACCGATGATCACGACGTGCTTCCCGTTCAGGCTGTTTCGCCGGATCACGCATGGATCATAGGTGACGTGCATCTGATCGTTCGTAGCGCGGTCGAGCGCCGCCCAGGCGCGCGCAGATCGGTGGTGAGTGAGGTATTCACGACGACTTTCATGCATCTTGGGACTCCTGGCTTGTTTTGATTGGGCAATGCAGAATATGTTGGAGATTCCAGGACGTCAAGCAGTTTCGAGCGATAAGACGGTTGTTACCACGCTGGTACTGAAAACGGGAACGCTCTCCGATCTCACTTCCGGCCCCGCCCTGAATCCAAAACTCGGCCGCGGGCCTAGCTCATTTTACAAATGGGGTTTCCACTCTCTTTGCTAATCCCGACGCTTCTCCAGATACAGCAGCAAGGATCTATCGTTGTTTCCAGTTGACCTTGCCGCAATGTTTACTAAAGCGTTATAGCCGGACCGGCGAAAAACTGGCGCGCCCGAAGGGATTCGAACCCCTGACCTATTGCTCCGGAGGCAATCGCTCTATCCAGCTGAGCTACGGGCGCGCAGGAGGTTGGCAATTGCTAGATTATCACCTCTGATTTGACGTTGCCAGACTCCGCCAATGGGCAGTTGCGTCCACCAGCTACGTTTGGATTCCAGAATTACTTCTTAGCTCGTCCGGTCTTTGTCCGTTTTGAGCTTGTTGTGTCCGATGCATTTGCCTCAGTTGACACGAATTATGGGCTCGAAGTAGGCTTGGCCGCCATTCCTGAGACTCACCAACCGGCGTTAAAAATGAAGCAGGCCTGGCAACATCAGTGATCCGGCAAGGAGGATCGCTTTATGGGTGTCTTCTCATCTGCAGTCAGATTTGTATCTCACCATGCTCCGTCCAGCACGCACAAATCTACGCGACAACGGCAGCGTGAGTTCTGTCGCCAGCTCCTGGCCATCGGGGCATTGCTGGTCGCCGGAACAACCTGGGCCAGGGCGGGAACATTCATCGCCTTTGGGCCGCAGGATTACATGCGTGGCACTGGTGCGCCCGTCACTATTGTCACCAATTTTTCCGTGCGGAATCCCAACACCCAGTACACCCTGAAGGCGTTTAACGGCGGTCTCCAGGATAACCAGACAGAACTGGTGTCTGGCAGCGTTGTCGCGCTGAACGGAGTCCAGGTCATTGGAGCAAACAATTTCAATCAGCAGGTCAGCGAAGTTGACATCCCGGTAACGCTGCAGGGATCCAATACTATTGCGGTTGAAGTCAGGGGCCAACCTGGGGGACTTCTCACGATTGAGATCGTCGGCATAGACAACGATCCGCCAACAATTCAGGCGACTGTCTTCCCCGCCCCGAATGCGGCCGGCTGGAACAATTCGAACGTTACCGTAACATTTGTGTGCAACGATGCCACGTCGGGGGTCGCAAGTTGTCCTTCTCCTACAACGGTGACCACGGAAGGGGCCAACCAACCCGTTTCGGGCACAGCGACCGATGCAGCCGGAAATAGTGCGAGCACGAGCGTCGCGCTGAACATTGACAAGACTCCACCCGTGATCAGCATTACGTCGCCAGCGAACGGAGCAACACTCACCTCGGCTTCGACCACCGTGACCGGTGTTGTGTCCGATATTTTGTCGGGGCTTGCAGTGGTGACCTGCGACGGCGTGCCGGCAAGTGTTCAAAACGGATCATTCAGTTGTCCAGTTACACTCACACCCGGATCAAACACGATTACGGCCCAAGCCACTGACGTTGCCGGGAACAACTCATCGGCCACTGAGCGTGTCAGGTTTCTAATTGCCACGATCGCGTATGCATCGGCGCGCGCGCTCAACGGCACCAATGCTGCAAACACCATCAACAACTTTGATCCGCCCAAATTCAATGTGTGGAGCACAAATCCTGATGGGAGCGGGCAGACGCCGCTGACCCAGCTTCTCGGCGCGAATAGTTTCAGCCCCGTGTGGTCGCCGGATGGCCGCAAGATCGCCTTTCTTTCCGACCACGGCTCGCTTATTAGTAACATCTGGGTCATGAACGCCGATGGATCCGGCGCGATCCCGTTAACACAGATTACAGCCAATTCCGTCAACGTCGGTATTCCCCAATGGTCGCCAGACGGCAGCAAGATTGCCTATAGCTCGACGCGAGCCCTGGATGGCAGCAACGCAGCGAATACAGGCCTCACAGGCAACGTCTGGATCGTGAACCCCGACGGAACTGGTTCAACACCTCTAACGCAGTACGTTGATGGGACAGGAACCGGCAATTTGGCTGTCAGTTGGTCGCCGGACGGAAACAAAATTGCCTTTGTGTCCAGCGCACAGGTGCCCGACTTGGGTAGCACGAACGGCTCGGTGAACATCTGGGTGATGAACGCCGATGGGTCGGGCGCAACTCCATTGACCAGCCTCACCGCTGCGTTTGCCAACAGTCTCGCCCCTGCCTGGTCGCCGGATGGCACAAAGATCGCCTACGAATCAACCCGCGCCCTTGACGGCACCAATGCCGCCAGTTCACCGACGGCCTATAACATCTGGGTAATGAATGCCGACGGATCGGATTCGACCCCGTTAACCAGGATGAGCTTTTGTTGCAGCGACAGTCATCTTCCCGTTTGGTCGCCGAACAGCAGCAAGATTGCGTTTCTTTCCTCACGGGCGCTCGACGGCAGCAATAGCCCGAACTTTCCAAACTTCACTCCGAACCTATGGGTGATGAACACGGATGGATCCGGGGCAACTCCATTGACGATGATGACCCAACTTGCTTCTGGAACCGTACCTGATCCTGTTGTCTGGTCGCCGGACGGGAGCACGATCACCTTTGATTCGCGGCGCGCTCTGGACGGCAGCAATGCCGCGAACGCAAATTTCGTCTCCAACATCTGGGTAATCAACGCCGATGGAACCGGCGCAACCCCGTTGACCACGCTGACATTTCCTGGAGCGAATAGCATCGAGCCGAACGAGCCTTGATCGATTCTGCTCAGCCGAAGCCATTCGGCTAAGCGAGGAATCTGATAATTTGAGAGGTTGGTAACTTCAGTCACCCAACTTTATGAATGAACCCAGACAGCCCGATCAAAAACCTCCCGATGCACTCTACTGTCCAAACTGTGCCCATGAAGTCACCGATCCTCTCACCTGCGGCGATTGTTCGGCCGTGATCTGCCGTGTGTGCGGAACGCCGCTGGAATCGTCGGCAGATCTCGGGATCGGGTGAGCAAATTAGGTCATCAGGTCGTCGGGTCATCGGGTCATCGCAAAACCAAACACTAGAACTCGGGAAACAAAGCCAAGAGCCAAGGGCTGCTCCATTTACAATGTTCCGTCTCCAAAGGATTGAGAAGAATATATGAGACTCTTAGTCATTGGTGCGGGGATGATGGGATCGGCGGCGGCTTATGATATGGCGCGCTCCCCAGGCGTCGAGTCTGTCACCATCGCCGACCTCGACAAGAAACAGGTCCGAGCAGCCGCCAGCCGAATTAACAAGGTCACGGGGACTAAAAAAGTCTCAACGGCCGAACTGGATGCCTCCCGGCCCGGCGAGGCGGCCAAACTGATGCGTGGACATTCCGGAGTTCTTTCAGCCGTTCCTTATTTCTTGAATTTCGCCTTGTGCCGCGCTGCCATTGATGCGGGATGCCACTTCGCCGATCTTGGCGGCAACAATACTGTTGTCCGGCAGGAGCATTCGCTGGCAGGTGCAGCCGCGCGCAAAAATCTGGCCATCGCTCCCGATTGCGGACTCTCGCCCGGCATGGCATCGATCCTGGCGGGCGAGTTGATGCGCGAAGTTGGCGGCAAAGCCGACGCGCTCAAACTCTATGTTGGCGGCCTGCCGGAAAATCCCAAGCCGCCGTTCTACTATCAACTGGTTTTCAGTGTGGAAGGATTGATCAACGAGTTTGTGGAGCCGGCGAAAATCCTGCGCAAAGGAAAAATTCAGGAAATCGAGCCCCTGACCGAGCCCGAAGAATTCTACGGCGTGCCGTATCAACCTCTCGTAGCTTTTCATACTTCCGGCGGCACTTCTACGCTGCCGGAAACATTCAAAGGGAAGGTGGGCGAGTGCTTCGAAAAAACTTTGCGCCATCCTGCCCACTTCCAGTTGATTCGCGGGCTGTACGACCTGGGATTCTTTTCCAGCAACAAAATTCGCATTGGAAAAACTGATATCACGCCACGGGCGCTGACTTCAAAACTTTTCCTGCACAAGTTTTCCGGCGATGAGCCGGACGTGACCATCCTGCGCATTGAGGCCCACAACAGCGGAGCCATCACCTCGTTCACGCTCATTGATCATTACGACCCTGCGACCAAAATCACATCCATGATGCGCACCACGGCATGGCCCGCGTCGATTGTGCTGCAGATGATCTGCTCCAACCAGATTTCCAAGCGCGGCGTCATTTACCAGGAGCTGGACGTCCCTGCAAAACTATTCATCGAAGAAATGGCAATAAGAGGAGTGAGGATAGAGAGCAGCATCTAGATATTTTTGATTTGTGATTTTTGCTTGTTGACTTCTAAAGCAGCAAGGCTCGACTTGGGGTTTGCAATCATAAATCAAAAATCAACAATCAAAAATTCTTCAGGCTCTCCATCGCACGATACAAATCATCAGCTTGAGGAAGTATGACGTCCTCAAGCAACGGTTGGTAAGCCACAAAGGTATCCCTTGCGGCCACGCGCCTGACCGGAGCATCCAGGTCTTCAAATAGTTCGTCGGCAATGCGCGCGGCAATCTCAGCGCCGTAGCCCCAGCTCAGCACATCTTCATGCGCCACGATCACTTTGCTCGTCTTACGCACTGAAGTGGCAATCGCCTCCCAGTCGTAAGGGCTGAGCGTGCGGAGGTCGATCAGTTCCACGCTGATTCCCTGCTCGCGTTCAATTTTCTTTGCCGCCTGCAATGCGCGCGGCACCACCGCGCCGTAGGTAATTACCGTCAGGTGCTTGCCTTCCTTTACTACTCGGGCCTTGCCGAACGGAATCATATAATCCGGCCCGGGATAAGGAGAGCGGCCAAAGGTTTCTCGGTAAAGACGCTTGTGTTCCAGAAACATTACCGGATCATCACAGCGGATAGCGGTGCGCAGCAGTCCATTGGCATCCAGCGCGTTCGATGGAAAACACACGCGCAAGCCGGGAATGTGCGTGAAGATGCTCTCGCCGCACTGCGAGTGATAAATAGCGCCGCCGGTGAGGTATCCGCCAATGGCAACGCGCACTACCATGGGCGATGAAAACGCTCCATTCGAGCGCCAGCGAATCAGCGACAGTTCATTGCGCAACTGGTGCATCGCCGGCCAGATGTAATCGAAGAACTGGATCTCGACAACCGGCTTGACCCCGCGTGTGGCCATGCCGATACCCCGGCCTACGATGTTGGCCTCCGCTAAAGGTGAGTTGAACACGCGATCGCCGCCAAACTCCATCTGCAGGCCGGCCGTAAGCTTGAAGACGCCGCCTTTACCCTTGATCTGCTTCTGCTTGAGATATTCTTCGCGGCTGCAGTCGGCGACATCTTCACCAAAAATTACAACGCGCTCATCGCGCTTCATCTCGTCTTTCAGGCAGGCGGTAATCAGGTCTGCCATGGTCTTGTCGCCACCGTGCAGTTGCGGTTCTGAGTGCATGATCCGAGGATCCAGATCAGGCGAATAAACGTGGTTGTAAATCGAGTCGGTCGCGGGCGGCGCTGCCTTTTCCGCCTGATCGGATGCGGCCAAAACTTCCTCGTCAACTTCTTTTTCCAGCCTGTTGATCTCATCCTCATTCAGGATGTTTTCGCGAATCAAGAACATCTGCATGCGGGTGATGGGGTCACGCTGTGCGTCCTTTTGCCGCTCCGATTCCGGACGATAGAGTTTCTCATTGTCGGAAAGCGAATGCGAATACGGACGGATCACGTGTCCGTGGACCAGCGCAGGTCCTTTGCCGGTGCGGCAGTACTCCGCCGCTCGTTTCAAGGTGGCGTAGCTGGCTATCGGATCGGTGCCATCGCATTCCTGGATCAGCAGGTTGGGAAAACCACTCACCAGCCTGGAAATGGAACCGCCGGCAGTCTGTACTTCAACCGGCACGGAGATGGCGTACTGGTTGTCCTCCACGACAAAGAGCACCGGCAGCTTCAGGTTGCTGGCGCTGTTCATGGCCTCCCAGAATTCACCTTCGCTCGTCGTTCCGTCACCCACGGAGCAATACACAACCTCGTCGCCGTGGAAGATCACATCTTTGAACTCACGGTAATCGCCTTCATGTTTTTTCGCAGCTTCAGCATGCCGGCTGAAGTAACGCCCTGCCTCAGCGCAACCCACGGCCTGAAGCAACTGCGTGCCGGTCGGTGACGACTGAGTTACGACGTTGAGCTTCTTGTATCCCCAGTGCGAAGGCATCTGGCGGCCACCGGAGCTGGGATCGTCCGCCGCTCCCACGGCTTGCAGCAATTGCTCATACGGAGTGGCGCCGAGCGCGAGGAGCAGTGCGCGATCGCGATAGTAGGGATAGAACCAGTCGTAGCCGGATTTGAGAGCAAAACCGGCCGCGACGGTCAGCGCCTCGTGTCCGGCGCCGGATATCTGGAAAAAGATTTTCTGCTGTTGCTTGAGCAGAATTTCGCGGTCATCAATCCGCCGCGAAAGATACATGAGGCGATAAATTTCCACCAGTTGCTGGCGTGAGAGTCCCTCATAAGTCTTTTCTGTTTTTTCCGGGAGCTCTGCGACCGCCGTGGCACTTCTTTTCGACTCAGCCTTTGTCAGGGGCATGCGTCTCCTTTTGTCGGTCCAGCTTGAAAGGTTGGGCGTAGTTGCGGTGTACCCTCTATTGTAAAACAGCGCTCAGCGCTTAGTGCTCATATTTAACAACCAAACCGCGTTGCGCGTTTTTCACGTAACCTGTGGCCTGGAATCTGTTCCCCGAGCCTGCGGTTGCCTTGGTCTTCGGTTTTGCTGAATACTAAATACTAAGTACTGCTCTTATGATTCGCAGAAATCGCGCTATTCCTGCAGAACAGATTCGTCTCCTGATCTTTGATCTAGACGGCACGCTGGTGGACTCTCGTCAGGACCTTGCCAACTCGATCAATGCCATGCTGCGGCACTATCGCAAGCCGGAATTGCCGCTGGAGGTGATTGCCAGCTACATCGGCGATGGCGCTCCCATGCTGGTCCGGCGCTCGCTGGGCGATCCAGATGATGAATCGTATGTGCAAAGCGCGCTGGAATTTTTTCTGCTCTACTATCGTGAGCACAAGTTGGACAACACATTTGTTTATCCCGGAATCAAGGAAACGCTCGATTCCATTCGCGCGAGCCGCAACGGCGCAACAACAAAAATGGCGGTTTTGAGCAATAAGCCCGTGAATCCTTCTCGCATGATCGTCGAGGCGCTGGGCCTGGGTCCCTACTTCTTTCAGGTTTATGGGGGCAACAGTTTTCACACTAAGAAACCCGATCCTGCGGGCGTGCAGGCATTGTTGCAGGAATCCGGTGTGCAGGCGCAACATGCGGTGATCATCGGCGATTCCGATATTGACGTCTTGACCGCGCGCAATGCCGGAACATACAGCGTCGGCGTGACCTACGGGTTTGCGCCGCACACGTTCCTCGACGCTGCGCCCGACGTGCTGGTGGAGACTCCACAAGAACTCAGCCGGATATTTCGACTGTAGAGTCGTGCTGCACCGACTCTCAGACGGAGCGGAGTTCCGTCGCTACACCGTCAAGTCCGCTGGTCTGACATAATCTCCTCATGACTCCGGCACCAGTCAAGCCCACCATTTCACTCGATCTTTTGGAGAAGATCGATATTCGCGTTGGCACCATCCGCGCGGTCACAGATGTTCCAGGCTCAGAAAAGCTGATGCAACTCACGGTAAGTTTCGGAGACCACGAACAAACGATCGTCGCTGGAATGAAGAAGGAGCGCGCCAACCCACGGGAAATCGAAGGTAAACAGGCCCTGTTCGTGGTTAATCTGGAGCCGCGAAAAATGCGCGGCGTGCTCTCTCAAGGCATGCTATTCGACATCGGCTTTGCTGATGGCATTGTTCCGGTGCTCAGCATTCCAGAAAGGCCTGTTCCGGACGGAACCCGCGCGGGCTAGAAACAATCTGCTACATCAATGTGATTGGTGATGAAGCACGCTTCGTCGTAAATCGCAATTACAATTGGAAATAGCTCGGAGGTGCTTCATGGCCGTTCTAACCGACACTGAAATACAACAAGCGATTGGTTCCCTTCCCGGATGGCAGCGCCAGGGCAAGGCAATCCAGCGAGTCTTTGAATTTCCTGACTTTAAAGCAGCCCTGCAGTTCGTGAACAAGATTGCCGATGCTGCCGAGCAGGCGAATCATCATCCTGACATTGATATCCGTTACAACAAGGTCACCATGGCCTTGATATCGCACGATGCCGGCGGGGTTACGCAACGTGACGTCAAGATGGCACGCCGAATTAATGAGATCAGCGGCTCGTGAAGCATAAAGTACTTTCAGAAGAATAAATAAGGATGAGGGAACACCACGCCTTAGCGGGATTTTAATGGTCTTGCGGCCTCAAAAAAACTCTAGTGGGCTTCGAGTGCTTCTGCGAGTTGATCCAGAGTCCGCTGAATGTGTTCCAGTTGGCTTTCAACAGCCTGGTTGAATTCGCCAAACGGATCCTCAGATTCCGCCAGACGATCAATAAACTTCTTCACGCGCGACCGCGCGCGGTCATTCGCGAAAACCAGACCCAGACCGCTCACGCCCAGCACGGCGATTGGCAATAGCCAGTTCTTCATACCCTTCTCCGCAAACCTGCAGCAGCTTACATGAAGTATGATGCGGCAAATGGCTGAAAAGGTGATAGTTACGTTAGTCACGCGGTCCGGAGGGCAGTCCTCAAAATTCTTTTTGTCGAAGGGTTGGAATAAGGCTTTACAAAATTAAGCAATTAAGCACTCCAGAGAAGCAGCTCTTCTGGTTCCGGCCGGCATCCAACAATTCCAAGCATCTATAATTTTTTGAGGTACCCATCCATGAAGAGAACGTGGACTGCCCTCGTATGTGCCCTGATACTGGCGCTGAGTGTGATCGCAGCGGCCCAGGACAATGGAAGCTCGAATGACCAGAACCGGCCAGTGCTGACGCCGCGGCCTAACGGCAATCCCACGCCGACCCAGCAATCGCCGGGCGCATCCCAGCCTCCATCCGGCTCCAATCAGACGTATGGAGCTCCTCCGAATGCCATTCCCGAGGGCTCACGTTTCATCATCAAGCTCAAAGACACTCTGGATACGCGCAAAATGGATTACACCCAGGGCAAACACTTCAAGGCCGAGTTGCGTGAAGATCTCGTCACTCCCAGCGGTCTGCTGATTCCCAAGGGGAGAACTGTAAAAGGACACGTGGCAAGTTTTGAACGTGGCTTTTCCGGCGCAAGGATCCTGTTGGCGCTGGATGAAATCGAAACTCGGAAAGGATGGGTTCCGTTGATTGGGCGCGTAACCGGTGTGCCCGGAGATCCCTCCATCAGGTCCACTGAAAATGAAGGCGAAATTTCCCGCAAAGGTCCAGACAAAAAACGAGTCATCACCAGTACCGCGATTGGCGCCGGAGTTGGCGCAGCCACTGGGGCGGCAGTCGGTGGCGGCAAAGGCGCAGCGATCGGTGCGGCAGTTGGCGCCGGACTCGGCGGCGGAACAGGCCTGCTCTTCCAGGGAACCGAAATCAAGCTGGACAAAGGCACGCAACTGGAAGTGCGACTCGACCGCGACCTCGTGGTTCCTGAAACGAGCAGATAAGCCTCAATAATATTGGGCGCAGGCGCCCGCGCCGGGCGCCCGCGCCTGCGTTTTCTCTCAGTATTACGAAGCTAACCGCAATTTTTTTCACTTGCCTGCTTACGCGTACAATCCACGCCAGAGGATCATCCTGCCGCCGGATACGATCGCAGCGTTCCATTCTGAACTCTTATGCTCCACGACGCTGATTGAACATTTCATACAGAACATTTCATACAGAAGAACACCCGCAGCCACCGCTACATTGATCGAATCACCTCTGCCTCCCAGCCGCGACTCCGCATTTCCCCAGTGACGGATGTAGATTTTGACTGTAACGTTCCAACCTCTGTTATCACTATTTATATAGAGACTTTACTGAAAAACCATAAGAACGTGAGGCACACATGCCAGAAGGCGGTGCCAAAACAGAAGCGATCGATGCCGTACTGTGGATCGGCAATGCATCCCACACGTACCGTACGGTCGAGCAGTTCGCGGTCGAGGCAGGCCTTCGTGGATGCTGCCGGCGGCTGCCCTTCCTTCCTCCCTGGATGAAGCCTCGGGTGACGCGTGTCTTTCTCGCACACCGCAATGGCCACAAGAACCCGAGTCACGGCTCGTTGTTTGGGTATTTTGTCCTGCATCGCCTGGAAATCGTGATCGCTCCGGAGATTCCTCCATCCGACCATGATGGCTTTTGGCCAAAAAATCCTCGGCCTTACATTAAGTGGATAAGAAAGCGGAGGTCGAATGGTTTTTCTCCCGATAAGCTTAAGCGGTTACTGCGAGATAAATTGCGAAGAGAGCACCTTCCCCGAGTGGCGCGAGGCGAAGGCCGGCAAAAGCCAGACTGGCACGACGATCCTGTTCTCGATTTTCTCGAAGACGTTCTGGAGGAACTCTTTAAGGAATGGCTGAAAGAGCGAGAATACTATCCAAAGTCTGACTCAATTGAAGGAGAAGGACACCGCGCCTGTAGTCTCAGGGGCAAGCCCGGTGCAGTATATGCAGTCGACGCTTTATGTGCTGCTATCCACGATACTTACAATGAGCTATTGCGCCAGAAGCCGGAGAAGGAACGGACACGCATTCTGCAGGAGCTCAAACAAGCAAATGACAAGAAATGGAAGTCCTGGTTGAGCGGTAGGCGTCTTACCTGGAACGCTGATGACCTGCTCAATCACTATGTAGGCCCTTTCCGCGACGCTGTTCTGAAGCATCGCCCATGGGAAGCAAAGTATAAAGCTGATCCCCGGCTCAAGAACAAGAGTACGCGCCACGGCGAGCTGGTCCTTTTCCAGCGACCGTTTCCCATATTCGAGCGCGCTCCACAGGCGGCATTCAGGGGCATACTCCAGGTTGATGGTGAGGCACTGATAGAACAAATTGCACGGCACACCGGAGGATCTGTGGCTTTGAAAATCAAACTGAAAGAGAGTGGGGGTCAACCAGGCAAAATCAAGACCCAAAACCAGTTGGCTTCCTTGTTGGCAGAAGAACTCGACCTGAATAAGGCGTGTGCGACTCGGTTTCTTCAGAGAATAGCCGGGTTGGCGCGGCAACAGCTTAGTTCGTTCCAAAAGTTCAAGCTGGAGGGAGTTGGCACTATTTCTGTCCACCCGAAGCGCTCTGAGCGGGAAATCAGATTCCAACCCTCAACTAAGATAAGCGGAGCGTCACGCGACGGGAACAGACGTCGGTCAAAACCGGGACGCCAAATACCCAAAAAGTGAAGCGCATAAATGCCGACAAAGCACCTCGCGTTTCCCAAATAGCCGAGACTCGCAGGTTCTTGGGTTAATTGCGCCCTTCTTGTAGAAACATCCTCGCCTTCGCCGAAGAATGAATATTATTCACCGCTTGTGCTAGACTGCCTTCGCCGTTCTTTGCGCCCATCGCGAGAACGACTGCCGTTTTCGCAAGGAGTCTCCCCATGGACCTGAATCTCACTGCTGAAGAGCTTGCGTTTCGCGACGAATTACGCGCCTGGTTGAAAACCAATGTCCCGAAAGACTGGAACGAGCGCCGCGAAGAATCACTTGAAGCCCGCTTTGACTACCTGAAGCGCTGGCAATACAAGCTCTATCAGGGCGGCTGGGCCGGCATTTCCTGGCCCAAAGAATATGGCGGCCGCGGCGCAAGTTTGATGCAGCAGGTCATCTTCTGGCAGGAGATGGCGCTGGCCAATGCTCCGCCGTTTGCCAATGTGCTCGGACTGGGAATCATCGGCCCGACAATCATTGCCTTTGGCACAGAAGCCCAGAAGAAAAGATTTTTGCCAAAGATCCTGAGCGCGGAAGAAATCTGGTGCCAGGGATTTTCCGAGCCTGACGCCGGTTCAGATCTGGCTAATCTGCGCTGCGAGGCGCGCCTCGACGGCAATTACTACATAGTTAACGGCCAGAAAGTCTGGAACAGCTACGGCTGGGCCGCTGACTGGTGTGAGCTGGTCGTGCGCACCGATCCTAATGTTCCAAAACATAAAGGACTCACGGTGCTGATGGTGGACATGAAGACCCCGGGAGTGGACGTGCGTCCGTTGCGCCAGATGACCGGCGAAACGGAGTTCAACGAACTCTTCTTTCACGATGTGCGCGTGCCCGTCGAAAACGTTGTCGGCAAAGTGAATGATGGCTGGGACGTCGCTCTCGGCACGCTGATGCACGAGCGCGGCACCTTCGGCGCGGGATTACAGATCGTCTACAAGCGCAACATGGACCGGCTGATCGAACTTGCGCGCAAGTTCCAGCGCAATGGGCGTCCTGCGATTGAAGATCCGCTGGTACGGCAGAAGCTGGCGCAATGCTATGGCGAGATTGAGATCATGCGCCTGAACCAGATGCGCGCCTTCAGCCGCATCAGCGCTACAGGCGTGCCCGGGCCGGAAGGCTCGATCCAGAAAATCTTCTGGAGTGAATTGAACCAGCGCTTCCAGCAGGTGGCGCAGGAGATTCTTGGACCGTACGGACAGATCGAGGGTACAGACGCAAACGCGGTGGACCAGGGCATGTGGGCTTATGGCTACTTGCGCACGCGTGGCAATACGATTGAAGCGGGCACATCGGAAATCCAGCGCAATATTATTGGACATTTTGTGTTGGGATTGCCGAAAAGTTACTAGGAAGACCAATACTCAGAGCACAATTGTTGCTGATCGCCAGCTTTCGAAGAGGGCGGAGTAAGTTAGGCCAGCGCGCAGGCGCTGGGGGGCAAAACCGCTAGCAGCTAGAAGCTAGCAGCTAGGAGCCGCTTTTATGCAATTTGGACTAAGCGAAAGCCAGAAAATTCTCAAAGACAATGCGCGAAAGTTTTTCTCTGTCGAATGTCCCATCGCCGACGTGAGGCGCTTAATGGAAACCGATGCGGCCTACGACGACACTTTGTGGAAGAAGATGGCGGAGCAGGGCTTCACTGGCATCATCTTTCCTGAAGAATTTGGCGGACTCGGCCTGGGCAAAGTGGAACTCATCCTGCTGATGGAAGAAATGGGATACGCGCTGGTTCCCGGGCCATTCTTCTCCACCGTAGTGCTTGCCGGATCGGTGCTGGACGCGTGCGGCAGCGCGGAACAGAAGAAAAAATATCTTGAGCCAATCTGCAACGGACAGTCCCGCGCAACTGTAGCTCTCACACTCGATCCTGGCGCCACACCGAATGCTGAAGATGGGCGCGTGACAATCGTGAATGGAAAACTGACGGGCAGAAAACTTTTTGTCCCGGACGCGGCTGTAGCTGATTTCATCATCGTCATCACCAGCAGTGGCGCTTTTGTCGTGGACACGAAGGCTGCGGGTACTAAAATCGCACCGATGCACGGAATGGATCGCACGCGCAAGTTGTACTCGGTGGAATTCAACAACGCGGCTGCGGAAAAGCTCGCGAATTCCACCGGTTGGGTACAAGCCCTCGATCTCGCCACTGCCGCTCTTGTTGCTGAGATGGTTGGTGGCATGCAGCGGACGCTCGATATCACGGTCCAGTATGCCAAGACGCGAAAGCAATTTGGCAAACCTATTGGCTCATTCCAGGCTGTGCAGCACCAGTGCGCCGACATGTACTTGCAGACGGAAAGTTCCCGCTCAGCAGCTTACTATGCCGCCTGGGCGCTCCAGGAAAATGCTCCTGATGCACAAGTAGCTGTTTCCATCGCCAAAATGTACGCCAGTGACGCCTGCCGCAACGTCGGCAACCATGGAATTCAAGTCCATGGCGGCATGGGCTTCACCTGGGAAAATGATTTGCATCTTTATTATCGGCGGGCAAAGAGTTCTGAGACTATGCTGGGCGACGCCACACATCATCGCGAGAGAATTGCGAGATTAGTCATGGATAAAAGTGCGGTGTCGACTCAAACGGCGAAGACGGCTTAGGCTGTTTGCAGTTTATCTCGATCCCGCAAAGCAGGAGAGAGAACCCTACCGCTTCCAGGTAGTCTCAGGGCATTCGCCCAGAAAGATTCTTTAAGATCATAGGGACCTCTCTCCCGCCCGTTCGCAAAGAATTTCCTAGTTTAAAAGTTTGGAATACGGGCGGGATCGAAGCAAGATAATTATGCAAGGAGCAAGAAATAATGAGTGATCTAGTACAGCTATCCAAAGACAACGACATTGCCATCATCACCATCAATAATCCTCCTGTGAACGCGCTCAGCCCCGGGGTACCGGAAGGAATTTCTGAGGCCATCGAGCAGATCAGCAAAGACTCGAGCGTAAAAGCAGCAGTGCTTATCGGCGGCGGACGCACCTTCATCGCCGGCGCGGACATTCGGGAATTCGGCAAGATCACCTCAGGAAAATCGCAAGGCGGGATCGCTTTTCTCCCGCTACTGCTGCGCATTGAGGACTCAAGCAAACCCGTGGTCATGGCAATTCACGGGACAGCCTTTGGCGGTGGCCTGGAACTGGCGATGGCGGGTCACTACCGTGTCGCTTCACCGGACGCGCAGGTCGGCCAGCCCGAAGTAAAGCTGGGTTTGATTCCCGGCGCGGGAGGGACGCAGCGCCTGCCGCGTCTGGCAGGTGTGGCCAAAGCAGTAGAGATGTGTGCGGACGGCAATCCCATCAAAGCGCCGGAAGCGTTGAAGCTCGGAATCGTCGACCGCCTGATTGAAGGTGATCTGCTCTCCGGCGCAGTTGCATTCGCGCATGAGATCGCCGGGACGCCAGCGCCAAAAACGCGCGAGCGCAACCAGAAACTGGGCACACCGGAGGAAAACGCCCCGATTCTTGGGGCTGCACGAGAAACTTCGCGCAAGAAGCAGCGGAACTTAATGGCGCCGCTCGCCGCCATCGACGCCGTAGAAGCCGCCACGAAACTGCCGTTCGACCAAGGCATGGAGACAGAGCGCAAGCTTTTCACGCAGTGCCTGTTCTCCGATCAGTCCAACGCCATGATCCACGTTTTCTTCGGTGAGCGCGAAGTGGCCAAGATTCCCGACATTCCCAAAGAGACACAGATCATTCCGGTAAACACCGCGGCGGTCGTGGGAGCCGGCACAATGGGTGGCGGCATCGCGATGGTGTTTGCGAACGCGGGCATTCCTGTGCTGCTCAAGGAAACCGATCAGGCCGCGCTGGATCGCGGTTTGTCCACCATCCAGAAGAATTACGCCAATTCGGTCAAGCGTGGCCGCTTCACGCAAGTATACGTTGACGAGCGCCTGAAACTGATCAAACCGACTTTGGCGTATGACGGCTTCGAGAAAGTCGACATGGTGGTGGAAGCCGTATTCGAAGGCATGGCATTGAAGAAGCAGGTCTTTGGCGAACTGGATCGCGTGTGCAGACAAGGCGCAATTCTCGCCAGCAATACTTCCACGTTGAACATCGATGAGATTGCAGCGGCCACTTCGCGGCCTGGCTCAGTCATCGGAACACATTTTTTCAGCCCCGCCAATGTGATGCGCCTGCTGGAAATCGTGCGCGGCAAGGCGAGCAGCAAAGAGGTAATCGCCACCTGCATGCAGCTTTCGCGCAAGCTGGGCAAAGTCGGCGTGTTGGTTGGAAATTGCCGTGGGTTTGTTGGTAATCGCATGTTCGGGCCTTACCGCCGTGAAGCTCAGTTCCTGGTGGAAGAAGGCGCCAGTGTCGAGGCCGTGGACAAGGCGCTGTATGACTTCGGCATGGCCATGGGCCCGCTCGCTACTGGTGATCTGGCCGGCCTCGATGTTGGCTGGAGAATCCGCAAGGAATACCGCCATCTGGAAAAACCCGGAGTGCGGCAGCCGATTGCTGAAGATCGTTTGTGCGAGCAGGGCCGCTATGGACAAAAAACCGGCGCGGGCTGGTATAAGTACGATGCCGAGCGCCGCCCCGTTCCTGATCCTGAAGTTGCTGAGTTGGTACGCAAGTGCGCTGCCGAAGCGGGAATCCAGCAGCGGCAGATCTCCGCCGAAGAAATTGTCGACCGTTGCATCTATGCGCTGGTGAATGAAGGCGCGCGAATCCTGGAAGAAGGATTCGCACTGCGCTCGGTGGATATCGACATTATTTATATCAACGGGTATGGTTTCCCTGCTTATCGCGGCGGCCCAATGTGGTACGCAGATACCGTAGGCCTGAAAAAGGTCTATGAGCGCATTAGTGAATTCCACCGCCAGCACGGCGGACTCTGGGAGCCTGCACCACTGCTGAAGCGTTTGGTGGAAAGAGACATGAAGTTCGCCAACTTTGTTCAGGAGCGAGAAAGAACCGCGGTGACATAAGAACAGCTACCAGCTATTGGCTGCTAGCAACCAGGAAAATCGTATCTCAATTGCGACATCTGAGTTTTGATTGGAAAGATGGAACAGAATTAACAGCGCCAAACATATTGTGAGAAAGCATTCGCTAGCAGCTAGACGCTAGCAGCTAGGAGCTGAGTTTTATGCCCGAAGTTAAACTGGTTGTGATCTATCCGCGCCCCAGGGACGTTGCCGCATTTGAAAAGGCATATCATGACGAACACGTTCCCATGGCATTGGAAAAACTGAAGGGCGTGACGAAGTTCGTGGCCACAAAAGTGCTTGGATCACCTGCGGGAACACCGCCATTTCAACGCATCGCCGAACTATATTTTGACTCAATGGAGTCGTTGCAAGCCTGTGCGGCTTCCGATGGCGGAAGAGAGACCGTGGCCCATGCTATCTCCATTTCTTCCGGTGGGCCTCCGATCATCATGATCGCGGAAGAGCAGACGATCACACTGTGACAAGCCACAGAGCTGTATCGTGACAAGCTCGTCCCAATCCTGAACTCATCTCCTGTGGCATAATTAACTTCTTCAACAAACGAGGAAGGATGAGTATGGGCAATTTCTTTACAGACGTGATTCAAAAAGATCCCAGGTTTCACTCTAAGAAGCGAGTCAGCGATCCGGGATTGCTGGAGCCCGCAACCAAGGCCGCAGTTGAAGCGGTCATTGCAGACGCAGAAGCGCACGGCATCAAACTGATGATTTATGAGACTTATCGCAGCCAGGAGCGGCAGCTCGATTTGTTCAACCAGGGCGCGAGCCAGTTGAAACAAGTGGGAGTGCATCATTACGGTCTGGCCTGCGACATTGTGAAAGATGTAAACGGCGAGCCTTCATGGAAGGGTGATTTCAGTTTTCTGCGCGCACTGGCCAAGGCGCATGGGCTGATCTGGGGAGGCGACTGGGGCGCGCCCAACGTTCACCATTCGTTTCAGGACCTCGATCACGTGCAACGATGCAGCGTAATTGATCAGGCAAAACTCTTTCGCGGCGAATGGTATCCGGACGCCAATTACAATCCTTATACAGAGGTTGGAGGCCCTGCGAAGGCCGCACCGCCCCCGCCTAAGGCAGCGCCTGCAGCGGCGAAACCGCCGGCACCGGCAAAGAAGCCCAAATCTGCGGCTGGAGGGCAGTAGCCTTCAATCATTTTCCCACGTAGCTCACACGCCAGATCGATTTTGAACCGTCGTCGCTCACGTAGAGCGAGCCGTCATTTCCCACGGCCACGCCTACTGGACGTCCCCAGACATTGCCATCGGCTGTGGTAAAGCCGGTGAGAAAATCTTCATATTCGCCCGTTGCTTTCCCATTCTTCAGGGGCACGCGGATCACTTCATAGCCAGTGCGCTTCTTGCGGTTCCATGATCCGTGCTCGGCGGCAAAGATGTCCCCGCGATACTCGGCTGGAAATTGTTTGCCTTCATAAAACACCATCTCCAGCGACGCAAAATGCGGCTGGACCAGAACGTCGGGCGTAATGACCTTGTTTTTCAATTCGGCATGTTTGCCTCTATGCTTCGGGTCCCAGTTCCCTCCCATGTAGAACCACGGCCAGCCATAGAATCCTCTATCCTGGATGTGAGTGATGTAATCGGGCGGCAAATCATCGCCCAGCTCATCGCGCTCGTTCACGGATCCCCACAGGTCTCCCGTCTCGGGCTGCACGGCGATGCCGACAGCGTTGCGAATGCCATCGGCATAAACGCGGAAGCCACTGCCATCGGGGTTGTATTCCAGAACGTCCGCGCGGCGATCCTCACGAGGATTGTTGTCGGTATCATCATTGTTCGAATGCGAACCCACAGAGACATACATCTTTTTGCCGTCTCGTGAAAACGCAATGTCTCGTGTCCAGTGCCCCCCACCGCTCAGACGTCCTGCGCCTGAAGGGAGATCCGGCACAACTACCTGCTGTGCGCCGCGGGCCTTCAAATCGCCATTCTTGTATGGAAAGCGCACTACAGAATCTGTGTTGCCCACGTAAACCCACTCGGGATTGGCGGCGGGCGGATAAAATGCAATCCCGAATGGCCGTTTGAGACCAGTCGCAAAGACTTCCGTCTGCTGCGCCTTACCATCACTGGAAACTCCCCGAAATACCTTGATCTCGCCTGTGCGGCTTTCAGCCAGAAACAAATCACCATTCGGTGCCGTGCGGATCAATCGCGGATAATTCAGGTCGGAGGCATAAAGTTCAACCTTAAACCCGGGCAGCGCCTGCGGCCACGCATTGGCTGGGCGTGAAACCACGCTGGGAAAGTTGGCTGCTGACTCGCTGGCAAATGGCGGAGGCAAATCCGCAATCGTGATTTTGCGAAACACTCCAGGTTTCTGCTGGCTGTAATCGGCAAATGCTGCCTTGCCGGTAATAGTTTCATGCTTCGCGGCATCGGCTGCAATAAACACAACTAAAAGACAGGTGAGTGAAAGCAAAACAGCTTTGTGAAAGTACAACTTTCGTACGCTCATAATTATTGTGGATGAACAGCCGCCATGGGTGGATGCTCAAATACTTATCGCATCTCTGCTCATTCCGATAACCAACGTCAAGCAGGTTTATCCTTGGGTTGGTCTTGGTTTGATTTAGCTAGAGCTAGTAGCTAGCAGCTCATTCACTCCCAGATAGTTTTCCGGTTGGCCGACCAACCTGTATTACTATTTGACATGAATTCTTGCTGAGTGCGGCGATTTTCTGCAAGTTTTTTCTTTGCCTTTGCGTTTTCTCCGTGTGAACTCCGTGGTGTGTAGCTCGTCCTGAGGTGCAGCCGAAGGATATCTCCGTGGTGGATTTCGGTTTTGGTTGCGGCTTCGCCAACCTCTGATCACTCGTTCCGCAGTGCCAGCATCGGCTCCACGCCTGCAGCACGCCACGCCGGGACTGCCGCCGCCACCAGCGCAGCCAAGCCGAGCATCAGCGTAGCCAGCGCGAGCATGACTGGGTCCCATGGCTTCACGCCGAACAGTTGATTGGCCATTAGCTTGCCCGCCCCAATGGCTGCGGGAATGCCGAGCGCCAGCGCGATGCCTATCTGCGAGAAAGCGCCGCGCAGCACCATATTGATCACTCGCATACGGTCCGCTCCCAGGGCCATCCGAACGCCAATCTCGCTGGTCCGTTGCTGCACCGAGTAGGCCATTACTGCATACAGCCCCACTCCAGCCAGCACAAGTCCAAGTACGCCAAAGAGCGTGGTGAGAGTTGCAATCATGTCTTCCTGCTGGAAGTCGTTGCTCAACACTGCGGCATACGGATCAACGGTGTAGAGGACTAGATTGGGATCGATACCGGCTAACGCCTTGCGCACGCGATCTTCCATGCCTGGCGGGTTTCCCGGCGCCCAGACCACGATGTTGCTCAAATAGTGCGATGAGATTTCACCAGCCGCATAGGCCGGATCGTCATACTGTACGGTCTGCGACTCCGCCACCCAGAACATTGGCCCTACTGGGTCTTTGTAGTCGAAGGTCATGTAGCGCATGTCTTTCACAACCCCAACAATTTCGTAGTTCCCGGAATACTTGATTCTGTCGATCCCGAAATGCTGCCCGATCGGGTTCTGGTCTTTGAAAAACCTTTTGGCAAACGCTTCGTTGATCACGGCTACCTTCCGAGTCGCCGCGGTATCCTCATCTGTAATGGGACGGCCGAGAACCATTTTTGCGCCCAGAACCTCGAAAAATGCCGGCGTGACTCGTGCCCATCCCGCTCCCGTATCTTCCTTGGCCCCAGGCTCAGGCCGGCCTTGCACGCGGATGCCCTCATTCCAGCTATTACCGGTCATGGGTGCATAGAGCGCGGAGGCGACCACGCGCACGCCGGGAACCTGCTGCAGGCGATCATTGATTTGCCGAAACAAAGGTTCCAGTTGCTCCGGTTTGTAGTTTGCCAGTCTGGGAGAGATCCTCGCGATATACCGGCCCTCGGTCTCGAATCCGAAATTCTGGTGTTGCAGGTTTCGCAGGCTCTGGCCAAGCAGGGCCGCTGCGGAGAGCAGTACGAGGGACATCGCAGCCTGCGCGATCACCAACGGTCTTTGCGCCCACGAGCGACCGCCCGCCACCGAACGGGTTGCGCCGCGAATCGCCTCGATTGGATCAGCATGCGAAGTCATCCACGCCGGCGCGATCCCGAAAATGATCCCCGTAAGAACGGACGTAGCCAGCGTGAACAGCAATACAGCTAGAGATGGAGTCGCGCTGATTGGGACATAACTATTGGGGCCGCCGTTCTGGAAAGCCAGATGCAATATCAACCTTGTTCCGGCGTATGCCACGCCGATGCCCAGGGCCCCACCGATTGTCGCCAGCATGACGCACTCAACCAGGGATTTGCGAACAAGCCGTCCTCGCGGCGCGCCCAGCGCCACGCGTATCGAGGTTTCCGCGCGATCCTTCAACCCGCGCGCCAGCATCAGATTTGCCAGGTTGGCGCACGCCACCAGCAGCACACATCCGGCAGCCAGCAGCAGCAGCTTCAATCCATCCTCATACTCGTCCCGCAAGGCTGCGACTCCGGCGCCGCCGGGAGTCAGGTGCAGCGTCTGCTCTTGCCATAGCTGCTTCTCGCCCGGTTCCATTTCGGGAACGTGACCGGCCAGCCAGTCATGCAGCTCCACCTTCAGCTTTGCGTCGAGCGACCTGGGGTCCACTCCCGTACGCACTCTTCCGACCAAGTCCAGAAAATTGCTGTTTGGCCGCTTGAGCTGTGCCGTGTCTCCATCGATCACCAATTCGGCTGTCACCGGCAGCCAGAAATCCGGCATACCCCATCCCGCCAGCTTCGCTCCGTAGAATCCCGGGGCAGCCACGCCGATCAATGTGAACGGATGTCCATTGATCTGGTAACCGGCGCCGACTACAGAAGGATCGGCTCCGTATTTGTCGTGCCATATGCGGTAGCTCATCACCGCAACCGGCGGCGCACCCTCCCTATCGTCTTCGTCGGTCAACAGGCGGCCAATCCACGGCTGCACGCCAAACGTTCTGAAGAAGTTTCCGGAGACATACTCGCCATTGCGTGTCTCCACCTGTCCCTGTGATCCCGCTCTGCGGACGCCAAGACCCATACTCCCGGCCTGGAGTGCGGCAAGCTCTGCGAACTCCGGCGTATGCGCTCGAAAGTACGTGTACGCCTCCCAGGAGAACAAAGCAAAATCGCCATTCTGTGTGTAACCGCCCCAGTTACAGCAGCGAACTTTGTCTCCGATCCGCCACAGCTCACCCGGCTTGGTCACCGGCAGCGACTTCAACATGACCTGATGTACCAGTGTGAATATCGCCGTCGTAGCTCCAATCCCGAGGGCCAGTGTGACCAAAGCCGTCGTTGTGAATCCAGGCGCCTTTCGCAACTGCCGCACCGCATCACGCAAATCCGTCCACATTCGTCCCTCGCGTATGTAGTTTTTGACGTAGCTCAGGCGAGTCGGTTAGTAGCAGTTAGAGCAGCTCTCATAGCTGCTGATCCAGACTTTAACTTGCAGGCCGCCAGCGGCACTTTAAGTGCGTCCGCAGTTCTGCATAAGGGATCAAAATTTCCTCACCACACGCCTGAATTACGTGGGGAAGCTCCGGCGCAACAACCAGGCCTCGGGCGGTGAAAAATATCTTGAGGGCCGTCTCAGGGGGGTATTCAACATCAGCGCAGCCCTCCTGGATCTTATGGTGGCGCAGAAAGAGCTGGAGCAGAAGACGATGACTGGGACCATCGGGAACGGTGCCATCCACCAACGGAGCACTTTCCTTCTGCCCTTCAAATACGTCCTGCAGGTCCAGAGTTTTGCCCGTATGCAGGTCATAGACCAGGGGCTCAAGGACAGTATTAGGATGGTTGCCGCCGCAATAATAATCAGATCGGCGGACGATGCTCAGAACATCGGCACTAAAAAGTGACACTGAGACCTGCTCCTCCCAGCTCCGGCCACGGCTGTCAGTCTCCTCCAGGCACTCAGCTACAGTCTCCCGCCTTTTTTGCAGTTCACGGCCCAGCTCTTCATTGACTTTTATCATTACGCCTGTATCAGGAAAGCGTGTGATATGTGGCAGGCCCACGCCTAAGCGCTTGTCTTTCCACATCGCATAACCGATCCCGCTGCTCACTCTGATCTCCGGCCCCTTGCTCAGCGGAGACTTTAGCGGATCGGAATGTTCTTTTGATACCTGAGTAATGCCCTGGAGGCTATTGACTGCAATCAAGTCAGTAGACTGTGCCCATGTCGCCGATAGCACGAAAACCGCAATCAGGTGTAAGCGACTGAATGGCATCGTATGCAATCCTCGTCGTAAGCCCTTGAAAGCCTGAATTTTCTCTTTGGGCTAAACGTAAAGAAGCAAGTAGCTACAAGCTGGAAGCCACAAGCTGCTAAGGGCCAAAGGCTAATGGCCAAAGGCGGTATTTTTGCTACATCCCCAGATATGCTCTCCGCACGTGCTCGTTATTCGCCAGCGTTGAGCTTGGCCCTGCCAGCGTGATCCGCCCCACTTCCATCACGTAGCCGTAATTGGAAACTTGCAGCGTGTAATTCACATTCTCGCCTACCAGCAGGATGGTCACACCCTGGCTCGAAATTTCGCGGATGGTTTTGAAGATTTGTTCTACCAGAAGCGGGGCAAGCCCCAGCGAAGGCTCATCCAGCAGCAGAATTTGCGGTTCGGACATCAGCCCACGGCCAATCGCGCACATCTGCTGCTCGCCGCCTGACAATGTTCCCGCCAACTGATGTCTTCTCTCCTTCAAGCGGGGGAACATATCGTAAACGCGGGCCAGATTGGTTTTTGCATGGCGGCGCAGCGAACGCAGAAAGCAGCCCATCATCAGATTATCTTCTACAGACATGCCCGGCCACAGTTGGCGTCCTTCGGGAACCAGGCTGATGCGGCGCTTCACGCGCTCGCGGGTGCCGAGTGCGGTGATATCTTCATTCCCCAATAAAATGCGACCACGCTTCACCGGCATCACGCCGGTTACAGTTTTCAGAGTGGTGGATTTTCCTGCGCCATTCGAGCCGATGATGCACGTGACCTCGCCTTTAGCCACGACGAACGAAATTCCCCAGAGCACCTGGGTAGCGCCGTAGGCCACTTCAAGGTTCTCCACCACCAGCAGCTTATCGCGCGAGGCATCAGGCACCGGGGCCACTCTCCAGAGTTGGTTTGCCCAGATAGGCCTTGATTACGGCATCATTATTCTGTATCTCTTCGGGCTTGCCTTCGGCCAGTTTCTGCCCAAAATCCAAAACGGTAATGCGGTCGCACACTGACATCACAGCTTTCATGTCGTGTTCCACGTACATGATGGTTGCGCCGTCATCGCGAATCTTTCGCACCAGATCGAGCATGGCCCGGGTCTCAGTAGTATTCAACCCTCCGCAGATTTCATCCAGCAGCAGAAGCTCAGCGCCCGTGGCCACAGCGCGCGCCACCTCCAGCCGCTTTTGCTCGCCCAGAGACAAGGCTGACGCCAGCACATCTGCCTTCTTGTCCAAACCAACCTGCCGCAAAACATCCATCGCGCGTTCGGGCGCAGATCTTCCGGCGCTCGCGCCGTGACGCCCAAAGTGGACCGCGAGCCGGACATTTTCAATTACAGTGAGCGCCCGAAATGGGCGTACAACCTGGTGTGTGCGCGCGATGCCCATCTTCACCAGTCTGGCCGGATGTTTCCCGGTCACATCCTGGCCGCGCAACCGCACTCGGCCCGCAGTAGGCCGGAATGTCCCGCTGATCACGCTGAACAGCGTGGTCTTCCCTGCCCCATTCGGCCCTATAAAACCGCAGATTTGACGTTCAGGGACATCAAAGCTCACGTCCTTCAAGGCGGCTACGCCCCCAAAGTACTTCGTCAGCCCCTGGACCTCCAGAATCTTCACGACGTCTCCTGAAAAGATTAACCACCCGGTGCAACAGTCCCACCAAGCCATCCGGCTCCAGCAGGACAATGATGATCAACAGTGCTCCATACAATAGAAGATGGATTTGCGAAAATTTGATTGTGAGCCGTTCCTCCACAATACCAAAAACTGCTCCGCCCAACACCGGCCCCCAGACAGTACCAATCCCGCCAATCACGGGCAGCAGCAGGATAGAAATTCCGGTGGTAAAGGCGAACACGCCGCCGGGGCCTCCGCTGGGATCAATATAGATGTTGTAACGGGCATGCAGAGCTCCGGCAATTCCCGTCAGCCCGGCTGCTATGGCATGTGCCCACAATTTGAATGCATACGGATTCACGCCTAATTGCGCAGCGGCATCCTGGTCCTGCTTAATGGCCCTCAGCGCCAGTCCGAATCTGCTCTTTGCAATCCAGGCGGAGATGGCCACCGCACACGCCAGGATCACCAGGGCCTGATAGTAATGTTCTGACTGACGAAACTCCCCGTACTCGTTGATGCGATAGCCACTTGCTCCTCCGGTAAAGGAGAAGTTGCTCATCAGCACGCGTACCGCTTCAGTGACCCCAATGGTGGCAATGGCGAAGTACGGACCACGCAAACGGAATGTGGGCAGGCCGACAAGAAACGAGGCCAGCACGGCCACTCCCGCCGCTCCCGCAAAAGCAAAGTAAGGACTGCGGCCGGCATTGATCAACAGTGCCGCGGCATAGGCGCCCAGGCCATAGAACACTGCGAATCCAAATGAGACTTGGCCGGCAAAACCCCCAACGATGTTCCACGCAATGCCCGTGATCGTCCACACAAACGTGGTGAACAACACGCGCATCACATCGGCGCTGGGATGGAAGGCTGGAAAAACCAGAAAAGCCGCCAGCACCAGCAGTGAAAGAATCGCCTCCAGATTCCCAAATCGGAACGAGAGGCCCTTCATGCGACCCGCCACTTCTTTTCCAACAGGCCGGCAACGCCTTTGGGGAGCACCAGCAGGACAACCACCAGCAGCCCGTAAGTGATCGCCGGCTGGTAACTGGCGTCAATGAAAGGAACCATGATGCTGAAGGTCTCCACCAGCGCCAGTATGAGTGCGCCCAGCGCAACTCCGGAAAATGATTCCAGACCTCCCAGCACGATAATGACAAAGGAGCGCAGGAGGAACGGGCGGCCAAAATCCGGACTGAAGGAATAGAGCAGGGCGAGCAATCCTCCCGCGAATCCGGCAAATGCCGTTCCCACTCCGAAGGAAAGCATGGCTGTCCGGCGATCATCAACTCCGGCGATCCGCGCTGCGTAGGGATTCTGAATGAGCGCGCGCACGGCCCGGCCAAACCAGCTTTTTCGCAGCACAACCTGCAACACGATCACCGAGATAATGGCTGCGGTAAAGACCACCAGCCGGACTTTGGCAATGGTCACAGGGCCGAGGCGAATCACGGCAAAGGTGAGTGGAGTAAAGATCGATCGGTCCTCGTTCTTCCAGATCAATAACGCCACATTCTGCAATACCAGCCAGAAGCCAAACATCAGCAGCAGTGAAGAAAGAGTCGGCTGGTCGGATTTAGGCAGCCACTGGACAAATAAAAGATAGATGACCACCCCAAAAATGAAAAATGCGGGCAGCGCCAGGCTTGCTCCCAGAATGGGATTCATGTGGAAACGCTCGAACAGCTCGTAAACAAAATACGCTCCCATCATCATGAACCCGGCATGCGCCAGGTTCACGATTTTCATGACGCCGTAGATCACCGTCATGCCGATGGACATGGCAGCGTAGATGCCAGCCAGAAGCACCGCTGAAACCAGCGGATCAAGGTAATCAATCAGATTCATTTTGACGAGGGCGCTGATTTCCTTATTTTTTGATTTTGGTTTTGCTAAATACTAAGTACTAAATACCAGGTACTGGTTTTATCACGGCGTCGGAGCAATCGGGGCTCCGGTCGCGCTACCCTTAGGATAGACAATCTCCACTTTGCCCCCGGGTTGGTTTTGCACCACCACGAATGGATATCCAGTCTGGCCATTGGGTCCGAATTTCAAAACCTGCCCCGGTACCAGCGAATTCTTCAATTCCGCTTTGGCCAGAGCGTCGCGAATCTTGGTCTTGTCTAATGATCCTGCCTGTTGAATTGCCTGCGCCAGGATGCGCATCGCCTCGTAAGCGGTGGCGGCGTACCAGGCATCAGGATCATGGCCGGTGAACTGCTTGTAATCATTTACAAACTGCTTGATTTGAGGATACGGTAATTTATCCGACCACCACACCCCCGCGAAGATGTAATTCACGCCATCGCCTAGGGCCTGGCGAGCATTGGTTTCCGGCCCGCGGGCGCCATAGCTGATCATTTGGTGATGCATGCCGGCTTGCAGGTACTGCCGCTGCATGGTGATGTAGTCTTGCAGGTGCGCGTCGCTCAGGAAGATATCGGCCCGGGAAGCTTTTACCTTCTGCAGCAGACCGGAAAAATCAGTTCCACCGAGTTCGAATTTCTCGTTAAAAACAACGGTGAAATAACCCGGATGCTTGCTGATCCAGTCCTGAATTCCGTTCACGTAGTCAATTCCGTGGTCTGTGTTTTCCACTGCCAATGCAATCTTCAGTCCCTTCTTCAGCTTGCCTTGATCCACCAGGCTGCCCAGAAATTCAGCCGTCGTCGAGCCCAGCACAAGGATTGGAGTCAAAGTTCCGAAGGTGTATTTGTAGCCGTGGCTGAAGATGCTGGTCGCAGCGGCGCCGGCCGTGAGCCAGGGAGTCTTGTAGCGGTCCGGCATCACCGACTCGGCTTCGCCCAGCGCTGTGGAGTAGCCGCCAATTACTGCGGTTGCGTTGTCTGAACTCATAGCGCGTTCAGCCAAACTAGCCGACTTGGCCGAATCGGAGCCGTCATCGTAAAAAACTTCCTTAATCTGGTACTTCTTTTTGTTGACTACCAAGCCGCCTTTATCGTTGATCTGCTTAATCGCCAGATCGATACCTTCCTTTTGATACTGGCCCGGCTTGCCTTCGCGGCCGCTGATCGGCATAACCACGCCGATGGTGATGGTGTCTCCTTGTGCCGCTGCGGGAATCGCGCTGGCAAAAAACACCACGCAGCCCGATACCAGCAGCAGCAACGTCATAAAACGCTTGTTGCTAAAAAACCTAGAAATGCTCATGATTCCCCCTCCTGATGGGACGTTGTCGAACATCAGTGTTGCAATCGCACGCATCATACGCCTGTCAAATCGCTGGAAACAAGCTCCATTGCTCAGCATCCGGTTGTTAAGCATCACAAATCCAACTTCGGGCAGCCTGCCGGACTTATAATTTCGAGGCCATGAAACCAACTATCTTCGTATTCCTTGCGATCGCGATTAGTTCAGCCCAAAACACCTCCCTGTCTAGCCAAGTGGATTCTGTATTCCCAGATGCTCACGCTTTGTATCTTGACTTGCATCAGCATCCGGAGCTGTCTTCGCACGAGACGCGCACGGCAGCATTAATCGCTGAGCGGCTGCGGGCGCTTGGATACGAAGTCACAGAGCATGTAGGAGGCAACGGTGTGGTTGCCATCCTGAAGAATGGTGCCGGGCCTACCGTCATGCTGCGCACAGAACTTGACGCGCTTCCGGTGGAGGAAAAAACCGGTCTTGCTTATGCCAGCAAAGTGCGAACCAAAGATGACAGCGGACGCGATGTACCGGTCATGCACGCCTGTGGGCATGACCTGCACATGTCTTCGCTTATCGGCACAGCCGCGATTATGGCGCGAAACAAAGACGCGTGGCATGGCACGCTCATGCTCATTGCTCAGCCCGCGGAAGAAACCATTTCGGGTGCAGGCAAAATGGTCAATGATGGGCTTTTCGAGCGCTTTCCTAAGCCGGACATCGGGATCGCCATGCACGATAGCAACAGCCTGCCGGCGGGAAGAGTCAGTGTAACTCCGGGATACGCCAAGGCGGCTGCGGATTCCCTGCGCGTCACAGTGTACGGCAAAGGCGGACACGGCGCTTTTCCGGAAAAAACCATTGATCCGGTGTTGATCGCAGCGCGCATTGCTGTCACTCTCCAATCCATCATCTCTCGTGAAATCAAACCCGGCGATGCCGCCGTGATCACCGTCGGGTACATCCAGGCGGGAACAAAAAACAACATTATCCCGGACGAAGCGCAGATGGGACTCACCGTGCGGTCGTTCAAACCGGAGGTACGCCGGCATCTCCTCGCCGCCATTGAGCGCGTGGCCAAAGGCGAGGCAGAGTCTGCTGGCGCTGAGCGCATGCCGCAGATCGAAAAATATGAGTCAACGTCAGCGGTATACAACGATCCTGTGCTGACCCGGCACCTGCAAGCCGTCCTGGAAAACACTCTGGGAAAGAACAACGTAACCGTTGAAGATTCGATCATGACGTCAGAAGATTATTCCGTGTTTGTTGAGCAGGGAGTGCCATCGTTTTATTTCATGCTGGGCGCAGCCAATCCTCAAAAATATGCGGAGGCCAAAGCCAGCGGCAAAGATTTGCCTACGAATCACTCGCCGCTGTTTGCCCCCGACATTGATCCCGCATTGCATACCGGCATCACCGCCGAAGTCACACTCTTGCGCGACCTGCTCAAAAGCAATACAGACGTTCACCAGATGATCACTGCGCCGGGAGCGAATTAGACACTTCGACCGAATCGGGGCAAGCTGAACCTCCCTAGTTCTTATGGGCTAGTCCCGATGAGCTACAAAACTATTTTCATTGAGCGTGAGTAGTTCCCCTGAAATCCTCACCATATTCAATTCGCTGAAAAAATTCCCCTGGAGTTCTTTAGTTCGTGCAAATCCTTAAAACTCTATTTTCTTGCTCAATCCTTTTTTGTGTTGTTTGTCTCCTGATCCTGGCCGGATGTGGCGGGAAACCCGCGGTTCCGCCGAACAATCCTGCTGCGGGTGCACAGCCACCCGCGGCGGCATCTACACCTCCGCCTCCTTCCCAACCTGCGCCGCCTCCGCCGCCGGGCAATCCGCCGCCAAATGCGATTGTCATATCGAAAATCGAAGCTATGTCGAATTGGGAATGGTGTACGGCGACCTTCAGTAATGGCAGTGAATGCGCCAGCGGGCTGGGCAACGCAACTTCTTCAAAAACGGACAATCAGACATCGCCTTCGCGCGATGGCTCGTCCTCCGAATTTGATATTGGTGGACAGACGCCGTATTCGAACGCTCTGTGGTGGCGCACTCTCACTCCCAATGACAAAGCAACCCACTTCGTCTATGACCTGTGGTTCTACATTGATCACGCCCACTTGCCTGAAGCTCTGGAGTTTGACGTGAATCAGTCCTTCGGCGGCACCCGCTGGGTTTACGGGACCGAATGCAGCTACAAAGACACAGGCAAATGGGATGTATGGGACGGCTCGATTCATCACTGGGTCAAAAGCAACGTCCCTTGCCCACAAGTTTCCTCGACCACCTGGCACCATCTGGTCTGGCAATTCGAACACGTTAATAACAAAGTTCACTACATCAGCGTGACTGTCGACGACCAGACGTTTCCTGTCGATATGTATCTAGGGACGGAATCGAACTTCGTCGGCGACGGAGTAGATGTTGCCTTCCAGATGGACGGCGATTCCGAGCAGAATCCTTTCAGCGTCTGGCTCGACCAGGTAACGCTTACGGAGTGGTAGTGGTCATTGAAAAATGATCACCATCCTGCGGCAGCGTCCATGTGCCGTTTGACTACCCGATAAGCGGCTCTTAATATTGCGCTTGCAAGCGGATTGAGCCGCCTGATTTTTGTGAAATCCCTGAAACCCGCAGATTCCGGCCTGGTCCGTGGCATCTATAGGTGGGACCTGGTCGCGGTGGCGATCAATGGCATCATTGGAGCGGGAATTTTCGGACTCCCCGCCCAGGTCTACCGCTTTACCGGGCGTTACAGTTTGCTCGCGTTTCTGGTCTGCGCGCTCGTCGTGAGTTGTATCGTTCTTTGCTTTGCTGAAGTTGGCGGCCGATTCAGTGACAGTGGTGGTCCGTATCTCTACGCCCGCCAGGCTTTTGGCCCAATTATAGGATTTGAAATCGGCTGGCTGCTCTGGCTGGCCCGCATCACGGCCTTTGCCTCGATCTGCAACCTTCTCATCCAATACCTGAGTTATTTCTGGCCGAAAGCCGGCGCCGGCGGGTGGCGCGTTGCCATAATCAGTGCAATTGTAGTCACGTTAACCGGGTTAAATCTCGCAGGAGTCCGGCAGGCGGCAGTGATCAGCGATATTTTTGTGATCGGCAAATTGATTCCTCTGCTGCTGTTCGTCGCTGCCGGGATCTTCTTTATCAAGCTCGCTAATTTTTCCGTCGTTCCAGGCATGAACTTTAAGAGTTTCTCGCATGCCGTAATGATCTCCGTCTTTGCATTCAGTGGTTTCGAATACACAGGAATCATTGCCGGTGAGACTCGCGAGCCACGCCGTAACCTGCCCTTCGCGCTGATGTCTGCTGTAGGTATAACGGCCGTTCTTTACCTACTGATCCAGTTTATTTGTATTGGCACTTTGCCCAACCTGGGCAATTCAGAGCGACCCCTGGCAGATGCCATACAGAACTTCTGGGGTGCGGCAGGCGGTCTGCTCATTAGTATCGGGGTCATCATCTCTACCTTTGGAACGTTGAGTATTATCTTGCTGGCCGCACCGCGAATATTATTTGCGTTGGCTGAACAAGGAGAGCTCCCAGGCTTTCTCAAGGCCACACATCCTCGTTTCCATACGCCGCACTGGGCCATTCTCGTATCGGCGGCCGCTTTGCTGGTGGTGAGCGTTTCAGGTACCTTCATTTATGCCCTCACGATCAGCACGATTACCCGGCTTCTCACCTATGTGGCGACCTGTGCGGCATTAGTGGCATTGCGCCGCAACAGAACCGTGCCTGCCACAATTTTCAAATTGCCCGCGGGCGTTCCCATTGCCGCAATTGCCATCGCTTTGTGCATCTGGTTGATCGCAAGTATTACACTCCGAGAAGCCCGCGACACTGCTATAGCAGCCGCCACGGGACTGCTTCTTTACGCGGCCTATCGGCTTGGACAACGTCCAATCGTTAAGCAAAAAGCGATTTGATTTCGGGAGCTGAACAAACACAAGTTATTGCATCGTTTTAAATGTGGTTGACATCTGATGTGTACAGTGTAAACATACTTGAGTTCAGATGCCTGTAGCCGACAAACTCCGTGCCAGAATCCGGCGAGACTCTCCACGGCCGCGAATCTCCCTGCGCGACCGAATCCGCCAGACCGCGCGTGGGCTGTTTGCTCGCGAAGGCTATGAGAGCGTCTCCATGCGGCGGATCGGCGCCGCGGTCGGCTGTTCGCCTATGGCTATTTATCGCCATTACCAGAACAAAGAAGAATTGCTGCTCTCCATCTGCGAGGAGACTTTCAGCCGGATGATCCAGTTGCTGGATCAGGAAAGCGCCAGGCCCGGTCCGGCACTCGAACGAATGCGTCGTTGCGTGCGAACCATTGTGGATTTTCATATCAGCCATCCCAACCATTACAAAGTTACTTTTATGACTCCCATGCCGCCGGGACCTGTGGCACAGCGCAAAGTCGCCATCGGGCAGCCTGTCATGGACCGCTTGCGCGACGGTGTGCGGGAGTGCGCGCGGGAAAAAGGACTAACAGAAGATGAAATCGACATCGAGATGACGGCGCAGATCATTCGCGTGGCGATTCACGGGCTGGCCGGATCGCTCATCACCACCGGCAAATGTTACCCGTGGCACGATCCCGAGCGCATGAAGGACGAAATGATTCTCACCGTCACACGGCAGTTGGAATAATTTTTTTGCGTCTTTGCGTACAGTGTACGCATCTTTTCTGGCAGGTAGGTTTACGGTGTACACACGAGGAGCTTGATAGTGGCGACGCAGGTTCTTACCGAACGGCTGGTGGCAACCGAAACCACGGCAAAGGCCGCGGTCAATCCATGGCTCATCGCCGTCACCGTGACATTAGCCACTTTCATGGAGTTGCTGGACACCAGCATCGCCAATGTTTCTCTTCCCCACATCGCCGGCGGGCTCGCCACCAGCTACGACGAAAGCACCTGGGTGCTTACCAGCTATCTCGTGGCGAACGCAGTCGTACTTCCGCTCAGTGCCTGGCTGAGCCGGGTCTTTGGCCGGAAGAACTACTACATGGCCTGCGTGGCCTTGTTCGTCGGCAGCAGTTTTCTCTGCGGCATCGCGCCCAGTCTTGGATGGCTGGTTCTGTTTCGCGTCCTGCAAGGAATTGGTGGAGGAGGCTTGGCTCCCGTGGAGCAAGCCATCCTGGTTGATACCTTCCCCGGCGAAAAGCGCGCAGGCGCTTTCGCGCTCTACAGCATGGCGATTGTCACTGCTCCGGCGATCGGCCCTCCGCTGGGCGGGTGGATCACTGATCACTTCACCTGGCGTTGGATATTTTTCATCAACATTCCTATCGGCCTGGTCAGCCTGCTCTTGACCAGCCGCCTGGTCTCCGATCCGCCTCAGTTTGTCGAAGAAGTGAAAGCAGCTCGGCGCGCAGGAAAATTGATGATCGATTACATCGGCATCATCCTGATCGCTCTGGGCTTCGGCTCACTCGAGATCGTGCTGGATAAAGGACAGCGCGAAGACTGGCTGGAGAGCCATTTCATTCTTATATTTCTGGCCGTCGCCATAACCGCGCTGATCGCCGCAGCGATCTACGAGTGGCGGCATCACGATCCCGTGGTGGAGATCAGGCTGTTCAAGGAAAGGAACTTCGCCCTGGCAAACGTCCTTTACTTCCTCTTTTTCTTTGTCTTGCTGGGCAGCACGGTTCTCATTCCGCAACTTTTGCAGACGCTTTATGGCTATACCGCAACAGATGCAGGGCTGGTCCTGGGACCGGGAGCATTCGTGATTGTGGTGATGGCGCCCTTCGTCGTGCGGCTCCTTCCCAAAGTGGGAGCGAAAAGAATGATCGTCTTCGCCGCCTTCGTTATCGGCATCTCCATGTGGCGCTATGGCTCGCTCGATCCCGGTACCGACTACCGCACCTACGCTCTGGTGCGGGCACTGCAGGGCGTGGGGCTCGGCTTCTTCTTTGTGCCGGTCAGCGCCCTTGCCTACTCATACTTGCCCTTGAACAAGAACAACAAGGCCTCCAGCATCACCAATCTTTTCCGCAATCTGGGCGGCAGCTTTGGCATCGCCTTTGTCACCACCTTGCTGGAGCGCCGGACGCAGTTCCACCACAGCGTGTTGGTTCAGAACCTCACGCCGGAAAATCCGGCATTTCAGCAGAGCCTGGATTCAATTACGCAATATTTCATCAGCATGGGATCCAGTGCCGCCGACGCGCTGCAGCAAGCCTACGGGCAGATTTCTGCTGTGGCCAACCAGCAGGCGGCGATGTTGGGATTCCTGGATTGTTTTCACGTGCTCGGCTGGCTGGCCTTCGCGACCATCGCCTTGGCTCTGGCCACGAAAACTTTCCGCAGTGGCGCGGCGACGGGACACTGAGCCGCAACGGAGGAGTTGAAATTGAAGCGCATTTATAAATTCGCGATCGTACTTAGTCTGGCCGCAACCATGAGTGCGGCAGCACAACAGGACGGGAACTCAGCTTTTCAGCTCGGCAGCATCTCCACCCCGCGGACCATCAATCCCGCAGCCAACAGCACTACGCCTAGCTCGCTCGCCGGCCAGCAGCAAAATCCGTTTTTGGGAAGCGTTCCCACCGGAACCTTGAGCCCTGAACCCATCCAGCTTTCGTTAGCCGATGCCATCAACCACGGACTGCGTTTCAATTTGGGAGTCGTAGAAAACCAGGCCACTCTGCGTCAGGCCCAGGCACAGAAACTGCGCGCTCTTTCCACCATGGTTCCGAGCGTCTCCGCGCTGCTGCGGCAGAATCTCGACCAGTTGAGCACCATCGCTATCGGCCTGAGGGTGCCCGGGCTGCCTCTCTCCACGGGACAGTTCAGCTACCAGGAAAGCTACCTTGCATTCTCGGATACCGGTTTGAACCTGAGCACTGTGTACCAATATCGCGCTTCGCGTCACACAGTGGAAGCGCAACGGCTTTCGCTCGAAGATGCGGGCAACGTCGTCGCGCTTGCAGTCGGCACGGCATATCTTCAAGTCCAGGCGAGCGCAGCGCGCGTGGAAACGGCTCAGGCAGAACTGGCAGCCGCGCGTGAGCTGGAGACTCAGACTCTAAATCGCGTGCAATCCGGCCTGGCTGCAGACATTGAGGGTCTGCGGGCCACAGTGCAGAGACAGACGAGTGAACAGCGCGTGACCGTGGCCCTTGCCAATCTGGAAAAAGACAAGCTGACTTTAGCGAGAATTATTGGTCTGCCATCAGGACAGCGGTTCATCACCACAACCAAAGCTGCATATCAGCCTTGGGCGGGCGCCGAACTGGAAGCAGCTCTGCTCCAGGCACGCGGAAGCCGTGCTGATCTGAAGAGCGCGCAGGCAGCATCATCCGCAGCAGAACTCAGCAAACGCTCCGCGCAACTCGAGCGCGCTCCAGGGTTCAGCGTGAACGGCTACTATGGCAGCATCGGCCACAACCTGGAACACTCCGTTACCACTTACTCTCTTGTAGCTACAGTGTCGCTGCCGATCTTTACCGGCGGACGCATTCGCTCGGAAATCCAGGACACCACAGCGCAATCTGACCGTCGCCAGTCTGAGTACGCTGATCTGCTTGGACGTGTGGACTACGAAGTCCGCAACGCCTTCACCGACCTTCAGGCTGCTGATAGCGCTGTCAAGGTAGCAGAGAAGAACAGCCAGCTCGCGCAACGCACGCTCGAACAGGCCCGCGACCGCTTTCTCAACGGCGTCACCAACAACCTTGAGGTAGTGGAGGCCCAGCAGGATGTAGCTGCGGCCAATGAAAACTACATCTCCAGTCTTTTTGCTCACAATCTGGCAAAGCTTACGCTTTTGCGCGCGATCGGAGCAGCAGAAAAAGACGCAAACAAGTATCTGGGAGGAAATTGAAATGGCGCAATTATTGGAACAGGAAAAAGAACTCGTTAGCCAGAATGGAAATCACGCCGACCCGGCCGCGCTGGAACTCAAGCCGGCGCCCGCACACAAAATTGCCTCGACTGAAACAAAAATGCGGCCATCGCTGCTGAAACGAGTGCTGCGACATCGGCGGCTCGTGCTGGCCATTACCCTGATGGCGCTTATCGCGACGGTGACAGCGGCTTGGTTCTATTTTGGGTCGTACGAGACCACTGATGACGCGCAGGTCGATGGCCATCTGCACCCGGTGAGCGCGCGCATCAATGGCACGATCATCCGCGTGAATCCCGGAGTTGAAAACAATCATTATGTTGCTGCCGGCACTGTGCTCGCCGAAATCGATCCTGCTGACTTTCAGGCAGATCGCGATCGTGCCCA
>DATDNH010000063.1:0-10070 GCA_036518395.1 Candidatus Angelobacter sp. | reverse complement strand
GGAATTCATGGGCCCTGCAGCTTCAGGCTGGATTCCAGTGGCGTCTACGCTCAAAGTTGCGAGCGTCATGCATGGTTCCGCACTGGACAATGCCGGACTGCGCCCAGGAGACGTGCTGGAGGCGGTTGATGGCCATCCGCTGAATGGCACCCCTGACTGGTTTCTGGCCCGCGCGAATTTTGAGATTGGTCGTCCTGTGCAGCTTCAGGTGAACCGCGGCAACGCGCACCTGCAAGTGCAATTCCTGATCACTACCGCGTTCTGGCAGCATACAAGGCATTGGTTCGCATCAGCGGTTATTTACCTTTGCCGGTTTATTCCTCTCGTGGTGGCGATTGTTATTGTATTTCGTCGTCCAAGGCAGGCGAGCGCGCGCCTCGCTGCGTTTATGCTGGCGGCCGCTGCCGTAGGAGAAGGTTATCCCAGCCCGGGATGGATGGCTACTGTACGCCGCCTGCCCATCGTGATTGCGGCGCCTGTATGTCTGGCAACAGTGTCATGGCTGCTTGCGCCTGTCGCGTGGCTTGCATTTTTTGCAATTTTTCCACGGCCATGGCTTTCGCGGCTCTGGCGCATGGGGCTGGCATCCGTAACCTTGCTGGTTTTTGTTCCACCGCTGCTGCAATCAGTAATCGGGATTTTGCGAGATCCCTGGATGTTGTCTGCACCGTGGCAGCAGTTCCTTTCACATACCCCAGTGCGCTGGGTCTACGACATGGCCGGCGTCAATCCCTTATTCCTCTTCAACCATTGGCCGCTGTTTCCGCCTGGTCAGTCCGGGTTGCTGGAATTATGGTTCGCGATAACTGCTGCATACCTGGCTGGAGGGTTTGTATTGCTGATAGCCGGGTACTGCCAGCTTCACCAACCAGAGCAGCGCCGCCACGTGCGCCCGCTTCTTTTTGCAGTCATCGCTCTCGCCTTCATCACGATCCACAACTTTTTCGTGCGTAATTGGCCTGTATGGTTCGGCGATGTGCCGCCAGTATTGTTTTCCGGAGCAGCCTATGCGATTGAGGCTCTGGTATTTCAGGCTGTCTCGCTGACCCTGGGCTACGTGGTGCTGAGAAAAACCGACCAATTAACAGTCAGCACACTGTCTGCGAATGTGTCCGGAGAATTGTGATGGGAAAAAACTCAGGACAGCCGCCGAGATAATGCAGGTAAGCGGTTAGGGTTCCTTCGCTTCGGAATAAACTTCCTCCAGAAGACCCTACCTCCCAATCCGCCGCATATTGGCCCAGTCATATTCGAACTTCTGTCCGCAGTCGAGACACACCACGTAGTGGCGTCCGGCGGGCATGGGAGTTTCCCAATCTGAGTTCGAGGCGCGTCTTGCCGGGGCCGAAGCCGCAAACGGCTGGGAGATCTTTCTGTGGGAGCAGCGGATGGATAAAAGCTGAAGAATCCTGTTCACCATGGCTACATCTCTATCGCCAGGGTCGCTCTAGAGAGCGACCACCGCGTATCAGCGTCTAGCGATTCGCTTGCGAATCGCGGGCCTTTAGGCAGATGTTCATCGCGCTAGCGATGAAACCAAAAAGGCGGGGCGCTCCACTCAATGAAGCACCCCGTCGAGACAAAGGAGAGAATACTCTCTTTTATCGGCAGCACGCCCAATCATTCAGGCAGAGGCCGTGGCCGTGCGCGATGTTTCCACCGGCGTGGTCTCAATCTTGGCTGCGCCATTGCCCGTGCCAATTTCCTTGGCCGTGGGCTTGCGAATGTCGATGCCGCCCTTGAAGTAGGCGCCATCTTCAATGCTGATGCGCTGGCAGACCACATCGCCGGTCAGCGAACCTTCATTACGAATGTCCACACGGTCGCTGGCGGTCAGATTGCCTTTCACCTTGCCCAGCACGACGACTTCGCGGGCATTGATATTGGCCTGGACTTGCCCGTTGCGTCCCACCGTGACGCGGTTTCCGGGAAGATTGATGGCCCCTTCGACGCGGCCGTCAATATAAAGGGACTCGGAGCCGGTAACTTCGCCTTTAATGACGAGCGACTTGCCAATAGTCGCCTGCTCCTGGTTGTTGAGAACTGCATTGCGAGGAGCGGCGGCGGGCGTCGGCTCGCTGAAACTGGTTTGACTCGTGCTCATAACTGGTTTCTCCGGTTCCGGTGTTGGTCTTACGTTAGGGTTGGGAGTAGGGGGACTGGCGGGCTTCCACATTTGCAAAATGCTTCCTTTCGTGAAATTCTCATTCTAGAGCAGCGCACGGCGCTGTATCGCCGCCTACCTGATGTGCATCTTGATACCCGGGGAATCAGGTAAGTCAGCAGCACGTAAGTAGCCGAACCGCCCTTGATCCCCGTCAGATTCCAGAACTGCTGGATTGACACTGCCTTAGCCGCTCTGTGGGTCCTTTCAACGGCGGCCCACAGATCGCGAGTACGCGTGTAATTATTCCCGCTCTGCTGGCATTTCTTATATCCAGCAACTTACCTAAAGAAATGACCTTTCACGCTTAGGATAGTGTTAGGGTAAACGGGCCATAAGGCAGGCCACAGGTTACCCGCCACAGCGGGCCTACCGGCAGAAGACGTGTTATAGAAAGGGCATCCTGCGACCGGTAAGTATTTCGGGGCTGAAACGGCCTCACGCGGATTCACTGCTAAAGATCAATGGTGAACGAACAACAAATCCTTCGGTATATCGGCAAACAGCCTCGGCATACTGCCGGGTTTAAGCAGGTAGTCCATGATCTCGGCCTGAAAGGCCGGGAGAGGCGTGACCTGGAACGGCTGCTCAAGGAGATGACGCGGCAGCGCAAGCTGGTGGCTATTGGCAAAGACCGCTGGAGCTTGCCCACCTCCGCCTCCAGCCAGAACCTGGTGATGGGCCGCCTGCAAATGCATCGCGACGGCTACGGGTTTGTAACCCCTGATCCGGACTCTCTGCCAGCCCGCGCCAGGGGCAAGCTGCAAGGCGACATTTTCGTTCCACCTCCAAACATCGGCAATGCCATGCACGGCGACGAGGTGCTGGTGGAACTCGGACCCGTGCGGCACGATGGCCGAGCAGAAGGCCGGATCCTGCGTGTGACCGAACGCAAGCATGAGACGGTAGTCGGAGTTTTCCACTATGGGACTCGGCACAATTACGTCACGCCGATGAACGAACGCGTCACCATGGACATCATCATTCCTCCGGGGATGGAACAGCCGCGCCACGAGGATTTAGAAGACTTGCCGTCTGAGGCCGATCGTGATGTCCGTCCTCCCTCACGCAAGCATCCGCGTAAAGAGAGCCCTCACCGCGTACTGGGCCAGGAAGCCAGGCGCACATCCTGGGACAACCTGGAAAACCTGGTGGTGGAAGTGGAGATCACGCAGTGGCCTTCCGCAACTCAGAACCCTCGCGGGCGGGTGATCGAAATCCTGGGCTATGAAGATGATTTTGGCGTGGACGTGGAAATTGTCATCCGCAAGCACCACATCGCGCATGTCTTTCCGGCAGAGGTTCTGGAGGAAGCGCAGGAGATCAGCCCGGTGATTCCGGGGCGGGACCTTGCCCGGCGGCATGATTTTCGCAATCTGCCAATCGTGACAATTGACGGCGAGACTGCGCGTGACTTCGATGACGCCGTCTTCGTCCAGCGCCTTCGCAATGGAAACTACGAACTGCACGTCCACATTGCCGACGTGGCGCAGTACGTGGAAGACGGTTCTTATATTGATGAAGAAGCGCGCAAGCGCGGGACGTCAGTCTATTTTCCTGATCGCGCCGTGCCCATGCTGCCGCTGGAGCTTTCCACAGACATTTGCAGCCTTCGCCCGAACCTGGACCGTCTGGTTCTCTCCTGCGTGATGGAGATCGATACACATGGTGAAGTCCTCAGTTACTACCTTTGCGAGGGGGTCATCAATTCCGCGCAGCGGATGACCTACACGGACTTGAACGCCATTCTCGAAGGCGATGAGCACCTGCTGCGGCGTTATTCCAGACTGGCTGACAATTTCAAGCTCATGTATGAACTGGCGCAGGCGCTGAATCGCAAGCGCGTAAAACGAGGCTCTATAGACTTTGATCTTCCCGAACCTGTGATCGAGTTTGACGAATTTGGCCTGATGAAGAGCATTGCGCCGTCAGAGCGGAATTGGGCGCATCGGCTGATTGAAGAATTCATGCTGGCGGCGAATGAGACCGTCGCCGGACATCTCGAGCACCTTGGCATACCCAGCCTCTATCGTATCCATGAGAAGCCCGACGCGAAGAGGATCTATGATTTTGAAAACATCGCTGCCAGTTTTGGCTATTCCCTGGGAGTTGGGGCGCTCCCGATCAAGCGCACGCAGATGCGGGCGGACAAGCGCTCGCGCTACGGCACTGGGCAGCGAGCACCGGTGGTTGAGGTGCCGCAGGATGTGCATATCACGCCGCGCATGTACCAGAAACTGGTGCAGAAGATTGCCGGCAAACCGGAAGAACGCATACTGTCGTTCCTGATGCTGCGTTCGCTGAAGCAGGCACGCTATTCGGAGATCAATGAAGGGCACTTTGCGCTGGCTGCGCCGAGTTACACCCATTTCACCTCGCCCATTCGCCGCTATCCAGATCTGATCGTGCATCGCATTTTCAAAGCCGTGCTGCGGGAAAGAGGCGGAGAGGAAAATGGCAGACCGATCATGCGCAGCGCGGGAGTTTCCCCATGGTCAAAAGACAAGCACAAAAAAAGCGCGCCCACGAAGACCGTGCATGGCCCCATATCCCAGGAGGAGCTGCACGAAATTGCGGAAAGCTCGAGCCGCTCCGAACGCGCGGCTGATGAAGCGGAGCGGGAGTTGCTCGAGTGGAAAAAAATGAAGTTCATGGAGCGGCACATTGGCGATGACTTCCAGGGCCTGATCGTCAGCGTGACGAAGTTCGGCTTTTTCGTAGAACTGGAAGAGCTGTTCGTCGAGGGTCTGGTGCCGCTGAATTCGCTGGACGATGATCATTACACTTTCCATGAAAACACGCGCCAGATCATCGGCGCCCGGAGCCGCAAAACCTACTCCATTGGAGACCGCGTGAAGGTGCTGGTGGATCGAATTGACCGAATGCTGCGCAAAATCCAGTTCGCCGTGGTGGAGGAGAAACCCTCGCGCGCGCAGCAACGGCACAAACGCCGCTGAATCTTCTGCAACAGAGTAACGTGTAGAATCAAAGCAGCAAGAGGAGACTTCAGGAAAATGCCTCGTATGGTGAAATGCGTGAAACTGGGCAGAGAATTGCCCGGTCTGGATGAGCCGCCTTTCGATACACCGTTGGGACAAAGAATTTATGAGACCGTCAGCGCTGAAGCGTGGCGGCAGTGGGCGGAACACTCCAAGATGCTGCTGAACGAATATCGCCTTCAGCCGTGGAAGCCGGAAGCCCAGCAATTTCTGGTGGAACAGATGGAACAATATTTCTTTGGACAAGGCTCACAGCTTCCTAAAGAATATGTGCCGCCGAAAAGCAGTACTTAGAACTTAGTACATAGCTCATTCTTTGAGCAGCTTTGCGATGTTGCAACAGAAAATGTCCCTGGAGATCACTCAATAAATGAAGAAACCCGCGATTCCTGCGTTGTGGATTTCACTGGTCTTTTGTTTTGTCGCTCTTCCCGTTTTCAGTTCAGCCCAGGCCATCGCCAATAAACAGGCGGTTCTAAGCCAGGCGCGCCGCTCTTATTACAACCTGCGCGACGAAGGACTCAAGTCTTTTCAATGCAGCATTACCCCCAATTGGGAGCTATTGCTGAAAAAAGAAAGCCAGGAAAATCCGGAGGGCGTAACTTCGGCGATCGAAACGCTGAGCCAGTTGCAATTTACTGTGGACCTGTCGCCGGACGGCACGGTGAAGCTGAAGCACAATGAGCTTACCGGCCAGAGCGAGCAGATGATGGCGGCGCTCAAGCAGATTTACGGCGGAATGGAGCAGATGACGTCAGGGTTCTTTGATACCTGGAAGCTGTTCATGCTCAGCTCTCCGTTTCCTGAGATCAGCAGCGAATACCAACTGCAGGCTAAAGGCCCGCAATACCTGCTCACGTATCGGGATGGAACGGCCGACGTGGTTACTACTATGGGCAAAGACTTTGCCATCAACGACGTGAAAATCACTACAGCAGAATTCGACAGTACCATTCAGCCGAGCTTCACCAGGACGCCCAAAGGATTTTTGTTTACCGGTTATGAAGCAAGTTACGGGTCACAAAAGCCTGAAGAGGCAACACAACTCAAGGTTCAAATCGAATATCAACCGGTGGACGGATTCCAAATGCTTCACAAGTTGAATCTCAATGGCAGCTATGGCGGCGCGCCGTTTGCAGTGGAACTGACTTTCTCTGATTGCCGAGTGACAAAAAAACAGTAAAAGCAGAAGTCAGAAGCCAGAAGTCAGAATGGCCCTGAATAGCGACTCAGCAAGCCGCGGTTGCCACTGGTCACCACCATTTCTTTTGCGTTTCGTACCTAGTAGATTCCCAGCCTTCTACCAGACCTAAGAGCTGTAGAGAAGGAATCTGGTAGACTTCCGCCTGCTCGGGCGAATTAGCTTCGAGTTTTCGGGGGGGACATGAAAATCGCAGGCCTTCGCTGGGCGATGTCTGGGACGTTGGCGGCCGCGTTACTGTCGGGTTCGCTGGCACAACAGCCGCAGTCGGCGTCCGGCCCGGCGTCGCAGAGGCCGCAGGGGGGCAGTTCCTTCCAGCCAGCGCCGATTCCACCGGACGTTGACACGCGCAAGGTGGACATCTATAGCGCCGGAACGCGCATGTCAGGGACCATCTTCGCTTCCAAATCCGTTCCAGCAGGCGAGAAGCTCCCGACCATCGTGATGGCGCACGGGTGGGGTGGTGTGGCGGCGCTGCTTCGTCCCGAAGCCGTGGCATTCGCACAGGCTGGATATCTTGTATTGACGTTCGACTATCGTGGCTGGGGCGCGAGTGATTCGCGCGTAATCCTCACCCGGCCCGCGCCCCCGAATCCTCCCAATCACAAGTTCACTGCGGAGGTGCAGGAGGTGCGCGAGGTGGTGGACCCGCTCGACATGGCCGATGACTGGCTGGCCGCGATCAATTGGGTCGTAGGCGAATCGCAGTGTGATGCCAACCGCATCGGGCTTTGGGGCAGCAGTTTTTCCGGCGGGCTGGTGGTCTGGGCCGCCGAGCACGACCAGCGCGTGAAGGCCATCCACAGCCAGGTTGGGTCGCTCGATTCGCGGGGTTTGAATGGCAGCCTGAAAGATCAGGAACTGGAACGGAAGCAGGCCACCGCGCGGGCCAGAGGCGAAGTGGGATATCCGGCGCCGCTGGCAGTCGAGATCGGGCAATTGCGCGGCGCGCCAATTCGCGAACGCTTCCTCAGCTACGCTCCGGTGGAAGACGTGAACAAGGCGCCCAATTGCGCCATGCAGTTCGTTATCGCCGAGAAGGAAGAATTGTTTGACAACCGGCTGAACGCCATCAAGGCCTTCAACGATTTCAAAGGCCCAAAGAAAAATCTGGTCGCAATTCCCGGGATCGCGCACTACGGCATCTACACCACTGCGCGGCAGGATGCTCTCAAGCTCGCGATCGCGTGGTACGACAGATATTTGAAACCGTAGGTTTACTGAGACCGGCTTTCTGATTTTGAAAGCGGAATGGTCGGGCGCGGCCAGTTTTTAGAATCGAGACAATCTCGCAGCAATTCGGGCAAGACGCACAATTCCCAATATTGCACTCGGTTAAGAAACGTTGCTAGAATGCCGGAACATTTCGCTGAACGCTTCAGAATGGAGGCGCCAATGGCAAATGTGACGGCACAGGCAAGATCTGCACCCGGTGCGGGTGTTCCAGGTCCGCAGCCTGGACTGAGCGAGGACTGGCTGGCCCTGTGCATCGGCCTGCTGGTTTTTGTTCTCTCGTTTGGTTCGCTTCTTGGAACTGACCTGCTGGGATGGGCAGTAACCACGTCCGTTTGGATGGCTCCCGCCAAAGCCCTGGCGCCCATTTCGAAAGCGTACGTCAAACTTCCGGCTTCAATTTCGCTTCTGGCGACATATGGCTTTTTGCTGGTGGTTTTATTGCTCGGCGCCCGCGCCCTGCGGGCTAATGTGAAGCGCTTCGCCATCGGCGTAACCGCAATCTTCGCCCTTGGTTATGCCTGCTGGTTTCTTGGCAGTTGGGCTTACATAGCGGCAACGCCTGACAAAAGATCGGCGTTCAAGATCAATTGGTCACTCAACCTGACCAATGAGTCCGGATTCATCATTGCGCTGCTGGTGGGATTGGTTGTCGGGAATTTCATGCCCGCAGTGGTTCAGAAATTTAAAGATGCCATACGACCCGAGCTGTACATCAAGACTGCCATCGTAATGCTTGGCGGCTTTCTGGGGATTACCGCATTGGACCAGCGGCGGCTGGCATCGGCCATGCTGTTCCAGGGATTGTGCGCAATCGTTTGCGCGTATCTCATTTTCTGGCCCATCGTTTATTACGTGGCGCGCCGGTACTTCGGCTTCAGCCGCGAGTGGGCAGCTCCACTGGCGTCAGGCATTTCCATTTGCGGCGTTTCAGCGGCCATAGCTACGGGAAGCGCGATTAAAGCGCGGCCTGTCGTGCCAGTCATGGTGTCTTCACTGGTAGTCATCTTCTCCGTGGTCGAGTTGCTGATCCTTCCATTTGCCGCTCAGCATTACCTTTTCGGCCAGCCGATGGTTGCGGGGGCATGGATGGGCCTGGCGGTGAAAACCGATGGAGCGGCGGTGGCCAGCGGAGCCATCACCGATGCGCTGGTGCAGGCCAAGGCTGTGGCGTCTTCGGGAATTCATTTTCAGCCGGGATGGACGTTGAGCGCCGCCACAACGGTAAAAGTTTTCATCGACATCTTTATCGGAGTGTGGGCCTTCGTTCTGGCCTGGGTATGGTCGGCGAAAATTGAGCGTCGCGAAGGTGAAAAGGTCCGCGCCGCGCAGATCTGGCAGCGATTCCCGAAATTCATCCTCGGCTATGTTGCCACTTTCCTGATCGTGCTCGCATTGGGAGCGCTGTTTCCCGCGCTGGTACCCAAAATCAAAGCGTCGATGGGAGAGGCCAATGTTTTCCGCGTCATCTTCTTTGTGATGACTTTCTTCGCCATCGGCGCGCTCTCCAATTTCAGAAAACTTTGGCAGCAGGGGATCGCTAAACTGACGGCGGTTTATCTGCTTTGCCTGTTTGGGTACATCATCTGGGTCGGCCTGCTGATCTCGTGGTTGTTCTTCCACGGAATGCTGCCACCCGTCGCGAAAGGATGACTTTATGCCGGACCTTCAAATCAGCGACGAAATGCGCCGGATGGAAAGCGAGTATGAGCCTCTGCTTCCGATTGAGAAAAAGCTCATCTGGTACACCTTCGGGCTCGGCGTTGTTCTGCTCGTTGCTCTGGTGCTCGTCAGCCGGATTTGGGCGTAAACGCACATGTCTCAGCCACTGCGATCAGTCGCCACCCGGCGCTCACGCCGGTAGCCGGAGTCGCGCGCGAAGGCCGCCCATGGGTGAATCTTCCAGCGAGATAGTCCCCTTATAGAGTTCCACGAGATCACTCACGATTGCCAGTCCCAGACCGGAACCGGGTGCGGCTTCGTCGGCGCGTACTCCGCGCTGGAGCACCACGTCGCGCATGTTGGGGGCTATGCCTGGCCCATCGTCGTCTACAGTCAGAACAACAGCGCCATTTTCCTGAACTGATTGGATTTTGACAGTCGACTTTGCCCATTTACAGGCGTTGTCCAGAAGATTGCCCAGCATCTCTTCCAGATCTTCGCGCCGGCCCTGGATGAAGTGTGCAGGCGAGACATCCACCTGAATCGCAAGTCCGCGGGTCGAATAGATTCTCTTCATGGTGCGTGTGAGCCCTTCGACGGCAGGCAGCACAGGGCAGCGAGCGCCCGGCAGATTGCCGGAAGTAGCGGCGCGGGCGTGCGCCAGATGATAGTCAACCTGCCGGCGCATTCGTTCGACCTGTTGAGTGATGATAGCCGCAGTCTCGTGCTCACCCGCGGCTTCAGCCCGATCGGCTTCCTGGGCCAGCACAGCCAGCGGATTTTTCAATCCGTGCGCCAGATCGCCGGCTTT
>DATDNH010000062.1:0-35588 GCA_036518395.1 Candidatus Angelobacter sp. | reverse complement strand
GCCGGCGGGAAAGCCAAGGTGCACACACGCACCGTTTCCATTGATGGCATTGATGTCCCGCGCATGGCGCTTGAGTATTTCATTAATAAATATGTCAAGCCCAAGTATCCCAATGTGGGTATTGACTCGGAATTCCAACTTGAAGACAAGATCGATACGGCAACCATCGGTTATCACAAACTGACGGTCACGCAGAAGTAATTCAACGAGTCAAAAAATTATCGGTCGATCACTGTAATCAGTGGTAAGAGTTGTTGGTTTGCTTTCCCAAAAGGCTAAGGGCCAAGGGCTAAGGGCTGATTCTCTAGGAGCCAGCAGCTTCTTTTGTTAAAATCGATTGCACTTCTGCTCGCATTCTCAGGGAGATTAATCCATCGATGCCACTTATCCAGTTCACACGCAACCACCACGACCATTCCACTGATAAAGGCTTTCAATTCGAATTCTTCTGTGACCGCTGCGGCAACGGCTTCATGAGCGAGTTCAAGGCGTCCGCCACCGGCATGGCTGCGAGCGCGCTGCATGCCGCGGGCAGCTTCTTCGGCGGGGTGCTGGGCCGCGCCGCGGGCAGCAGCTATGAGATCGAGCGCGCAGTGCTCGGACCCGCCCACGACAAGGCTTTTCGCGACGCTATTGAAGAGACTAAACCTAACTTCCGGCAGTGCCCCAAGTGCACACACTGGGTTTGTCTGACCTCATGCTGGAATGCCAAGCGCGTTCTCTGCTACGACTGCGCGCCGGACATCGAGACCGAACTGGCATCCGCCCAGGTGCAGACCACTGTGGAGCAGATGAAGGACAAGCTCAAGCAGCAGGACCTCACCAAAGATCTGGACCTCACGAGCGAGGCAGCGGCGTTGTGTCCTTCCTGCGGCGCTCGCACCCAGGGAGCAAAATTCTGTCCCGAGTGCGGCCAATCACTGAGACCGAAGAACGAGTGCGGCAAGTGCGGCACCAAGTTCGACGCCGGAACGAAGTTCTGTCCCGAATGCGGAAACAAAATCGTCTGAGCGCATGGCCGATTTCCACGGGAAATTTCAATATCTGAATCCGGATGGAAGTGTCGCTCAGGAAGGTTCTTGCGATGCGCAGTTTGATACCGAGACCTTCACCCTGACGCCCGAGTCGGGCGCTCCGATGGCATTTGATCTGGGCGACCTGGACGCCGTCGCGGCGGCGGATTGGGAAATCCGCCTGCCCCTTTACACCGGCAACACCATTCTCTTGCGCCAGTTAGGTAAGTCTTACGAAACTGTGGCGCACGACCTGCTCGATGCCTATCGCGACCGCGTCCTCAAGTGCATGCTGCTGGAGGATCTCGAGGAACTCGCGCGGTATCAAGGAACGTTTACGCTGGGCTCGCGTTCTGGCCCGGCTGAGATCCGCCTGTTCAAGAGCAATATCGCTGTGCTGCCAACGGCATCACAGAGTTTTCAATGGCGGCTCGCGGATGTGGATTCCGTCCGCTTCGATTCGAATGCGTGGGAAGTCGTGCTCCAGGCCGGCACGGAGCAATTGAAGCTCACCAAGCTGGCCAAGCGGACTGAAGAGTTCGTCTCGAAGGTGCGTGAGGCCATCAGCAAGTTGACGGCGCAGAGCGCTCAATCGCTCCATGCCATTTTTCCCTTTTTGAATCCCAGCCAGCTTCAAGCCACAGCAGCCGTGTTGCGCGAAGGCCAGTCTGCATCAGTGGCCAGGCTGGCCGGGATTAATCCAAAAATTCCAGCCGCGCTGACGACCAATGCGGTAGATAAAGACCTGAAGCCTTACTATGACGATCTGGTGGCCCGCAACGGCAATGGCATGCTCTATGCCGGTTTTAAGCTCATAAGACCCGAGGACAAGGACGCTGCGGCTACGACGAAGGACAATGGCGCTGATGGGGACGCCGATCCGGCGGATGATGATTTGTCTGGCGCACATGATGCCGATGGTGATGCGCCAGAGACGCTTTATTGGTTCTTTTTCCCTATTCCCGGAAACGTAGTTGCCTGGGAATCCAGTTCGCGTTCCGGACGTGCCACTTACTTCTTTCGCCTGGTCGATGCTGCTCAGGCAGCGCAACTGCGGGACCCGTCACAAGGACCAGTATTGATCGATTCTGCCATTCACCGCCTGAATCGAGTGCTGGGCATGCTCAACTTCCGCCGCCGCCCAATTTATCTCTCTGATGATGCTCTGGATATGGATCCCAAATACCACCGCTATGCGATTGCTGCCCGCCGGTTGCCGGAAGTACGCGAGGTCCGCGCCAGCTTTTTGGGGCGGGCGATCCACAGCTCGCATGAAGCATGGCAAGATCAGGTCAAGGGGATTCTGGAAAAGGCGGGAGTGTAGCTGCTCATTGGCAAGGTTCGAGAGCTTCAACCACCTCGACTCCGCCTTTTCGCAGTTCTGCCACGAATGCAACCGGGTCCACAGCGTCGCCGAGGAAATTCACGCCCGGCTTGATGCTTTTTCCCTCTGATACCATGCGGGCCGTTGTCGCCAATGCCAAGCCATTGATCCAGTAATCTCGGCCCTTCTCAAAGACGACTTCGGCTCTAAGGCTCACGCTGCGTCCCTGGGCATGCCCACGCACCTCGGCCACAACGAATCCGCCCACTGGAAGATGGCTGCGGCGGAAGGCGTTGCGTAGCAGGCGTATTCCCAATTCTTCCGGCAGAGGGAACATGGCGATCAACGCACCCGCCATGACCGTTCGGAAGCTGGGCAGGTACTGCCAGGCCGTAAAATCACAGTCTTTCAGCCGCCGGCCAATCTCGTTCTGCTCAGGAAGTGGATACATGGAAAAACGCGGAGCGCCCAGCCGTCCGCCTAGATAAATTTTGGGAAAAGGCGCCGCTTTTCTCACGCTCACGCGCTCGCCTTTTCGGAAATACCAGGGACTGTGAATGCCTGAATGATGGACGTACCATACTGCGTCTTTAAAGGCATTGGTCGACCACTCGCCTGCGTCGCCAAAGTACACGGTCAGCGACTCAACGCTTTCCATTTTGGTTCTGGCTTGTGCGTTGGCATAGAGAGGCACTATCTCAGTTACGCCGGGAAGCCATCCAGCCGAGACAACGAACGACAATCCCAACCCTGCAATCTCCTGATTGTGCAAAAGCATCCGTTCTTTGACCAGCGTCAGCCCGGCTGGATCAACGTAATGGCAGCGCCGGCGTAACGCCGCCTGCGCCACACGGTCCTGGAGCTGCATGACCGGCCCGGCGCAATTCACAATGATGGTGCAGCGGCTGCAGAATTCATCGAGGGAAGTGGCATCGAGCACATCGAGCTGCGCCGGTGCGACTCGTCCATCGAACTCAGCCGCCAGCGCGTTTGCCTTGACCAGGTCTCTCCCGCCTACCAGGATTTCGCCGTCGCAAGACTTTCGCAGCTCGGAGACAACCACCCTTCCGGTTGCACCGTAGCCACCGACAATGCCGAACGCAGGACTTTGGTTCATCTATGTTGCAGATATTTCACCACAAGCAACGAAAAACCGAGAATCAGAAACTTTGTGAGAAATAGACGAAAAGGCGGCAGAGACGTTAAGGGCACGATCTAAGGGTTAGATCATTCGAGGCTTACGCTCGGCGACAGCAGAAGCAGATCCATTCCACGTGACCGCACTACGCGATCAGGTTTCAGGATGACAAGGGTTTGAGGGAATCGTTTTACTCAAAAGGTTTACAACTTTTCGTAGAATTCGCAGGCAGAGCACGAAATGTAGATGCCGCCGGGGACGTTGCGTTCGCGGTCCTTTACGCGCTTCACGATGCGCGTCGGCTTGCCGCACTTGGGGCAGTCCGTGCTCTTGGATGTATCCATCATCTTCTTTCGATCCGCCGTTTTGGCGACCTTGGCCATTGGTGTTTCTCCTGGGGAAAGACTCTTAAGTCTGAGATTTATATGTAACTTTGATTTTACACGGACGCAGAAGCACTCAGCAATCAGCGGGGTCGCGGCGCTGAAGCGCCGCTCATTGAAGACCGCTGACTCGACCGTGAATTTTACGGGGTTAAGAATCGCCGTGATCGCCGGGATCGGGCGTGATTGGAAAGGAAAATCCCAAACATGGGACGTTGCCAGCCAAAGAAACATTCCCGATTCTTCTCGTAACTTTTTCTTCAGTTCTCGCTCTATACTTATTACTCCCAAGGAGCTTCATGCGAAAAATTGCACTCATCATTGTTACGACTTTTGCCATCTGCGCGTTCGCTGCGGATTCCGCGGTCAAGGGCTATCTGGTCGATTTATCCTGTGCTGCGGAAGAAGGGACGAACCCAGGGTTCGGCGTCAAGCACTCGAAGGGCTGCCTGCAGATGGAAGACTGTGAAAAGAGCGGCTATGGCGTGCTCACCGATGACAAGAAAGTCATCCGCTTCGACAAGGCCGGCAATGATGAGGCCAAGAAGTTCATCGCTGCACTCACCAAGAAAAATGACATCAAAGTGACGGTGACCGGAGCCGTCAAAGGCGAGGAGATGACGGTAAGTAAGATTGAGCTGCAATAAACAAGCAAATGGCAATTAGCAGTTGGCAATTGGCAAGGAACAACACCAAAACATCTTTGGCCCATGGGAAAACCACCAGCAGGTTCTTTGGCGTCGCCTCTGAATGACAGTATGAACGCCCCGAATCAGATCACGTTGCGATCCCGGCGATCACGCGCGCTCGCGGCCATCGGATTGACCCTTCCGCTTCCCTCTGATAGCGTTTAGAGTTTCCTGACAGAAACACCAACACCGCCCTTATTTAAGAAAAGAGAGCTATGCCCGCCTTTAAGTTCAAGGGAGTGGATTTCATTGAAGTCGATTCCCTGCTGAGTGAAGATGAACGCCTGGTGCGCGATAACACGCGCAAATTCATTGAAGACAACCTTGTTCCCATCATCGAGCAGTGCAACCGTGAAGGACGCTTCCCGCGCGAGTTGGTCAAGCCCATGGCCGATCTGGGATTCTTTGGCGCCAGCCTGAAAGGCTATGGGTGCGCCGGCATGTCCAACGTGGAATACGGGCTGGTCATGCAGGAACTGGAGCGCGGCGATAGTGGCGTGCGCTCCTTCGTCAGCGTGCAGTCGGCGCTGGTGATGTATCCCATCTACTCGTTTGGCAGCGACGCACAAAAAGACAAGTGGATTCCCGCCCTGGCCAAGGGCGAGAAACTGGGATGCTTTGGCCTTACCGAACCTGATTTCGGCTCCAACCCCAGCGGCATGCGAACCCGCGCTAAAAAAGTCGGCAATGAGTACATTCTGAACGGCGAAAAGATGTGGATCACCTCCGGTTCTATCGCCGATATTGCGGTCATCTGGGCCAAAAGCGAAGACGATAACAACCGCATTCGCGGCTTCCTGGTGGAAACGAATACGCCCGGCTTCAAGGCCCAGGACGTTCACGGCAAATGGTCGCTGCGGGCTTCAGTGACCTCCGGACTGTCACTCCAGGACGTGCGGATTCCGCTGGAGAACGTCCTGCCGAAATCCGATGGGCTGCGCTCGCCACTCATGTGCCTGAACCAGGCCCGCTACGGCATCAGTTGGGGAGCGCTTGGCGCGGCCATGTCCTGCTACGATACCGCCCTGCAATATTCCAAAATTCGCAAGCAGTTCCGTGACCAGCCAATTGCATCTCATCAGCTTGTCCAGGAAAAGCTCGCCTGGATGATCACAGAGATCACCAAAGCGCAGCTACTGGCGCTGCAGGTGGGAAGGCTGAAAGATGCCGGCAAGGCCGGCCATCAGCACATTTCCATGGCCAAGCGCAACAATGTCTGGATGGCGCTGGAATGCGCGCGCATGGCCCGTGACATCCTGGGCGGCAACGGCATAGCAGACGATTATCCGGTAATCCGCCACATGATGAACCTGGAGACTGTAAAAACTTACGAAGGCACGCACGACATCCACGCCCTCATTATTGGAGAGAGCGTGACGGGGATAAGTGCGTTCTAGCAATTGGCAAATGGCAATTGGCAATTAGCAAAGGCGCTAAGTTCAGGGCACATTTTTGGCAGAGATTGGCCTACGAGTGACAGGCGTGGGAGCATAATACTTGGGAACAAGAAGCAGTTGGTTGCGCTAATTGCCATTTGCTAATTGCCAATTGCTTCAAGGAGACGCGTTATGGCGACTCAGATGGTTGAAAAGATCAATAAGAAAGACCATTTAGAGGCGGTGCTCGAATTCGAGTTGGCGCTGGAGTTTGTGCGCGTCGTGGAAGAGGCCGCCGTCGCATCCGCCCAGACCATGGGCTTTGGCGAACGCCATAAATCCGACCAGGTAGCCACCGAGTCCATGCGCAGCGTGATGGACACCGTCCCCATGCGCGGCACGATCGTGATCGGAGAAGGCGAGCGCGACGAGGCGCCCATGCTCTACATTGGCGAACGCGTGGGCGCGGGATGGCATGACAGCGCCGTATTTCCCGAAGTGGACATCGCCGTGGATCCACTGGAAGGGACAAATCTGTGCGCCACCGGTGCGCCCGGCGCCATCACGGTGCTGGCTGCTTCGGAAAAAGGCGGCCTGTTGAATGCTCCTGACTGCTATATGGAAAAGCTGGTCGTCGGTCCTTCATGCAAAGGCGCGGTAGACCTGGATGCGCCCGTCGCACAGAATTTGAAGGCCATCGCCAAGCGACTGGATCGTGACGTGAAAGACCTGGTCGTGGTGGTGTTGGACCGCCCGCGCCACCAGAAACTGATTGACGATATTCGCAGGGCCGGTGCACGCATCCGCCTGATCAGCGATGGCGATCTTTCCGCCGGAATCGCTGCCGCCGTGATCGGCACCGGCGTTCACGTAGTCATGGGAAGCGGAGGAGCGCCGGAGGGCGTAATCACCGCCGCCGCCATGCGCTGCCTCAATGGCGAGATTCTGGCCCGCCTGGTCGTTGATAACCCCGAACTGGAAGAGCGTATTGCCAAAATGGGAATCAAAGACAAGAAGAGAATCTATACAGCCCGCGACCTGGCCCCGGGCAACAACCTGATTTTTGCCGCCACCGGTGTGACTGACGGCGCTTTGATGAAAGGCGTACGCTTCTTTGGCGACGGCACGCGAACGTCATCCATCGTGATGACGCGCCACAGTGGCAAAGTGCGATTTGTGGAGAGCATTCACCTGGCCAAAAGGCCTGACGTGAAGGTACGCTTCGCGTAAACCGCAATTGGCAACTGGAAAATAGCAGTTACCAAAATCTAGACCCTCAGACACAAAGCTAAAGGCTAAGGGCCGAGAGACCAAAGCCAGGAGAGCTTATTTTCAGTTCCACGGCCGATTCCGCGGCGTTTTAGGCATTGGAGGCCAGCTGCTGGCCGCTCCCTGATACAGATATTTGCAATTCTCCATCCGCTTGGTGCCATCATGCACGGCAAACGTGATGGGGTGATCGGGCGCACCTGACCACATGCTCACGCCGGCATAAGCTCCATCCTTGCGCAGAATGTAATAGACCATGCTGACGTATTTCACCTTGGACATGTCATTGTTGTAGTTGCGCGCAATGCGCTTCAGTGCATCCATACCGGCTTCTTCCGGCGACATTCCCCGGCGCATGTTCTCCACGATCGTGTGTCCGCCGGCGACTTTGATATTTTCCTCGCCATTCCCGGTTGCGCCTGCCGCTCCAACGTCCTGATCGCAATAGCAGCCCGCGCCGATGATGGGCGAGTCGCCGCAGCGTCCTGGAATTTTCCATGCCAGCCCGCTGGTCGTGGTCACGCTGGACATTTCCCCCTTTTCGTTCAAGGTTGAGCAGTTGATTGTGCCCGTGGGCGGATGGAGTACCTTCTGGACTGCATCCATACGCTGATCAACTGGAATGCCGAGGTCAGCCGCGAGCGAGTAGAGCCGTTGCACCTGCAGCTCTTGCTGTTTCTCATCGAGTGTACTCTGTTCCAACGCAGCAGGCGGCTTCCAATTAGGATCGGCCATGCCCGGCCCCCACCAGTCGCGGTCGGAGTGGTACTCCCTCCACAACTGCCAGATCTTGCGCGAATGTTCGGTCAAAAGGTTCTCTTTGGGAAAACCCATCAGCAGTCCGAAGCGGGTTGCGCCTTCACCCACCAGCATCACGTGTCCGGTGTGCTCCATTACAGTTTTAGAGAGCGACGCCACGTTCTTGATGTCATGCACGGCGCCCACGCTGCCCGCGCGGCGGCTGGGCCCATGCATGCAGCATGCATCCAGTTCGACCACACACTCTTCGTTCGGCAGCCCGCCGAGACCGACGCTGTCATCGTTTGGATCATTTTCCGGGCCGGAAACTACCGTGATGGCGGACTCCAGCGTGTCTGCGCCCTTGCGCAGTTGCTCGTAGCCGGCGTCAATGTAGTTGATCCCATTTCTGGAGCAGATCACCACAGTCTTCCCGCCCCCGCCGGCAGCCAGTTTCGATTGTGATGGCTGAGCGTTGCTGCTATTTCGTGGTTGTCCCGCCGCCAGCGCCGCGGAGGTTACCGCCAGTCCGGAAAGAAATTCTCTGCGTTTCATTGATCTCCCTCGGTTGATGACACAAAACCGCAAGGATAACACGAAGGCGGCTTTTGGCTCTTGGCTCTTAGCTTTGCCCTGCAGCTATAGAAATCTTGAGAGACGAAGACACTGAGAGGATCGTGCAGGGCATCGTGTCTACGAGAAGCTGTTTGTACTTCGATAATCGGGCCAAGGGCCAAAGGCTAAGAGCCAAGAGCTTGCGTCACACCGCCACTCTCTGCGGCGTGCTCTGGTCGGCGCGGAAACGCAGCAGGGCTCCCACTCGTCCTGATTTCTCCAGGTCAGGATCGCCATCAATAAACCTGATGTCAGCGCCGTTACGCAGCGCCAGATCCACGAGCGCATCAGAAACGTCACGGATTTCACGCGTTTCGTGGCCGCACACGGCACAACTTCGCACCATGCGCGTATCCAGATGCCGGCAATTCGGACATTCAACTGCCTCGGCCTGAAAATCACGGCTGACCACCAGGGTCTGAACCTCCTGGCGCTCAAGTGCGGTGAGCACATGGCGCAGGCCAAGAGCGCCGCGAGCATTCCGTTGCGCTTCGCCCATCACTTCGCGGATCAATGCCTGCTCTTCTGACTTGAGAAACTCGGAGAGGAAACGGTACGCCTGCTCGCGCACCTCCTGCGGAGCAGCCAATCCCGGATCGAGCAGGAATCTTTTCACCAGACGCCGTCTGAGGTCGCTCGTAAGCAGCGGCTCGATTTCGGGCCATGCTTCATCGCGACACCCAATCAGCAGAAGCTCAAATTTTTCCCGGTTCTGCAGCAGGTGCAGGGAATCGACAAACTCTTTGAAGTGCTGGATCACTTGTTTCTCAAGGTGGCGCTCGCGATGGCCGGCTTCATAGCCCCTGAATCCGTCACTCCGCCCCAGCGGCGGCAGAGCGCCAAAATATAAATCGGGCTTTTGCGTGAGCTGCTCGTCCTGCAATTCAAAAATACGCGCTTTCTGCCGGTCGACGAGCGCGATGCACGTGCGCTGCGGCCCGGAGTGCGCCGCCACCAGCGGCTTGAGGTGAAAGCGGGAGTTCACAGCGATTTGCGAGCGCCCCAGCCGCGGAGGAACATCCAGTTCTCTCCAGATTCTCTGCTCTTTACAGGCAAGAATCACTTTTCCGCGTGAATGATTTCCGTGCAGCCGCTCTGCAATTCCCAGGATGTGCTGAAGATCTTCGCGCAACAATGCATCATTGCGCTTTCGTTCAGCTTTGCGAAGGCATGCCCGTACCAGGTCCTTGATCAGGATGACCTCATTGCGATGCGATTTGTCTTGTGGAACTTCCGGTTGAAAATAGAAACTGACGGCGCATGCTGATGGGGACTCAACCTGGGCAAGCTGGCGAATTTCGTCACGGGTAATCATGCTTCAGGACTCCTTGTTTCTTATTAATTGAGGGATCAAGCCACTCGCGAGTGGCGGAGCAGTCGCTGTCGCAGCTCATTATGAGCCGGCAGCCGCTGGATGACCCGCTCCCGGGCGTGCTGGATGGACTTGCGGACCCGGTCTGGCTGCTGATCCGTGATGCGGGCAATTTCTTCCACGGTAAAGCCTTCAAGCGTGAACAGGACAAACGCTTCGCGCTCCACCGGAGCGACTCCGAGCAGAACCAGGTCAAGCTCTCCGACCATTTCTTCATTGGCGAATATTTCTTCCGGCGTCCTGGCATTTTCGTCACGAATGACATTTTCTTCACGCAAGGAATCGTCCGGCTGATGGTATTGCAGAACGTTTTCATCGCTGCCGGTCACGTTCTGCACCCCCGCGGGATCGTCGAGAGAAACGTTCGCTATGTCGGCATTGTCTTCCGCAAGCCTGCGAATAGCGCGCAGCGCCAGCCGGTACAGCCAGCTCTCAAGTGAAAGCTGGTCGGGCTTTTGCTCCTCCTGCGAGAGGGCGCTCACCATCACTTCATCAATCACTTCTTCCCTGGTGATCTGGTTTTCGCGAATCTGGTCGCTGGACGCACGATAGCGCAGCTCACGATCAACAAACCTTTCCAGTCCGCCCAGGTTGGCATTCACCCAATTGCTGATCTCGCCATTCCCGGCTGCCTCTTTAGGTGTTGTCTGGGCAGGCACGGAAGCCAAAGGCCGCTCAAACGGAACATCGCGCTGCACCATCGGTTGACGGCTGGGCCCCCGACGCCGCTTCCATGCCCACTGCCCGCGCAATAATTCTTTATGCTTGTTGAGCTGCGCGCCCAAATCTGCAAAAGCGTTCTTGATTGCCGCCAGAATGTTTACCCCGACCTTCTGCACTGCCATCTGCCCGGAAGGCAGGCGCAGATTCAGCGAAGCTCCAAAGCTATGACCGTTGGCATGCTCAACTATGGCGTGGAAATGGACCAGTTCAGGTTTGAAGACCTGTAATCTCCGCTGAAGCTTTCCTAGTTGCTGCTGAAATTCACGTTCTACGTCTGGAGTCTTGCCTGCTTTGTAGCTGATGTGAACGTTCATGTGCGCCTCGGCATTTTGGGAGAAGATCCCTGAGAAGGTCCGCAGGCCCTCATTACTGTTGCAGATTTTACACCTGTATCTGAGACGCAAAGGTAAATTTTTGCGTTGCTTGAAAAGAGCAGTCACCATTTGGCAATCAGCCCAGGGCGCGCTGGGATCTTCGACATTCAGCTCAGCGGAACTTTGAACCGAGAACAAATTGCGCTGCGGCGGCATGATTAGGCCGGATACGGCAAGAACAGAAAAAACAAGTGGCTCCAGCGCGATGGCTGGAGCCACTCAAGAAAACAAGCAAGATGGCAGCAGATCAGTGGCGGTGCCGGTCGCGGTCGTGGTCGCGATCCCGGTCACGGTCGCGATCGCGATCATGATGGCAGCGTTCGCGCGCTTCTTCCAGTTCGCGGCGTTTCTGCTCCGCCTGGCGACTGTGCGCACCGTGTTTGCGTTCTGCTTTCTCCAGGTTTTGCTCGGCCTTGCGTATCTGATTTTCACAGTTGCGCGCCTGCGCGGTGACTGCGCCGGCGGCAAAGCCGAAAACAACGAGTGCGGCAACCAGAAGCTTGCTTCTTAGTAAATTCTGCAACATAGCGCCTCCTTGGGGCCTTCAGATTGTACACGTACTCCGGACTAAAGCTGGAAACGAAAGTATCAGAATTTACACGGAGATGGTGAAGGACGTTTCTGTGCGCGTGACGGGCCGGTACATGGTATCGCGCTCCATCGGCTCGCGTCCTGCTTCAGTAATCAGTCGCATCAGCTCGCGGCGGCGCAGTCCCTGAGGTGTGGTGGCGCCGGCGTCGTGGTAGATCTTTTCTTCAATCACGGTGCCATCGATATCGTCGGCGCCAAAACGCAGCGCAATCTGCGCCACTTTGGGCGACATCATCTGCCAATAAGCCTTGATATGCGGGAAATTATGCAGCACCAGGCGGCTGATAGCGATGCTCTTCAAATCAGCCATGCCCGTTGTGGGAAAAAGATGTTGCAGTGGCGTGTTCGCCGGATGAAATGCCAGAGGGATGAAAGTCTGGAAGCCGTGAGTCTCGTCCTGTAGGTTGCGCAAACGAACCAGATGATCGGCGCGGTCCTCTTCATTCTCGATGTGTCCGTACAGCATGGTGGCGTTCGATTTCAGACCGATCGTGTGAGCAGTACGAGCTGTTTCCAGCCACTGGTCGCCATCGATCTTGTGGTCGCAGATCACCCGGCGTACCCGTTCATTAAAAATCTCCGCGCCGCCGCCGGGAAGTGAATCCAATCCTGCCCCCTTGAGCTGGCGCAGCGTTTCTTCAATGGAGAGCTTACCGCGCCGGGCTAGAAACGCAATTTCCACCATGGTCAGCGCCTTAATGTGCACTTGAGGGAAACGCGCTTTCAGGCCGGCAATCAGGTCAAGAAAGTACTGAAACGGCAGATCAGGATGCAGCCCGCCAACAATGTGAAATTCCGTGACCGCTTCGGAGTAACCTGACGCAGCAGTCTCGTAGGCTTCTTCCAGGGCCATGGTGTAAGCGCCAGGCGCATCTTTTTTGCGCCCAAAAGCGCACAGGCGACACGCCGCCACGCATACATTCGTAGGATTAATGTGGCGGTTGACGTTGAAATACGCCACATTGCCATGCAGGCGCTCGCGCACATGATTCGCCAGCCAGCCCAGAGCCAGAATGTCTGCCGAGCGATAGAGAGCTACGGCATCGTCAAAAGTCAGCGGTTCACGAGCAAAGACTTTGTCCGCAATCGGCAGCAGGCGTGGATCATCGGTCTGAAAACCGTGCCGCCCTGAAGTTGGAGTGGCTATGGCCATTGATCTCTAATGATAGCGGAATTTCGCCGGCAAAACGCCAAAAACTCGCGGCCCAACGCGAAGGTGTCCAGGAGGGAAACAAAACGGCCCGGGTCTAGTTGCCCGTGACCAGATGCCTGTTCCTGGCCAGAATATCCACCGCAACAAAAACAAAAAATACGACTGAAATCACGCCATTCATAGTGAAAAACGCGGCATTCAACCGGCTCAAGTTGGTCGGCGATACGAGCGAGTGCTCGTAAGCCAGCAGCAAGGCGACTGCGAGCACGCCAAGCATCGCAATTTTTCCCAGCCCGAACATCAAAACCAAAGTGAAAAGCAGGCCCAACATAATCAGGTGCAGAGTGCGGGAAAACCACAGGGCAGAACGGATTCCGTACGCTTGCGGAATAGAGTTGAGGCCGTAAGCGCGATCAAAATCGATGTCCTGGCAGGCATAAAGAACGTCGAATCCTCCAACCCAGAAAGTCACGGCGGCGGTGAGAATCAGAATCCGTGCATCCAGCGAGCCGCGTACCGCAATCCATGCAGCCGCCGGCGCGATGCCGAGGGACAAGCCCAGTAGCAGATGAGACCAGCGGGTAAACCGTTTAGTAAACGAATACAGGAGAACAATGGCCAGCGCCAGCGGGGAAAGATACAGAGTCAGCCTATTCAATTGCGATGCGGCAAGGACAAAAACGGCGCAAGCCGCGGCCACGAACAATACCACAAATTTCTGCGACAAAATTCCCGTGGGAATAGCTCGCGTTGCCGTACGTGGATTCGCAGCATCAATTTGCGCATCGGCCAGGCGATTGAAGGCCATGGCCGCAGACCTTGCCGAAACCATGCACACCAGGATCCACCCAAGCTGCGTAGCCGTGGGCATCCCACCAGCCGCAAGCATAGCGCCGCACAACGCAAATGGCAGCGCAAAAACCGAGTGCTCCCACTTGATCATCTCCAGCGTGATACCAATGTTGCGGAAAATTCGCACTTGATAGTTTATATCGAGCACATTCACGATTTGTGACTCTCAGCCTTTATCCGATTCGCGTTGATTCGCGTTTCTTCGCGGCCAACTCAGACTCCAAATCCGCCTTTACCAATCAGGGGCACGAAGCGACAACCTTCGAGGACTGTTTCGGTAATCTGATCACCGTATTTCCGCACCAGCTTCAGCACCTGCTGATGGGCGTCGCCTACCGGGATGACCATTCTTCCTCCCGGCGCCAACTGCTCCATTAACGCCGGCGGTACTCGCGGCGCAGCGGCAGAAACGATGATCACGTCAAACGGCGCTGCCTGGGGCAGGCCCATCGATCCATCGCCGACGACAAGTGCGATGTTGTTGTATCCCAGTCGATCCAGCACCTGCCGCGCCGCCTCCACCAGCGCCGGATAGCGTTCCACGGCGAATACCTGACTGGCCAGTTCCGCCAGCAGTGCGGTCTGGTATCCGGAGCCCGCGCCTATCTCCAGCACACGGTCGGTCGGCTTGATCACCGCGGCCTGAAGCATTGCCGCAATGATGTAAGGCTGAGAAGTGGTTTGCTGTTCCCCGATGACGATCGGGTGGTCCGCGTAGGCTTCTCCCCAATCTGATTGACTCACAAATTCATGACGCGGAACTGATTGCATCGTCTGAAGAACCCGCTGGTCATGAATTCCCCTTTGCCGGAGCTGCTGCTCCACCATGTACAGACGTTCGGCAAGGAACGGATCGGAATCCGGACTGGACAGATTGTTGCTGGATGACATTGCTGCTGGATTAGAGCCGCGCTTCTATCTTTTGCGCTTCCTGATTCGTACCTCAAAGCCCAGAATACCGTTCTGATCACGCACAGCCACCACGGAAATGCTTCGGCTCACGTTGTATTCCACCTGGATCACCTGCTCTGACGAAGATTGCGTCAGGTTGGTGATATAGGTGAGCGTGATATTGTTCTGGATCTGCTGCTCAATCGTGACCCGGGGGCCAAGGTTGTTTTCCGCGCCGACTACCTGGGGATCAATCTTAACACTCCCCACCCCAAACAGCTTTTGCACGCGGCTGTTGGAAGAGCGGGTCAGCGCCTGCTCCAGCATGGTGTCTGACGTCGTAAGCGTTGCAGTGGACTGGCTGCTGTAAATGTCCTCTTCCTTGGTGCGGCCAAACGCCAGCAAGGCAATGATGTCGCCGCTGGGCAGCGGCGGATCGGAACGATAAGTAATGCTCATCCGGTCGATAGGTCCATGAAAACCGATAGTAATGTCGTAATCGCGCACGCGTGCTGACATTTCCACATTCACGATCGGCTGGATGACTTGTGGATTGCTGAAAGTTACGTCGCCGCGTTCCAGGCGATAGCGCGTGCCGTTAAAGAATACGTCCCCTTCAGCGATGTTGACGCGACCCAGCACGGCCGGATTCGCCACAGTGCCGCGAATGCGCAGATCTGCATCACCGGAGACCTTGGCCAGCGAGGTCTCTACGCGCAACTCAGGCATCGACACAATATGAATGTCAAGGCGCAGATTTTCCAAAATAGGATTCTGTGAACCCGTTCGGACCGGGTTCTTTGTGCGCAGGTATTGCGCAAAATCAAAACGCGGGTCTACGGCGAGCCGGATCACGGTCACGTTTCCCGCCAGCAGCGAATTCTGAGCGGAGCCGGTATAACGCAGACTGGCATTCGCGGATGCGCTGAGTCCGGGCGGATAGCGCAGGCGCACGTCTTTCCCTGTCGCGGTCACGTCAAAATAGAAACCATTTCTGTAGGCAATAAAGCCCACAAGATCCAGGTCTCCTCCGCCTGTGTGCGCGCGCAGATTTTCAATCTGCATGCGGTCCTGCGCAAACACCAATCGGCCATTAATCTGGGTCAATCCGTTGGGCAGGTCAACAGCGGAAATTCCACCGTTTACAATGTCCATGCGTCCGCGGACCTGCGGCTGGCTGATCGTTCCCGCCAGATGAACAGCGAGTGTCGCCTGGCCACTGGAAGTAATGTTTCCGTTGAATGATTGCAAAAGTTTCAGATCAGCTTTGCCATCGGCATGAATATCCAGCGTCTGTTCGCCGCCAAGATTCGCGTCACCACGCAATGCGAGATCGACCTCGTCCCCAGTCAAGTGAAACTGGTCAATATGAAGGTTCTGGCGATTGATGGAAAATCGCACCAGACCATCATTGTGGAGCTTGATATTCTCCACATTGGCTGAGAGTTGGCTGATATTGGCCGCAACGGACAGCGCCCGCGGCGTTTTCAATGGCCCGCGCAGATCGATGGAGCCTTCAATGGACGAATGGCCGGTGATGGGCACTTGCGCATAGGCGCGAATCAGGGGATCAAAATCCAGGTGCTCGAACTTCAACGTCATCTGCCCGGGAAAATCGTCGCGCAGGCGCACGCTGCCATCGAGTGCAAACGACGCATTCTGGAAATTGGATTTCGCCCGCAGCACCATGTTGTCACCGTGCGTCTCCGCTGAGGCGGTCAGGTCGCCCACCAGTTCCCCGTTCAGCACCAGCCGGCGAAAGTTGAGCTGCGCGTCAATCACTGGAGTCGCCAGAGTTCCCGAACCGGAAGCATGGAATTCCGCCCGGCCCGCCATGGAGAGCCGTTGCGGTTGATAATGACGGAAGTTTGCCAGCTCGATGTTCGCGCCATTGAGATTGAATCGGAAAGATTGCGCCGGTAGATTGAAGGCGGCTGAGCCTGTGAGCTGAGCGCCATTGTGAGTTAAAACGATGTTGTTGAACTGAGTTTCTTCACCGGCAAAGTTGATGTTGGCGCGCAGAGAAGAAAATGGTTCGCCATAGATCGTCAACTTTGCGGCATTGATACTGCCACCGCCTCGCAAATTTCGCAGTGTCCCCGCAGCGTGCAAGTCGGCATTGAGTATGCCGGTGATCGGGTAGTTGAAGCCGATAAGCGATTGGGCGTCTGCCAGGCCGGCATTCTGTAGCTGGAAATTTGCCGTGATCTGGCTCAACGATTCATCAAAGCGCCCTTTGACGAACCCTGCGCTGCCGGAAAATGCAGCCCGCGTAGCGCCTCGTTTGAGAAATCCATTTTGGGCGCTGAGACTTGAGGGCGTAAGCAGGATTTCTGCGGCGACCGAATCCCAGTGAATCCGGCTCGGCCCCTGTTGTGCCATCGCGAGCAAAGTGTCGAAATCATCAAGATCGAGTTTTCCTCGGGCGGAGATTGCGCTGAACTTTCCGAAAAGCGTTCCATTGAAGGAAGCCCTCCCGTGAACGTCCAGCGGCAATTTTGCTCGTGGCATCCACACGGCCAGCACGGGTTGAAGCTCCTGAAGACTATCGGCATTGAATGCGACTCTAAGCTGCGCTGCGTTTGAACCGAGTGTTCCCGTTGCATTCAGCCGAATGCCACGCGTCGCAAAATTCAGGCCGCCAACCTCCAGAGTCTCCGTTGCGCTGTGGTAGCTGCCCTGAAACGTAGCCGTGACTGGAAGTTGCCGCGCAGAAGGATTGGCTGGAGGATTCACATCCAACGTAAGCTCTGTGATCGCGTTTCTCGGCGACCCTGTCCACGAGCTGTTTACGCCTCCGGATACGGTTCCAGCCAGATTGATTTTGTTCAGTGGCAGGCGCTCACTGGAAATCGCGGCTGCGAGTTCGCCGGCTTGCATGTTCAGCAGGCGGAAGCTCGCCTTTCCGCGCTGCACCAATTTTTTCTCGACCGGCGGCGAACTCCAATTCAGGACTTGCATTTCACCTTTAGCGCTGCCGCCGAAAGCACTGGACCTCAACTCGGTGAGTGCGATTTTTGTTGGACTAATGGTGAACGGCGAAGTGAGAGTGCTTCCTGCCAGTCTCCATCCAGAATCGCGCCATTCAAGTTTGCTGGCGGCCAACGCGCCTTCGGACGCGTACTCCGCGTTCTGATACATTCCACTGCCCTTAACGTCAAGGTGGCCGGCCTGAAGCTGGGGAATTCGCGCGATGCGGCCCACTTCCTCTAAATCCAGCGAGGCACTGTACTCAGCATGAACTTCAGGATTGTTGTAGTTGGCTACGGTTCCTGTGGCCTCGAGTACAGACTGCCCTGCAGTAAATTTGAGCGCCTTTACTTCGACCTGGGTGGGAGTCATCAGGAAATGCAGTTCCAGAGTTCCGCGGAACGGGGAAAAACTTTGATACTGAGCGGCAACCAGGTCGATGCTGAAATTTCCCTCGTAATTGTTGGCCGCTCGGGAATAGCTCATGCCGCCCGACAGGCGCTCTCCCTTGAAATCGAAAGGAATTTTCTTCTCGTTCAACAGCAGTTCTGCGTTGTTGATGTCCAGCCGGCTGATGGCCATATCAAATAACGGCTGCACCACTGTTTTGTCCTGCTCGTTGATCTTCGGCATGGGTTGGTTGGTGGTGCCATCCGGATAGACGATCAGGTGCACCACGGGATGATCAATGACCAGAGATTCCAACCCTGCACGAGCACGGAAAAAAGATGTGATCCTGGCCTGGCCGGCGATGCGCTCCGCCTCAATGAAAGGCGCCTGGCCGGCGGCTTCGCGCCCGTGGATGGTTACCCCCCTGGCTTCAAACTGGAGTTTGGACAACTTCCACGTAAATGACTGGATTTCCACCTTGCCTCCAGTCACCACTTCCAGTTCCGCGACCACCTTTCTGCGCACCAACTCGCGAAACGCGTCGCTCCTCAGATACAGCCCGAACCACACGACGATGATGAGCAGAAGTGTTCCCAGAACGGCCTGCCCGCGTTTGAATCGCCGTTTCCTCGAAGCCACGGCATCTTTACCGGCGCTGGAGAGGGCCGTCATTGTGCGACTCCGGCCACCGGCCTGGCCGCAGCATTGAGTTTCTGAATGCGGGCCTGAGAGCGAAGGGTTTGCAGCCACGAGCTCAACAGTTCATCAATGCGCTGTTCAGTGAGAATTTTTTCAATTTTGCCCGAAACCTGCTCCAGGGGCGGCTCAGGCGCGCCCTGCTTCCGCAATTCCGGCAACAGCTTCTCTGTGTAGTAATTCGAAATCGCGGCGCGGTCCACGCGCGCCAGCGTGCGAAAACGGAGATCAATGAATCGCAGAATCCGCAGTTGCGCAGCAATCTGGTTTTCAACATCTTGCTGCGTTACGCCGTAGCTGTTCAACAGTCCACGCCATTGATCGTCGGTGGCAGCTCCGGGAATCTGTGCTCGCGCCTCACGCAGATGAGAAGAAATCTCCTGCGGAGCGGGATCCATGATGGCCGTGTTTACAATCTGTTGCTGCAATAGCGCCTGGTCGATCATACGATCGAGAACAGCCTGCATTTCCGCCGCGGTAAGCTCATCCAGCGGCTTGCCCTGAAGCAGGCATTCCACGTGCGCCGTCTGCTCCAGTTCGCTCTGCAGGATCACCTGCCGGTTCACCACCGCCACCATGCGATCGACCACCTGGGCGGAACAAGCCGTGAACGTCGCGAGAACGAGCATGAAATTTGCAGCCAATTTCATCGAAATCGCACAGAATTTATGATCTTTGATTTTTGATTTCAGATTGGTTCTGGCGAGTGTCTGAACTGTTCCGCTGTGGATAATTTCATTCATAAATCAAAAATCAGAAATCAAAGATTCTTCAGAACGTTTGTCCAATGCTGAAGTAAAAATTAAAGTGCCCCAGCGTCTGTGACCGGTTTTGTTGCGCAATCGGAAACAGCGGTGGATTCAGGTTGTAGCCCAGATCAAAACTGACCGGCCCAATCGGCGTACGATAGCGGATCCCGCTGCCAATCGCATGCGAAATGTACTTAAAATTGCAATTCGGTGTCACCGTGTTCTCGCAGGACGCGCGGTTGGGTTGTACATATCGGAAAAGATTGGTCCACATATCGGTTGCCGTGGGGAAAACATTCCCCATATCGTGGAACACCACCGCGCTGAGATCATTTCCCACAAAGGGTAAAGGCAATGGCGGTGTGCGCAACTCAAGGTTGTTCAAAAACAGCGCCTGCCCGCCGAGGGGAAATCCGGTTTGCAGGTCCCGCGGACCTGCCTGATTCAGCCCGAAGCCACGGTGCGAATTGCTGCCCCCGGCGAAGAAGAGTTCCGGCAAGGGAATAAAGGCAGTTGAACCATACGGGCGCTCAACCCCAATGCGTGTGTTGCGCGCAAACACCCACCGTTTCTTGTGAAATTGGTAATAAGTTGAATTCTGCAGAAGTAATCGTCCGAAATTTGACTCAGACCCGAAAATGCTCGAGGCCACGCCACTGTCGAGTGACGAAAACATGCCTTTGTGAGAATCGGTAGGGTCATCGCGCGTGTCGCGAATATAAGTAAATGCCGGCATGCCGACGCGCACCGGCTGAGAAAACAGTGGAATCAAATTCGGATCTATGACCAGCGTGTCGGCAGGAATACTTACGCGCCGATAGATAAGCCGGTAAAGCAGCGTCGTGGCTTTGTTGACTCTCTGTCTGATTTGGGCAGACCCCTCCAGACGTCTGGCCTCAAAAGTCCGCACGTCGAACGTGTCGTCATAAAACGCAGTGAGATTGAATGTCAGATTCTTGAAATCCAGAAAGCGGGGCGACTCGTACCCAACCAGAATCCGTTTTTGCAGGTTGCCATAGCGGGTTTGCAGCGTCAGCGTCTGATCGCGACCGCGGAAGTTCAGGCGTGTCACGTTAAAGGAAACGCGAGCGCTGGCCCCAGCTTCCCCCTGCGGATTGCTGACGCCTCCCCGCTGGCCGGTCTGAACCTCGAATCCCACACCGTAGGTGAAGGTATATCTGCGGGCTTCATCAACCTGGAACAGAACGCTTTTGTAGGCTGCATCGCCTTCGGGATTTTGCACCGCTGTCTCCACCGAATTGAAAATACCCAGGTCGTAGAGGTGTTGCTGTGAATCTAGCATCCGCTCCTGGCTCAATGGATCGCGCGGGTTGACACTGATTTCGCGGGTCACGACAAACCCGCGTGTAAAGTGCAGGCCGGAAAGCAGCACCTGATCAACGAAAATCTGCGGCCCTTCAGTGATCTTGTACGTCAAGTCCATGCGCGTAGGCTGCCCTGGATCCGACCTGGCAGAAGATTCAAAACGGACTTCCGGAAAACCATGATTGAAGTAGTAGTTCGTGACCTCCGTCTGGTCGGCAGCAATGTTCGAATCCGAGTAAGGCTGCCCTTCGGTTGACGTGATCATGCCACGGATCGTTTCATCGGGCACCGCGGAGTTTCCCTGAATGGTCAGCTTGCCCACGACTGTCTGCGGCCCTTCGTCAATATTGATCGTGATCTTGATTTGTCCGATTTTGCCTTCGTAGTCATCCTGCACCAGCGAAGTGGCCTTCACCTGAAGAAATCCATTGGCGCGGTAGAGGCTTTCGATGGCGCTGACGTCCCGGGCAAGAATGGACTGGCTGTACAGCCCATGAAGCTGCAATCCACCGGCCGGCTGTGTCTGCATGCGTTCACGCAAGGTCGCTCGCGGAAAATACTTGTTACCAATCAGCGCGATCTCCACCACCTTGTGCCGATCGCCCTTATCCACGTTAAAGATCACATCCAGACGATCAGAACTGACCGTTGTTTGCCTGTACCCCACCTTTGCGTCAAAGTATCCTTTGGTCTGAAAATAATCGCGAAGGTTCCGGCTGCCTTCGTTCAACAAATCATCGTCCACGGCATTTTCTTCGTATATAGGGACGTGTTTCTTCACCAGGCCTTTTCTTAGCGCCGCACCTTCAACTCTAACCTGCACCACTCGCCCCGGGACAATATCGAAGGTGTAATCCACGGTATTGCTTTCGGGGTTGTACGTGCGTTGCGTGATGGCCACCTGGGCCTCGATCCTGTCGCGACGCTGGTACTTATTGCGCAGACGCTTCAGAGCGCGCTTGTCATTCGCGGCGCTGACGTGGTCTCCCGGTTCCAGTCCGGCGGCGCTCAGAATTTCCGCCGGAGTGAAGCCCGGCGATCCGGTGACGTTCACCCGGCCCACGCGCGCACGAACACCTTTAGTCACATCAAACGTGACCTTCACCTGCTGCTTGGGTCTGTCCCATTCATAGAAGGGCTGGATCTTCGCCTGGTAATAGCCGTTTTCCTGCAGGATGCGCTGCATGCCGTCGATTGCCGAAGCAATTTTGTCCTGCGTAAACTGCTCGCCCAGGTTCAGTTTGCTGGCGTTTACCAGGCGATTGTTGCCCGGCGGGTCAGGAGCCGCCGCCACCAGAATCGATCCGAAGAAGAAGTTTTCCCTGGCATCAAAGATCAGCGTAACTTCGCCGTGCGCGTTACGCTGGGCTTCAACCTGGATTTCCGAGAAGCGCCCCGTGTTGTAGAGGGCCTGCACGCTCTGCCGGACTTTATATTTGTCCAGTGGTTCACTGATTTTTTGTACGATGAGTGCATCAAGCCAGTTGCGATGCTCAACCGCTCCGCTGTCGATGCGGATTTCGGCGACTCTTACGCCTTGCAAGCTGTTGAGTCCGCCTGGGATCGAGGCGGAAGAACTTCCCGCTGGCACTTCGCCCGGAGACTGGGCAGAGGAGGTTGTCTGCTGGCCAAAGGCTTGCATGGACACACCAGCCCACAGCAGAAACGCCAGATAAACTGGTCGAAAAAGCAAAACTTCTCCTCTTGTTAATGTTAGCTGCTATTCTTCATGCGTAGCAGCCCGCTCGCGCTAATGCTTGCTATTCTTCCGCGTACGATTAAAGGTTAAAAACCCCGCTTATGTTCCAGAGTTGTCTACTTGCTCGCAACCCCCGGAGTGGCCTGATTACGCCGTTATGCGGTTTGAAACGAGAATTTTCTTCTCGTTGGTTCTCTACCGACTTCTGACTCCTGACTTCCCATATCCCGGCAGGGATATCAAGGGCGAAGCCCTTGGCTACTACGTACTAAGTATTCACTGCTGCCTTCTATAATAAATTCAGGTGCCACTCGACGACCGCTATTCACGGCAAATCCTTTTCCCGGGCATCGGACGGGAGGGTCAAAGCAGGCTCGCGCAATCCAGAGTTGCTATTGTAGGCTGCGGGGCAACCGGCGCCTGCGTTGCCGGCTTGCTCGCCCGCGCAGGCGTGGGCCGGCTGCGCATCATTGACCGCGATTACGTGGAATTCAGCAATCTCCAGCGCCAGGTACTGTTTGACGAGGCGGACGCTGCCGACTCGTTGCCCAAAGCGGTCGCGGCAGTGCGAAAAATTTCTGCATTCAACTCGGAAATCCGCGCCGAGCCCCAGGTGGCCGACCTGACGGCGGAAAATATTCACTCTCTCCTGGATCAATGCGACCTCATCCTGGACGCCACTGACAACTTTGAGACGCGTTATCTGCTGAATGATTTCGCGGTGAAGCATGGTCGGCCGTGGATCTACGCGGCTGCCGTTGGCTCCTATGCCGCTACCATGAACATCCTGCCGGCGGAGACAGCTTGCCTTGCCTGTATTTTCCCCGCGCCACCACAAGGGATGATCGAGACCTGTGATACGGCCGGAATTCTCAATTCGGCAGTGAACCTGATTGGCTCCATCCAGGCGACAGAAGCGATGAAGTTTCTGGTCGGCGCGCGGGAGAAGCTGCGGCGCACTTTGCTCTCTTTTGACGTTTGGACCACTGGACGCACAGAGATTGCGGCGGCCCACGCCAGACCAGACTGCCTCACGTGTGGCAAGCGCGAATTCCCCTATCTGGACGGCAGGGCCCACGCTCAGACTACCTTGTGCGGCAGGAATGCCGTCCAGATTCGCCAGGGCCACGATTCCGTAGATTTCACTGAGCTGGCAAACCGCCTGCAAGCACATGGAAAGGTCAAACACAACAATTTTGTGCTTAAGTTCTGGCGCGATCCTTACGAGTTGACGCTCTTCCCGGATGGCCGCGCCATCATCAAAGGCACATCGGATGCTGCCGTGGCCCGCAGCTTGTATGCGCGTTTTATTGGAAGTTAAGCACGCGCGGATTGCATGGTAAACTGCCCTTCCATGCCAGAAATTTCTCAAGACCGCAGGCGCTCAAGTTCCATGTTCTGGTGGGGACTGATCATCTTCTTTCTTGCTGTGGCCAGCAATTTTCTCTACTGGCTCAAAATCCCCCAGGGCGTGATTCCGTGGATCAATTTGGCCCTTCCCGTCGTTGCGCTCCTTCTGCTCGTAGTCGGGCTCAAACGACTCTGGCCATCTGCACGCGTTCCAGGTAAAACGCTCGCCATATTTGTCACGGTTCTCGGCGCTCTTTTCCTGGCCCTTTCTGTCTGGGGTTTTGTCCATGCCCGCGATGTACCGGGTTCCGCCGGCGCTCCGAAAGTCGGCCAGAAGGCGCCGGATTTCACTCTGAGCGATACCACTGGACACTCCGTCTCGCTCTCAGAATTGCTGTCAGCTCCGATGGAAAATTCATCGCCTCCGAAAGCAGTCTTGCTGGTTTTTTATCGTGGCTATTGGTGACCGTTCTGTAACCTCGAGTTGCGAGGCATCGAAAAGGACCTCAAGGAATTTCAGGCCGCTGGAGTTCGTGCCGTGGCCATCAGCGTTGATAGCCCTGAGAAATCCCGCGATCTCTGCGCCAAAGCGGGTTACACATTCACCATGCTTTCCGATCCCAAAATGGAAGCAATCCGTAGCTACGACCTGGTGCACCACGGCGGCGGACCGGAGGGAACGGACATTTCTCGCCCGGCTGAGTTTCTCGTCGATTCATCCCGGACAGTCCGCTGGGAGAATTTCACTGAAGATGTCCGCGTGCGGGCGCGCGCCGACGAAATGCTCGCAGCCGCAAAAACCATTCAGTGACCGGATCGCCGCCTGGTTGATTCATCGGAGCGACGGCTTTTCCGATCAAGTGCGTTCACGGCGATCACCGGGGCCCCCGACGCACGCCGCTTTTGCGTGTGGCGGGGTGGAGGTCACGCGCGATCATCGGATTATTCAGCCCAGATCCTTCAGCAGGGCAGAGGCTGTGACCTGCAGGCTCGACGAAATGATGAGCAGAGTAGCCAGCGTCATATTCGCCTTGCCCCGCTCAATTTCACCCATGTGACTGCGATGCAGGCCACAACGATCGGCAAAAGCTTCCTGCGACCAGCCCTGTTTCACTCTGAGATCACGGATCCTGACTCCTAATTGTTGCTGCATATTCATTTTCGGGCCCCTTTTCCCGCAACAGTATAGGCGAACAAAAAGCGAAGTGTCAATCCAGCCCAGGCGTAGATTTGTGAGTCTCTCTTGAGCATCCGTTATTGCGTTTCTGCAATCCAAAGCTTAGAGTAGTACGGCTTTCCCAGGTGGTGTCTTTATGTCTCGCAAGCTTCTGCTGGTTTTGGTCCTTTCAGCCTCTTTAACCGCGTTCAGTCAAACGGGCGCTTCCCCCGATCAGGAAAACACAAATCCCAATCAGAGTTCGGTCGTTGTGCCGCCCACGGGGGGAACTGCATGGACTGGCATCGGGCCGACAGGAGGTGTTCTGCTTAGCACTCCCTCAGCTACATTTGATTCGCCTCAACCGACTGCGGGCATCAGTCTTGCGGGACGCGCGGGTATCAGTAACAACGCGCCGGTGAATACGGGTCTGGAAAGCACTCTTGCGCCCTCCAGCATGGTATATGTCTCCATGCCGGCTGTTTCCGCGCCTGTCAACACCCCCGCCACCGAAAGTCCGGCTTTGGAAGCGGTCCCTGCCGAACGAGCTCCTGATCTTGTACCACCCGCGACTACAGGGAACTTTGGCGCTCCGCCTGTAACCAATAACCTCAGCCTGGCCGAGGTTGCAGCTATGTACAAAGCGCGGCAAGCTACGCAGACTCTTCGAACTTACACAAACGCTGATGTGCCCAGAGAGAATGCCGGTCTGTTGACCAACACCATCATGGCGTCCAATCATGTGCCGCCTCCGCCTCAGAGCGCGAGTACGCAATCCTCTGCAAGCCAGTCACAATCGAGTTCCCAGCAGCAGGAGACCGCCACTCAAAGTGCAGCCACGGAGAATCCGCAGACCGCGCAGGATCAGGCAGCGGACGAGAACAAGGGTCTGCCGGCGACCTCTACCCTCCTTCCGTTGCTTGGACTGCTTGGAGTTGCCAGTGCTGGAATTGGGGTGTGGTACAGACGGCGTGGCCGCTGATCCACGGATCATCTCCGTGTTTTAAGCACTCGGAAGTCGAGTCTTAAAAGGTTTTTGGGCAAATTTCCTGTCAGGTGTGAAATTCGCGTTGATTCGCTGGTTTCCGCTTCCGTCCCACATTGTTTTCTCTTTGGTTAGTGCTCTCTGTCTACCGTTACAACATTTATGGTTTCTAATCTGCGGCAATCTGCGGAATCAGCGGCGGATTGGGCTGCGGCCCTGCCCGTGGTAGATTCTTGATGCGAGGAATAATTGCAACCTGAATCCACCAGTCCCAAGTCCCAGCTTCGGCGTGAAATGGGCTTCTGGGATGTGCTGCTGTTCAACATTGCCGCTGTGCTCGGGCCGCGATGGATCGCCGCTGCGGCGCACAATGGCACCTCCTCCATCAGCTTATGGATTCTGGCCGCTGTTCTCTTTTTCCTTCCCACAGCGCTCATCATCATCGAACTTTCCACGCGGTATCCCGCTGAAGGCGGACTCTACGTCTGGAGCAAAGAAGCCTTCGGCGACTTCCACGGTTTTGTCGCCGGTTGGTCTTACTGGGTTTACACCTTCTTCTATTTCCCGGGGTTGCTCACCGCCAGCATGGCTATGTCGGTGTTCGTAGGAGGACCAAAATATGCATGGTTGGCGACGAATTCACGCTATCTTTTGTGGTCGTCGCTGGGGTTGCTGGCTATAGCTGTGGTTTTGAATCTTATAGGGCTGAATATCGGTAAATGGTTGCAAAATGCCGGCGGGGTCGCCACTTATGTACCACTGTTAATGCTGGCGGGAATCGCTACATATTTTTGGCTCCAACGCGGAAGCGCTACCCATTTCTCGTGGCGATCTTCACTGCCGACTTGGAATTGGGGCACCCTCAATTTCTGGCCTTCTATTGCCTTCGCTTTTGCTGGAATGGAGTTGGTATGCTCGATGAGCGAGGAGGTTCATGAGCCGCGGAGGACCTTTCCGCGCGCCATCTACGCATCTTCTTTGCTCATCGCTGTTATTTATTTGCTTGCGACAGCAATGCTGCTTGTCCTGCTTCCCGCTCAAACCGTAGATGTGCGTAATGGAGTTTTTCAAGGCATTACAGTCGGCTCCGCTGCCCTGGGAATTGCATGGTTCGGTATCTTAGCTGCCTTATTGGTCACAGTCGGCAACGCGGGCGGTGTGGGAGCCACGGTTGCTGGAGTCGCCCGTGTGCCGTTCGTAGTCGGTATTGACCGTTATCTGCCGTCGTTCTTCGGGAAGATCCATCCCCGATGGAAAACACCCTATATCTCAATTCTCATTCAAGCTGGAATTTCGGCTGTCATACTGGTGCTGTCACAAATCAATGCAACCGTTCTTGAGGCGTATCAGATTTTGGTCGATGCCGCAGTTGTTCTCTATTTCATTCCATTTCTGTACATGTACGCTGCAGCGATCAAACTCGGGAACCGCTCCGACCGGCTAACCGATCCGCACGCCGTACTTGTGCCTGGAGGCAAACCAGGGATCTGGCTGGCTGGTTCTTTGGGATTTGTGATTACTTTGGTTGCCATCGTTTTGTCGATGTATCCACCTGGCGAGGTTCCGAACAAATCTCTGTTTGAGCTGAAGTTGATTGTGGCAACAGCTTTCCCGGTCTCGATCGGTCTAATCCTGTATTTCCGGGACCGGTGGACAGCTGTTGTCAAGTGGGCCGCCGCAGTCGGGTTCCTGGTGGGAGCTTTGTGGATATTTGGATGGAAGACATGGGTTCTAGAACACGGGGCGGCACTTAGACTCGCGTATATCACCTGCCCACCGGTCTGGCTTGAGAGTCCCTTTAGATACTTGGCACCGTTCTTCAACGCCGTGATCTACGGTGGAATTGTGTATTTAGTGGCGGGGAAGCCGTCAGGTCAGCGGAACACAGGTGCACAGGCCAAAGTGAGGTAAAAGTTACACTCTTTTTGGGCTTTACAGGCAACCAAAGATGCTGAGAATGGCTTCCATTACCTCTTCAGGGAGAACCCATCATAGTCACCAGTACAACGAACCAGCTACTCAGCCGCATCTCAGAGCATAAGCGGCCTCAAAAGGGCAAATTGACACAAGCAAAGAAAACCATCGCGTCGGGGCTGTCAGAAGCAGAAGCGATTGAACGGGCCAAAGGTGGCGACGCGGCGGCTTTTGAAGGGCTTTATGGGCTGCACAAACGGCGTGTCTATTCCCTTTGCCTGCGCATGACGGGGAATACTGCGGAAGCCGAGGATCTGACGCAAGAGGCATTCTTGCAGCTTTATCGCAAGATCTCCACCTTCCGTGGCGAGTCGGCTTTTTCCACCTGGTTGCACCGGCTCGCTGTGAACGTCGTGCTAATGCACCTGCGAAAAAAGGGCTTGCCCGAAGTTTCATTGGACGAAGCTCTGGAGCCGCAGCATGAAGATGGGCCCAAGAAGGATATTGGGGCTCGCGATAATGTTTTGGCGGGTTCCATCGATCGCGTCAATCTGGAGCGATCGATCGAAAGCCTGCCGCCGGGCTACCGGATCATCTTTGTGTTGCACGATATCGAGGGCTACGAACATAATGAAATCGCGGAAATGATGGGCTGTTCGATCGGCAACAGCAAATCACAACTCCATAAGGCGCGCATGAAATTGCGCGACCTTCTGAAGCTCAGCAGAGCCGAAAAGGCCGTCCGCCGATGAGCGGCAGGGCTACAGGTCGAGAGAGGATGAAGAAATGAACTGCCAGCAGTTCCAGGAAGTGCTGCCTCACATTATCGAAAACGGCGGAAGCGCCGAGGAAGAGGCCCACCTAGAGTCATGCCACGCGTGCAGCGAGCTTGTGCGCGACCTCAGATACATCGCGGAACAGGCCAAGTTGCTCCTGCCCATGCGTGACCCCAACCCGCGCGTGTGGAACAGCATCCAGCAATCTCTCCAGCGTGAGGGCCTGGTCCGGGAGGGTCGAATATCCCGCATGGGACAGATAGCCGCGGCGCCCACTCAAAAAAAAAACTGGACACCACTCGGCGCAACACTCGCCACGCTCGCAGTTCTAGCCCTGGCAGGGCTTCTCGTAAATTATCGGCCCAGCGTTCCCGCAAATCAGGGCGTAAACGTAGCCAGCCTCGCGGCGCAAAATAGCGCTTCAGCCTCCCGCGATGCCGAAGACCGCACGCTGGTCTCACGCGTCTCCGAGCAGAACCCGGAAGTCGCAAAAATCTATGAAGACAATCTGAAGGCGGTAAACTCCTACATCTCTGACGCCCAGCAGGCGGTCGATGATGATCCCCAGGATTCCGCGGCGCAACAGCAGCTCATGGATGCCTATGAGCAAAAGGCCATGCTGTATGAAATGGCTACGTCCCGCGCGCTTCAGTGATCGTGTGTTGAAATAGCGAAAGCAAAGGACATGAAAAAGTTAGCCATCGTCGCGCTGAGTCTGCTGAGCGCCACGACGCTTGCCCTGGCCGCGGATTCCACGCGCCAGGCCCGGCTCGCAATCTCGCCCGGTGGGGTCGTCAACATCGCGGATAATGGCGGCGCCGTAACTCTGCACCAGGGAAACCAGCGCCAGGTCCTGGTCATCATTACCACTCACTCCGATAAGGTCGAGGTAGACACGAGCAGCACATCCGACGGCAGAAGAGTTGATATCCGCAGTCACACAGTTGCTCAGCAAAAGCCCAGCATTGAAGAGGGTCGGGTGGAATTCGATGTGGCCGTTCCCGCAGGGGTCTCAGTTACCGTCACCACAGCCACAGCGCCCATTACTATAGAAAATGTTGGCGGCGATCTTGCCCTATCGTCAGATACCGGGCAAATGACAGTGAAGAATGCCGCCAACTCTCATCTCGAAGTCCGTGGTGTTGCTGCCCCTGTACTATTGTCCAACATCACTGGCCATGTGCAGGTCGTCTCCAGCGGTGGTTCTGTGCAACTTATCAATGTTTCCGGACCCAAAGTCACCGTCAGCACGACCACCGGGAACATTACCTACCAGGGCGATTTCGCCGGCGGCGGCTCTTACCTGATGACAACACACAGTGGCGCGATCGACGTGACCCTGCCCGCAACCGCTTCTGTCGACTTGACTGCGCGTTCGGTTAGAGGTTCTGTCGAGAATGATTATCCTCTCCAAATCAAACCTCATATGACATTTGTCCCCGCCGAGGGCCGTTCCTTTGCAGGTACCTCCAATTCAGGTTCCTCCTCAGTTGAGCTAGAGTCGTTCAGTGGTAGAATCCGCGTAAAGAAGCAATAGCGACCGAATGTGGTTTGCGACTAGGATTTGAGCTTGGGGAAAAACAGTTTTTCAGCACGAGACTTGTGTCAGGGCACGACTTTAGTCGTGCCGAGCGGACTTCAGTCCGCGTTAATAGCTTTGACGTCGAGACACTTCCTCTCTGCCGAAGGCTGGCGCGCAGCTCCTGCTGTTGGAGCGGAGCGCCCTTAAAAAATAGATTTCATCTTTCCACAATGCGCTTCAAATCTGGTCTCCATAAAACCACTTGTTGGTCGCGCAGGAGATTTCTGGATTGGCCAAAACGAGGTGTGTCTTCCTCATCGGGTTTATGGGTGCGGGGAAGACAACCGTAGGAAAAGTTTTGGCCCACCGTTTGGGATGGAAGTTTTACGACCTGGATCAGCTCATTGAAAAACGCGAACGGCAGACCATTGCTACGATCTTTGAAAAAGCCGGAGAAAAAGGCTTCCGCAAAATCGAAAGCGCCGTGTTGACGGAATTGCTGGACACAAAACTTTCGCGAAATGCCGTAGTCGCTCTGGGAGGTGGGACGTTTGTTCAGCCGGAAAACCGGCAAGCCCTGCAGCGTGCCGAAGCAATTACTGTCCTGCTCAGCGCTCCGGTGGAAGAATTGAGCCGCCGCTGTGAGGCTGGAGGGAATGCGCGTCCACTGGCTGGTGACAGAATGAAGTTCGATCAACTGTTTGCCAGCCGCCAGGAGGCATATGGGCTCGCTCAGTTTCGCGTGGACACAGCCGGCAAGGACGTCCGAGACGTGGCGCAGGAGATCGAGCGGATACTGGAAAAACAGTAATTAGTACTTAGCCCGGCCGCGGCGGGGTACTTCGCAAAATCAGACGTCGAACAGCGTTCCATAGGAGAGGTAGCAAGAGTTAGGGTTTCAAGCCAAAAGCCAAGAGCTAAGAGCTAAGAGCCAAAAGCTAATTACTAAATACTAAATACTGGAGTTAAGCAGTGAAGAAACTGATCCTTGCATTGATTTTTCTGTTATTGGCAAGCGTTGCCTGGAGTGTAGGCGACAAAGACAAGAAAGTCGCATCCAGCAAAGTGATAGATTCCGGCACCTTCGGCATCTTTATGAACGGCAAGCGCATTGCCACGGAAAAATTCAATATTGAGCAGGGAGCTGACGTCGGCACCATCACCTCCGAGATCAAAGTGGATGACGGCAACAGCAAAGCTGAGCAGAGTTCGGAGATGCAGGTTGCAGCCAACGGAGACTTGCGCGTTTACAAATGGCACTCAACACTGCCGGAAAAAGAAGAATCCGTCATTGAGCCGAAAGAGCAGTTCCTCGTCGAGCATCTTACAGCGGCCGACCAGAAGAAGCGCGATGTCCCTTATATCCTGCCCCTGTCAACCATCATTCTGGATGATAACTTTTTCTCTCACCGTGAATTGCTGGTCTGGCGATATCTCGCATCCAGTTGCATTCCCAAAGATAATCAGCTTAGTTGTGGACCGACGAACTTTGGAATCCTGGTGCCCCACCAGCACATGGCCGCCAATACCAAAGTTGAGTTGGTTGGGCGCGACAAAATTGCCATTAAGAACATCGAGCGCGAACTGAACAAGATCAAACTCGATGCCGACGGTGTGCAGTGGTTCATCTGGGTTGACGATTCCTACAAAGTCCTGAAGATGGCCATCCCCGCGAACAACGTGGAAGTGTGGAGGGACTGAACTAATCGGGTCATCGGGTCATCGGGTCATTTAAAAACCAAGTCCCCTCTGGCCGTTTCTCTGTGCCGGGATTGCTGTTGTTTTTGAATTTCCCTGAAAAGTTGTCCTCCGACTCTTTCCCCCGTTGATTCTGTTCCTCTGCGTTGAGGGTCTTGCCCCGTTTGCTAAAATTTAATCAAGATGGCGACAAAAATCCCCGTCGGGATTCTCGGCGCAACCGGCACAGTCGGCCAGAGATTTATTCAACTTCTCGAACGCCATCCGTGGTTCGAAATAGTGTGGATGGCTGCCTCCGATCGCTCAGCCGGCAAAGTTTATACCGACGCCTGTAAGTGGCGCCTGAGCACGCCTCTGCCTCCCAAAATCGCCGCAATGGAAGTTTCGCCTGCTGTCCCTGAAGGCGCTCCAAAACTGATTTTCGCTGCGCTGGATTCCCAGGCCGCCACGGACCTTGAGCCCAAATTCGCTGCCGCAGGCTGCGCCGTCGTCTCGAATTCCAGCTCCTTCCGCATGCAGGCGGATGTTCCACTCGTCATCCCGGAAGTGAATGGCGACCACATTGAGCTGCTCAAAACTCAGCAATGGTACAAGCAAAGCGGCGGATTCATCGTTACCAATCCCAATTGCTCGGCCATCGGTCTCGTTATGGCTCTCGCGCCGCTGCACCGCAGATTTGGCGTCGAAAAGGTTTTTGTTGTCACCATGCAGGCTATCAGCGGCGCTGGTTATCCTGGTGTCGCCTCTCTGGACATTCTCGGCAACGTGATTCCCTATATCGCCAACGAAGAACAAAAAATGGAGGCCGAATCACGCAAGCTGCTGGGATCGCTGAACGGTCACAGCATTAAGCCGGCCGAGATTACAGTCAGCGCGCATTGCAATCGTGTCCCGGTTGAAGATGGCCACACTGAATCCGTTTCCATCAAGCTGCGCGAGTCCGCGCAACCGGAAGAAATTATTTCTGCGTGGAATGAATTTCGTTGTACTGCCCAGAAACTCAAATTGCCCAGCGCGCCCGGGCAGCCGGTAATCTACGATCCCGCTCCTGATCGTCCGCAGCCGCGATTCGACATTCACCGCGGCGCCGGCATGGCGGCAGTTGTAGGTCGCCTGCGCCCTTGTAACTTGTTCGACTGGAGATTCACGGTCCTGTCTCACAACACCATTCGCGGAGCCGCCGGCGCTGCCATCTTGAATGGCGAACTCCTCAAAGCTCAGGGGTACATCAGTTGAGCCAGCGCGCGGCTGATGTTTCTTTGCGCAAGTCTTTCTTTTTACTCCAAGGATTTCCTCTGTGTACTCAGCTTCCACTCTGTGACCTCTGTGATAAAGATTTTGTTTTTGCTTTTGGTTTTGTTCTTAATTTCCTTCGTGTTCCTTCGTGCCCTTTGTGGTTTAAGCCTTTTGCCGTGTCTCAGCGTCTCGGTGGTCAGGTTTTGAGGACCCGCCAATGATCGTCATGAAATTTGGCGGCACCTCAGTCCAGGATGCTGAAGCCATCGACCGCGCGGCCGCCATCGTTCGCGAACGTCTGCCGGAGGTTCCCGTAGTTGTGGTAAGCGCCCTGGCAAAAATGACCGACCAGCTTCTGGCCATGGCCATCGCCGCAGGCTCAGGCAATCGTGATGAAGCCCTGAAACTTTCTCTCGCCGCCCGCGAGCGCCACTTCAATACCGCCTCTGATCTGCTGGGCACCGGCAAGTTCGCCCAGATTCATGCTGAACTGGAAGAGGAATTCAACGCTCTGGATGACCTGCTGCGCGGCGTCGTAGCCGTGGGCGAGCTTACTCCTCGCACAACCGACAACATTGCTGGGTTCGGTGAACGCGTCTCCTCCCGCATTGTCAGCGCAGCCTTTTCGCTGCGGGGCCTGAATGCATCGCTTGTTGACTCGCGCCAGTGCATCGTTACGGATTCCACTTTTACCAGGGCTGTCCCGCAGCTTGAAGAGACCAACTCGCGCCTGGCGGACACGGTGAAGCCCCTGCTCCAACACGGGCGCGTGCCCGTGATGGCCGGATTCATCGGCGCTACTCGTGAAGGAATCCCTACAACCATCGGCCGTGGAGGCTCTGATTTCACTGCCGCGATCGTGGGCGCCGGCCTTGACGCCGGGCGCATCGAAATCTGGACCGACGTGGACGGCATGATGACCACCGATCCCGGGCTCTGTCCGCAGGCGCGCCGCATCAAGATCATTACCTTCGAGGAAGCGGCCGAGCTGGCTTACTTTGGCGCCAAAGTGCTGCACCCAGCCACTCTGCTGCCCGCCATCCAGAAAAACATTCCTGTTTTGGTGCTGAATTCGGGCAATCCCAAGAATGAAGGCACACGCATCACTGCCACTGCCCCCAAGAGCAAGAGCATCTTCAAGGCAATCGCTGCCAAGAAGCGCATCACCGTGGTCGACGTGGTTGCCGCGCGCATGTTGATGGCCCACGGTTTTTTGAAAAGCATTTTTGAAGTCTTCGCCAATCACCGTTGCCCGGTGGACATGGTGTCAACTTCCGAGGTAAGCGTCTCCGTCACCGTAGACTCCAATGAGTCCGTTGCAGCAATCGCCGCCGATCTGGGCAAAATTGCCGCCGTGAAGTACGCCGGCAGAAAAGCCATCGTATGTTTGGTGGGAGAAAACATCCGCAGCACGCCGGGGATAGCCGCCAAGGTTTTCAGCGCCATCTCCGACGTAAATATTCAAATGATTTCCCAGGGCGCTTCGGAGATCAACATTAGTTTTGTCATTGACGAGGCCGACGTGCCAAAGGTAGTCTCGCGTCTCCACAGTGTCTTCTTTTCTGAAGTCGATCCCGAGGTGTTTGCGTGAATGTTCTTAAATTGTGCCTCGAAGTCGCGGACCAGCTGAGAGGTTCCTCCGTGCTCGAATCTGCATATCAGGCGATACTCTCAATCCCTGTCATCCTGAGCGCAGCGCGAGTGACGGCAGGAGCGAGCGCGGTTGTCAGCCTGTCCTCGAGGCGAGCTTGCGTAGCCGAAGGAAAGGACCCCCAGGATCTGTCACTTACCACGCTGCATCAAGGCGTTCTCACCATCGGGTCTGTTTTTTTGCCTCTCCTGACCTTTATTGCTCTTCTCCGTGTCTCCGTGCCTCCGTGGTGGATGTCGGAGGTATTCTCATGAAACTCCTCGTCCTGGGTCGCGGCAAAACCGGAGCGCTCGTCGCCGAAGTTGCCAAACAGCGCGCTCACGAGCTTCGTTCACTGGCCAGCCAGGAAAACCAGGATGCGCGTGGACTCACGCCCGACCTGCTCAAAGCGATTGATGCAGTGATTGACTTCACCACACCACACGCTGTAATCCCCAACATCATCCGCTGCGCGGAAGCCGGCGTTCCCATCGTCGTAGGCACCACCGGATGGTACCAGCATCTGGAAAAAGTGCGCGAGTTGGTGAAAGAGCGCAAAACCGGCTTTCTCTATGCGTCAAACTTTTCCGTCGGAGTGAATCTGTTCTTCAATGCCATCCGCGCCGTTGCGCCGGCCATGGCCAGGGGCTATCGCGCGAATATCGTCGAGAAACATCACGCGCAGAAAAAAGACAAGCCTTCCGGTACCGCCGTAACCATCCAGAAAATTCTGGAGCACGGCACGGACCAGAAGATCGAAATCACATCCCTGCGAGAAGGCGATACCGTGGGAATGCATCTTGTAGCGCTCGACTCCCCGAATGACACAATCCTCCTGACTCACGACGCCAAATCCCGCCTGGGCTTCGCCGAAGGCGCAGTCCGCGCCGCCGAATGGATCAAAGGCCGAACAGGCTTTTACGAATTTCGCGATGTAATCGATCAGTTGTAATCGTAGAAATTGCTCGTGTGGCACCGCCGCCCTCGGCG
>DATDNH010000061.1:0-5716 GCA_036518395.1 Candidatus Angelobacter sp. | reverse complement strand
GGTCACCGGCGATCCTGCTACGGTCGCAATGATGATCTCCGGAAATTGTGTGGAGTTGCTTGAGGGCTTTGATGCCGTCCCTATTTATCCCGAAATCAACGCCCTGCAGCTTGCGATTCGCCACCAGTCGCTTGAGCCGATTCTCGCTGCTGAAGAACTCGGCTATGCCGCCGACAACTGCGCTTACGTCAAGGCCGATATTGGCTGTTACCTGAAAGGGATCACGCCTACCGGCGGCAAGCTGCCCAAACCAACGCTGGTCTTGTGCAACTTCGTCGGCTGCAACACCTATGTGAAATGGTTTGAGCATGTAGCTGCCTTTACTGGCGCGCCACTGTATGTGCTGGATGTGCCATTCCTGCGAGGCGATGAGCCAAGCCAGGCGGATATTGATTACGTTGTCCGCCAACTGCATGAGGTGGTCGCATTGATGGAGAAGCTCACAGGACGGCGATTTAATTTTGGGCGCTTCCAGGAGGCCGTGGAGTACTCACGGCAGGTTGAAGACTTGTGGTCCCAGATCAAGCGCCTGTCTCAGCACGTGCCATCGCCATTTGATGCTTATTTCGATGCCATCACTTTGATGGGTCCTCTTTACGTGCATCGCGCCCGGCGTGAAGGGCTGGAATTCTTTCAAGTGGCGCTGGACGAGCTGCGGCAAAAATCAGCAAACAACCATGGTGTTTACGACCAGGAAAAATTCCGGCTGGTGATTGAAGGCCCGCCGCCTTATCCGCACTTCCGCACCTTCCGCGACATGTTTGCCAAATGGAAGGCCTGTGCCGTGGCCTCAACTTATTCCACCGTCGGAGGATCGTGGGAATTTGGTTTTCGTCACGATCCTGAAAGGCCCTTCGAGTCTGTAGCCATGCACATGCTTGCCCACAACGTTACCAATCGCAATTACCTGCAACGTTACCAGCAGATCCGCAATTACGTTGAAAATTGGAAGGCGGATGGAATCATCATCCATTTTGTGAAGAGCTGTCGCCTGTTTTCAGCCGGGCAGGGCGATATGCGCGATTACTTCACCAAACAACTCGGCGTGCCGACTCTCTACGTTGAGTCAGACCTGGAAGACCCGCGTTATTTTTCTGAAGCTCAGATCAAAAACCGCATAGACGCATTTTTTGAAGCGCTGGAGCATGCCAAGTTCACTGGCGCCGCTCACGCCGCGAGTGAGGTGTGCCGATGAGAATCGCCGCCGGAGTTGATGTGGGTTCCACTCAAACCAAGGCCGTTCTGCTTACGGAAAACGGCGGAATCAAGGTGCTCGGTCGCGCGCTTACTGATACCGGCGCCAACGTGCAGAGGGCCGCGCAGAATGCGTTTGATCAGTGCTGCCGGGCCGCGAAAATCGATGCCAATGAGGTCGGGTTTGTGGTCGGCACCGGCTATGGCCGCTACAAAATCTCTTTCGGCAACGCCCAGATGACGGAAATCAGTTGCCACGCGCGCGGCGCGCATTTTCTCTGTCCCGGAACGCGCACGGTCATCGATATGGGCGGGCAGGACTCCAAGGCAATCAGCGTTGGCGCCAGTGGCGAGGTGCTGGACTTTGTCATGAACGATAAATGTGCCGCCGGGACGGGACGTTTTCTGGCCAATGCCGCTGAAGTCATGGGCATCAGCCTGGATGAGATTGGCCCGCTGGCGCTGAAAGCGAAGCGTCCCGTGAAGATCACTACGGTATGCACAGTCTTTGTCGAATCCGACATCCTTTCTTATCTCGCGCAGGGAAAACGTCCAGAAGACATTCTGGGTGGAGTGCATCTGGCAATTGCCAAGCGCACGCTCTCCCTCGCCAGGCGCGTTCCCATTGAAGCTGAAATCACCATGACTGGTGGCGTCGCGCGCAATTCCGGAATGGTAAAAGCGCTGGAAGAAGTTCTTGGCCGGTCCATGCAGGTGAGTCCGGATGCGCATTTCATGGGTGCTGTAGGCGCTGCCATTTTTGCCCTGGAAAAAATGGACCAGAGTTTCGAATCAGGTGTGTGGAGGAGCGACTATGCCGCTGGTTGCCGGAATTGATTGTGGCACGGGGTTTACCAAAGCGATGCTGCTGTCACAGGACCTGACCACGGGACAGATTACCGTCCTCGGACGTGGCCGCGCCCGCAGCGGCATCAACGTGGATGAAGCCGCAACCCAGGCGCTGGAAGAAGCCTGCGTCCTGGCAGGTAAACAGCGGACTGAAATTTCCTACATCGCAGCAACCGGCTTCGGGCGTTACAACCTGAGTTTTCGTGACATCGCGATCACAGAAATCACAACCGCCGCCCGCGGAGTATTTTTTTTGTATGGCAAGCCGGGAACCGTGCTGGACATCGGAGGCCAGTGCACCCGCGCCATTTCTGTGAATGAACAGGGAAAAGTCCGCGAATTCAAAAGCAACGATAAGTGCGCTGCCGGTTCGGGAATGTTCATTGCACGCGCGGCCCGATATCTGGAAGTACCGGTGGAAGCAATCGGCGAATTGTCAATGAAGGCGGCGCACTCGCAGCCCATCAGCAGCATCTGCGCCGTGCTGGCGGAGAGCGAAATCATCAACCACGTCAGTTCCGGAGTCACAGTGGAAGACATTCTTCGCGGCATTCACGAATCGCTGGCCGATCGCGCGGGCGCTCTTCTCAAGCGCGTGGGATTGAGTGATGAAATCACATTCATCGGTGGTGTAGCACGGCAGCAGGGAATGGTCTGCGCGCTGGCGCAGCGTCTGCACGCGAAGGTAACTGTTCCCCCGGATTGCGATTTTGTTTGTGCACTGGGCGCGGGAGTGCTGGGTTTCCGGCGCCTGGCGAGCAGGAATTAGGAAATATGGTTATGCAAAGCGCTTATGGATTTCAACTTGCTTCTGTGGGCAAGCCACTCGAGTTGCGCGAATTGCCGCGGCTGGAGCCTGCGCCTGACGAGGTCATCATCGCCGTCGCCGGTTGCGGTGTCTGCCATACCGATGTAGGGTTTGCGTACGACGGCGTTCCCACCCGCCACGGGTTGCCGCTGGTGCTGGGACACGAAATTACCGGGCGAGTGGTTGCGGCCGGTAATCGCGCTGGTGATTGGATAGGTCGCGCAGTCATTGTGCCTGCCGTAATTGCGTGTGGCGAATGTCCCGCGTGCCGCGCAGGACGCCCGACGATCTGCCGCCATCAATTCATGCCCGGCAACGACGGCGATGGCGGCTTTGCTACTCACGTGCGAATTCCAATGCGCGGGCTCTGTCCGGTACCGGAAAAACTACCATCCGGGCTCACGCTGGAAATGCTCTCAGTTGTTGCCGATGCTGTCACCACACCGTTTGAGGCCATCCGGCGTTCTAAATTAGGTATCGGCGATGTTGCCGTAATTGTTGGCGCCGGCGGGATCGGTGGATTCGGCGTTCAGATCGCCCACGCGCTGGGCGCCAGCGTAATTGCCATAGACACGGACGAAGAACGTCTGGCGTTGGTGTCGAAATTCGGAGCTTCGCTGACGCTGAACCCGCAAACACTTGATGAGCGCAAAATCAAATCTGTGGCGCGCGACTTCTTCAAGGCGAACACAGCTCCGGGCGCAACGCTGAAGATTTTTGAAATGAGCGGCTCGGCGGCAGGACAGCTCACTGCATTCAGTTTGCTTGATTTCGGCGCTTATCTCGCAGTGGTAGGATTCACGCCGAAAAAGATTGAAGTGCGGCTCTCCAATCTCATGGCCTTTGATGCCACGGCGTGCGGCAACTGGGGCTGTCCAGCGGACCAATATCCGGCTGCGCTCGATCTGGTTTTGACGGGCAAGATCGCTATTGCTCCATTCGTTGAATATCACCCGCTTACAGAAGCGGCGGCTGTATTGGATGGCGTGGCAAAACATGCGTTTCGGCGTCGTGTTGTGCTTACCACCAACGGTCACAACTAGCAGGAGGGAAGCATGAAAGACCATAATCTGGTTGAGAATTTTGTTCCGCGCAACATTCTCGTGGAGGAGCGGCCTATCCACGATCGTGACGGGAAAGCCGTTTCTGGATTGCACAACACCTGGATCACGTTGAACAATCCCGACGAGTTGAACAGCTATACCACCGACATGGCGAAGGAAATCATCCTGGCCCTGCGCGAGGCCAGCACTGATCGCAGCGCAGTTGCTGTCATTCTGACAGGCGCCGGCACGCGGGCTTTCTGCAGCGGCGGTAATACACGAGAATACGCGGAAGTCTACGCCGGCTCTCCCGCTGACTATCGTCAATATATGCGCCTCTTCAATGACATGGTCACCGCCATTCTGCAATGCGACAAACCTGTGATTTGCCGCGTGAATGGTATGCGCGTTGGCGGCGGCCAGGAAATTGGCATGGCGTGTGATTTCTCCATTGCCAGCGACCTCGCGGTGTTCAGCCAGGCCGGACCCAAACACGGCTCGGTGCCTGATGGCGGAAGCACTGACTTTCTTCCCTTGTTCGTCGGGGTCGAGCGCGCCATGTACAGTGTCACGCTCTGCGATCCCTGGAGCGCGCATCGTTTTTACTGGTTTGGCGGGCTGACGCAGATCGTTCCTGTCCTTAGATATGAAGGCGAGTGGATCGCGAATCCCTTAGTGGTGACGGAGCGTGTACTCGATGAGTTCGGGCGCATCATCGTGGGCGACTGGAAGACAGGCGAAGCCAAAGAGCGCGCGCGCAAGCTTATCGCGAAAGCCGAAACTGACTTGTCTCTGCTTGATCACGCGGTAGACGAAATGTGCACCAAGCTGCTCTACACCATGCCTGATTGCCTCACCAAAACAGTCGAGAGCCTGCGCAAGCACAAGCTGGAACATTGGGACCGCAACCGGGAAAGCAATCGCGCCTGGCTGGCGCTGAACATGATGACAGAAGCCAATGCCGGTTTCCGCGCCTTTCATTACGGCACAAAACAGCAGCGCGAAGTTGATTTCATCCTTCTGCGCCAGCGCATGGCGCAAGGCGGAAGATGGAACGAGGAACTCATAGAAGAAATAGCGCCCTGGGCAACGCAGCACGAAGCGGCGGGCGTTAAATAGAAGGAGTCTCTTAGTACACCGGTTGAGTGCGCAAGCGCGCGGCATGATTGGCCAGCCGGTTGGCTTCCTCGTTGCGCTCGCGAGGGATGTGCGCTATGCAGAATTTCAGTGACCGCGCCAGCTTGCGGCAGGTCCAATTCAATGAATACAACCGCGGACTGCGGCAGGCGTACTCGCCCGTCATTTGTTTTACTACCAGCTCAGAGTCGGAATAAACATGCAGCGCTGTGGCCTTGAGCTCCAGCGCATATTGCAGCGCTTCCAGAAGGGCTACGTATTCGGCAACATTATTGTCGTGATGGCCAATCCACTTGGCGATCCTGACCAGCTCTCCATCGGGTTTTTCTATCACCACGCCAATGCCGGACGGCCCCGGACTGCCGTGCGACCCACCATCAACGTACGCTACAAAACGTCCCATTCGACTCCTTGTGAGACAGAATGAGGCAACTTTGGCGGCAGGTCAAGATATTCATTTGATGCGTGTAGTCAATGGTTTGCCTACTTCAGTGTGGAAACTCCTGTGGATAACAGGATTGTGCGGCCAGCGAATTGCACAAAGCCGCGATTTTGGCGGGGATTGCGCAAGTTGGCGCTTGCAAAAAATATTTTCATTTGCACCAATCTTCGGCGTTGACATTTTCCCTTTCTCATTTAGGATGGCTCGCGTCGATGGCTGAAAGGGTTGGCTTCAATAAACAGT
>DATDNH010000060.1:0-13739 GCA_036518395.1 Candidatus Angelobacter sp. | reverse complement strand
AAGGCCCAGAAGAAAGCCCAACGCAAGCTTCAAGCACAGGCCCCGCCTGAACGCAAGGATCTGGTGGTCACCTACGATGAAGAAGGCCAGCCCGAAGGCTTTGACTTCCACGACTTTTGATCTGCTTGGGCCCAAAACGGCACCTAACTTATCCCGTTTTCATTAATGCAGTGACTCGGAGGAACCACAAGGTCTCTCCGAGTCTGCGCTTCGCGCACACCCCCGAGATGACGGATCGTAATGGTGGTCACAGTGTTCTCTAAACTACTTTAGTCCGCTTCGCGCGGCAGACGGTGCTTAGCACCGTCTCTACGTTTGGATTCTTCACCTTTCCATAATCGCACTATAGAACTGCTGTAACAGTTTGCGGACGCGGGCAGACGTTTATCATGGTGCATTCTCGCGGGTTCACATGAGTACTTCCCTGTCAGCAGCGTCAGCCTCGGCTCTGCGAAAGCCTGGATTGCTGCGAATTCTGGGGATTGGATTCGGCATTGCCGTGATCTTTGGCGGCACGGTTGGAGTGGGAATTCTGCGCTTGCCGGGCGCGGTTGCGGCGCAGCTTGGGAATTATTGGCTGATTCTGCTGGCGTGGGTGATTGGCGGAGTTTATGCGCTGCTGGGCTCGATCTCGGTGACAGAGTTGGCCGCCATGCTGCCGCAGGCAGGTGGATTTTACGTCTACGCGCGCCGGGCATTTGGCAGCTTTGCCGGGTTCGCCGCCGGCTGGGGCGACTGGCTCAACAATTGCGCCGTGCTTGCTTATGCTTCTATTACGGCGGCCGAGTATCTTGGGCAGCTTTGGCCCGGAGCCTGGCTTCAACATCATCAGACTGCTGTCGGACTGGCAATCCTCGCAATGTTCACGGTTCTGCAGTGGATGGGCGTGCGTTCCGGCAGCGGCGCACAGAAACTTACAAGTTCTCTCACGGCAGCGGCGCTGCTTGCGCTGGTGTTTGCGAGTTTTCTCCACCACGGGAAGAGCCCCGGCGCCGTCGAAGCGGCCACGCCCATTCACTTACCTGCGGGATTCCTTGCAGGGCTGGGAATATTAGTCGTGGCATTGCGTTCGGTCATCGTTACCTATGATGGCTGGTATGAGGCAATCTATTTCACTGAAGAGGATGTTGATCCTGCGCGCAACCTCCCGCGCATCATGATTGGCGGCGTGACTGTGGTGATCGCGATGTATTTGTTGATTAACCTGGCCTTGCTGCATGTGCTCACCATCCCGCAACTGGCCGCATCCAGATTGCCCGCGGCAGACGCGGCGCATATCATTTTTGGGAACGCAAGCGGCCGGTTGATTGTTGCGCTGTCCCTGCTCACATTGTTGAGTCTGATTAACTCGGTGCTTCTGGGAGCGACACGCATTATTTTTGCCATCAGCCGTGATGGCCTGTTCGCATCCGGCGTCGCATCGGTAAGCGCAGGGGGAACACCCAGATTTGCGCTGCTGATAACGTCTGTGGCCGCCATGCTGCTTGTGGCCACGGCCACCTTCGACCGCATTATCGCGATTGCGGCAATCTTCTTTGTCGCTAATTATGCCGCCAGCTACGCGGCGTTGCTGGTCTTGCGGCGCACTGCGCCGGAGCTTCCGCGTCCATTTCGCGCGTGGGGCTATCCGTGGACTACTTTGCTGGTGCTAGCGGGATCGCTGCTGTTTCTGGCGGCCGCAATAAAGAGTGACATCAGGAACAGCGTGGTTGCGCTTTGTACTCTGGCGGCCAGCGTGCCCGTGCATATTTGGGTCAGGCAACACGTCACAGTTCAGGGAATAGGGAATAGGGGAAAGCAAAACCTAAGTCAACATGAGCACCTTTAGCTGCGAATTCACGCGAACAAACGCGAATTTCGCTCGGGATGATGACACAACTGGCAGGGACAGCGAATAGGTGAGAATTCCCTGACGCAGCGTGACGCAGCGCACAGTATGGGGATTCTTCCCTGCGTCCTCATCCCAGCCAGGCTGGGACTCGGACTTGCTCCCACGGCGAGCCGGGGCAGGCAGAATGACAAGGGTTGGAGTGTGGTCGACTGCACAAGATTCTTGAATAATGCGGGCGGGATCGTGCGCTGATACAACAAAATGGAGAACATGATCGGGAATGCGATTCTCCGCCGACCGGCCGCGAACTTCGCCGACGGCCTGACTACCGGCTCGCTGGGAAGACCCGACTCCGCCAAAGTCACGCAACAATACCAGAGTTATTGCGATGCGCTGGAACGCTGTGGAATTGCGCTGACAATCCTGGAAGCTGATCCCGCTCATCCGGATTCGACATTTGTGGAAGATACTGCGGTCCTTACGGGAAAGACAGCGATCCTCACCCGGCCGGGCGCAAAAAGCCGCGAAGGCGAAGTGAGCGGCATTCGCGGACCACTGGCAAAGTTTTTTTCTTCATTTGCGGAGATCAAAGCGCCGGGCACAGTTGATGGCGGCGACATCTGCGAGGCGGAGAAACATTTTTTTATCGGGCTCTCACACCGTACGAATGAAAACGGCGGAAGGCAGCTCGCAGAAATTCTGGCTGCTGAAGGCTACACCTGGTCATTCATTGACATAAGAAAGATGAAAAGTCTTCTTCACCTCAAAAGCGGGATTGCGTATCTTGGGCGTAATCACTTGGTGGTTGTCGAAGAGGTGGCGTCACGCAAAGAATTTGCGGGATATGATTTGATCCGGGTGAAGGCCGAAGAAAGCTATGCCGCCAACAGCATTCTCGTCAACGATCATGTGGTCATTCCAGCCGGCTGTCCTGGGCTGAAATCCGATCTTAAGCATCTGGGTTATTCGGTCATTCCGCTGGAGATGTCAGAATTTCAGAAGATGGATGGCGGTTTGAGCTGCCTTTCGCTTCGATTTTGAGAAATACATCAGAGTCAGCCTTATTAATGCTGGCCTTTTCATGATCCTTTGTGGTATTACATTATTAAGAATGTAATGGAGAACTCATGGAAACAGCAATAACCGTGAAAGGGCAGGCAACGATTCCGAAAACGATTCGTGAATATCTTGGATTAAAGCCGGGCGACCGGTTGAAGTTTTTTTTACATCCTGACGGTACCGTGGTTCTGTTGCCGAAACTTCCGGCGCGGAGCTTGCGGGGCATAGTCCGATCCAGACGGCGGAGACCTGTAACCATTAATGAAATGAGCAAAGCGGCGGCCGAAGGGGCGTCCGGCGCCAGAGGACGCACAAGACGCCCGTGATCGGCCTGGATACAAACATCCTTGTGCGCTACATCACGCAGGACGATCCCGTTCAATCGGCCAAAGCAACTGACATCATCGAGCACCGGTTGAGTACGGCGAGCCCAGGGTTTGTGAGCGTCGTGACGATGGCCGAACTGGTATGGGTTTTGGACCGCGCCTATGGCTTGACCCGCCCACAAATCGCCAGCGCAGTCGAGCGCATGCTCCAAGTCGATGTGCTGGTTGTGGAGAACGAGCAGGAAATCTTTCTGGCTATGGTGGCGCTGAAGCAGGGACGCGGAGAGTTCGCGGATGGTCTGATTGGCGAGCTTGGTGCTCGAGCCGGCTGCACCCATACCCTTACGTTTGACAGAAAAGCGCTGCGCCTTCCGAATTTCAAGTCTGCATAGGGACGATTGAAGGCGACGGCTGAAGCCGTGCCCTTAACTCAGGGCTGCCTGGCACGAGTAAACTCGTGCCCTGATACAGGTCTCGTGTCACGAAAGACTGTTTTTTGCGCACTATAGAGTCGGTATTGTGATCGTCGCCCTTAAATCCTCGAATCAGTTCGGGAATGAAGCTGCGCGCCTATTTCTGTCGTTTATCCAGCAGCTTGTACGCCTCAGCCGGCGTGCGCACGACGAAAAGATCGCGGCGTTTGCCGCGCGCCAGGGTCTTGAATTTGTTGGCAAGTTGAACTGCGAATTCAGCAGAGGCCACAACGATATGTGCGACCGAGTCGTCATAAAGGCTTTCGCTTCCAGCCAGGGCCGTCAATGTGCTGTCACTGATCGCATGCTCCGTCACCGCAGTCAAGTCCACAATTTCGTTGAAACTGCGATTGAAAGCCGGATCAGAGACAATGGTGGATCGATGCCCCAGCAGCTCTTTATCGGTCACGCGGCCGTAAAAGCTGGAGTACACAACTCTGCGTCGCGAGTCTATCTTCAAGACGACTGGCATGAAAAACTTGCAGGGGTAAAGGGGGAATTACGCTCTATCTTGACACATGTGCAGGGATTTGTCCTCTAAGAATCTTTCTGCGTGCGGAAGTGGGGCGCAACAAGGCAGCGGTATCCCGCTTAATCCTTCTCCTTTTCTTCAGCCTGGGCAGACCTGGTGACGGTAATGGACTGCGCGGTATAGCGCGTTCCCTCAAAAATGGCGACGATCCTGACTTCCGTGCCAATGCTCAGGTTGTCCCTGGCATCGGTCCGGGCGGGGTTGAAATGGATTTCATAGTTTCTCTGGTCGAGAACGTTCTCTAACGCCAGGAGCCCGCGATGGACGTCGAGGAAAGTGATCTTTCCAACATAAGTAAATGCGGAACCGGGGGCGGCGATGATCGAGATTTCACGCGCCAGTCCGCGATTCACGCGTTCGGGAGAAAACCTCACGTGTACCAGCGATCCCGGTTTCAATGCACTCAATGCAGTGGGACTGGTTCCATAGGCGATCCTGGTATTGCGGTCCACGCTGAAATGAATAGGCGAGGAATTGATCACATCGCGCAGCGTCACAGTTCCGTGATCGGCGTCTACTTCAGTAATCTGGCCATCGGCATCAGCCGCTGGAGCCGGTGCGCCGACCCTGATGTTGCGTGCAAATACCTCATGCTTTTCCTTATCAAGCATGGTGTCTACATAGATGCGCTCACCTTTTCTGATCGCCAGTTGAGTTACCTCCGCGCCATTGCGGAAGATGTGCGTGCGCTCGTCAAATGCAATTTTCCAGTGTCCGCCGCCAAAAACACGCACAGTCATTTTGTTATGAATCTGGTCCACTCCACTCACGATTCCGCCAACCAGAGTCGCCTTCCCTTCAGGCAGGGGCGGAGGATCCAGGATTGGATCGTGCCCATCTGTGACCAACCCGCCGGAGGTGGCAGAACTATCAAAGATCTCAGTCTTCGGCCGGTCGGGCTCGGGCTCCACCGGAGCCTCGACCAGAGGCTCAAGTCCGGATTCGGGCGCCGCTGATTCTGGCGCATTCGAGGGCGGCGCTTCTGAAGTTGGGACCGGGGTTGTCACGGACGTGGGTGATGCTGGAGCCGCCGGTTTTCCGGTTGGAGCTGAGATGCCGCCCATTGGCGTCTTGGGCGTTCCCGACGCGGGTTGCGGCTCAGCAGAATTGGATTGCGACCAGGCCAGCATGGCCGCCAGGCTCAGCAGGAAGATCAGGACTAATGGGGAACGCTTCATAACCAATCCCTTTGATGCGCGTGGCAGCAGCTCAGATGGCTGTTTTAGGGAACAGGTTACTCGCCACAGCGAGCCTTCGGCAGGGGACATGGGACAGCATGAGGAACACGCAATTCGGAGAAACCACAGCCCAACCCAAAGGCGACAACCTGCCATCCAACCCTAAGCAGAGCTTCTGCCCCCTTGTTGCGGGGCGGCAAAAGGACCCTAGAATCGATGCGTCGCAGACTGTTCCCAATAGTTTTTCTCTTCGTTTCGTCATTGATTGCAGTGCAGTCGCTTGCCGGGCAGGAACGTGCGCTGCGGATTCCCTTGCCCAAGAAAAGCAAGTACACACCGGTGCAGCAGCTCAATCGAGACGGCGTCCACGCACTGAACAAGCACGACGTGAATAAAGCCAAGAGACTTTTTTACAAGGCTTATCTGATTGATCCTAACGATCCATTCACGCTCAACAATTTGGGTTATGTCTCCGAACTGGAAGGCGACATGGACCGGGCGCAGCGATTTTACGATCAGGCCCAGGCCAACACTTCGGAGGCGGTAGTCGATCGCTCCACGGCCAAAGAAATTGAAGGCAAAACCGTGGCGCTGGTTGCCGGGCGAACGGCTGAAGCTCCGATGCAGGTCAATCGCATGAACAGCGAGGCCATCAGTCTGCTGAAGCAGGATCGCGCGCCGGAAGCCGACCTGATCCTGCAACAGGCGCTCAAGCTGGAGCCTAAGAATCCATTTACGCTGAACAACATGGGTTTTGCCAAGGAGAAAGAAGGCGAAGTGGTGGAGGCGATCCGTTATTACGATCAGGCAGCACTGACGGGTTCACAAGATTCCGTGATTGTGGCCATCAACAAGGATTGGCGGGGAAAGGCGATCAGCCAGATTGCCGCCGATAACTCGGAAAAAGCGCGCAAAGAACTTTCCAAAGCGGAAGACATCCAGGCCAGAGTCACGCGGCTGAACCTTCAAGCTGTGTCGGCCATGAACCGCAACGATCGCAGGACGGCGCGCCGGGATTTTCAGGCAGCCTACAGCCTCGATCCCAGGAATGCTTTTGCGCTGAACAATATGGGCTATCTGGCGGAGATGGATGGCGATAAGGAAACGGCACAGGACTATTACGAGCGGGCCCGCCGCGCTGAGCATGCAGGCGCCAGAGTGGCCGTGTCGACCAGGCCGGAAGTGGAAGGACGTTCGCTGAATCAGGTGGCGGAGCAAAGTGATTCGCTGGTGGAAAGCAAAATGCAGGCTGAAGTGGAATCCAAGAGGGCCAGCAAAGGCGCGCCCGCGCTGCACACCAGGGACAATAGGATCGTGGTGGATAAGCCTAAGCCTCAGCAGCAGCAACCGCCGCAGTAGTAAAGCTTGGCTTTTGGCTGTTAGCTCTTGGCTGTTAGCTTTTGGCTATTGGCGATTACGGACAATCCTCATTTCATAGCTATTTTGGACAGGCGCAACAGGTTGAGTGGTCCATTGCCGTGCCCCAGCGGCACGGCAGTTCTCATGGCAGTCGTGACGTACTGTTTCGCCGATTTTGTGGACTGAGTTAAATTGCGGCCCAGCGCGAGATTGCATGCCAGCGCCGTGGCAAAAGCGCAGCCGGTGCCGTGAGTGGAACGTCCGCTGATCTTCTTGCCTGTAAACAGTTTTGTTCCCTGCCCTGCGGCCAAACTAAGCAGGTCAACTGGAGGGTCGAGATGTCCTCCGGTGATAACCACGTTTCGCGCGCCAAGTTCATGCAGTTTTGCTGCCGCAGCCTGCATCTGCTCCACGTCCGTTACCGGCAATTCAGTCAGCGCAGAAGCTTCGTCAATATTTGGGGTAATGACCTGCGCGAGTGGAAGCAGTTTCTGCCTGAGCATCTGGGCGCCGTCGCTGGAAATGAGGTCCATACCGGAAGACGACTTCAACACAGGATCCAGGACTACGTTGGCAAGCTGATGGCGGCGGATGAAAGCGGCGATGGCGCGGACTGCTTCCACGGAGCCCAGCATTCCAATACGCACAGCAGCAATAGAAAAATCGGTAGCAAGATCTTCCAGGCTCTCCGTAATAACTCTGCCATCCACCGCCTCAAAACGCCGGACGCCGCGAGTGGACTGGACAGTCAAGGCCGTGACGCACGTCAAGGCATAACAGCCATGTGCCGCAATGGTTTTGACATCTGCGGTAATTCCAGCGCCGGATGAGGGATCATGCCCGGCGACAGAAAGGACAACAGGCGGCCCTGTTCTTTGCCTGAAAGGCATATGTGAATCCTTTACTTGCAAACACAAGTTTCAATTAGTTGCCGATCACCTGGGCAAGGAGGCTTGGCGGCGAGAGTAATAATACAGCTACTAGCTTCGGGCTACTAGCTTCTAGAAAAACAGCTATTGGATCCTGGCCTTTGGCTGCCTTTGGCTTTTAGCTATTGGTAACCATTTACCGCAAAGTTCGCAATGGACGCCAAGTAAACTCTTTTCCAAATCAAAAATCAAGAATCACAAATCAAAACTTTTCCGTGTCTCCGTGCCTTCCTGCCGTTGTGTGTATTGAAGTGCCAGTCGAAGGATCTGCATGGTAGATTCTCCTCATGGCTCTGATTTTCGGCATTCATCCGGTCGAAGAGGCGCTGGCAGCGCGTGGACGCGGCTTTGAATACGTGGCCGTGGCCGCGGGCCGCGGCGACTCACGCTTGCAGAAAATTTCGCAGTTGTGCCGAGCAGCCGGCATCCCGGTGCGTACCATGCCTCGCGACCAGCTCACGCGGCTGGCCAATACAGGCAGCCATCAGGGAGTGGTTGCAGTTACAGCGGAAAAACAGTACGGCCAACTCGATGATCTGCTGAACAATAAGCGTGGCCAATACAGCTTTCTCGCCGTGTTGGATAGCATTGAAGACCCGCACAATCTGGGCGCGATCATCCGCACCGCCGAAGCCGCCGGTGCGGATGGCATAGTAATCCCGGAGCGGCGCGCCACAGGAGTTACTGCTACTGTGGTGAAAGCTTCTGCCGGAGCCTCAGAATATCTGCCTGTTGCCAAGGTCACGAACATCAGCCGCACGATCGAGGAAATTAAGTCCCACAACATCTGGACCGTTGGACTCGACGAACGTGGCACTCAGCTTTACGACCAGATTGATTACAAGATGGATTGTGCGCTGGTCCTGGGCGCAGAAGGCCATGGTTTGCATCAGCATGTCCGCGACAAGTGCGATTTCCTCGTTTCTATCCCTATGCTCGGCAAGGTGCCGTCCTTGAATGTATCCGTGGCGGCAGCGGTGGTGATGTATGAAGTAGCGAGACAGCGGAGAGGTAAATAGTAAATAGTGAACATTAAGTAGTTACGGAACAGCAAACTCGTCGTCTAAAGGCCGGGGAGATACTATGCGGTTACTAGTCGTGGTTCTGTTTGCCCTGGCAGCTTCCGTCCTTACTCAAGCCCAATCACCCGCCGCAAAACCAGCAAACGATGACCAGCAGATTGCCGGCACCTGGAGAGGCAATTCAACTTGCATAGTGAAGGACAGCCCCTGCCATGACGAAGTAAACGTGTATCACATCTCCAGGATCGCCGAAAAACCGAATTCCTTTATGGTTAGCGGCAGCAAAGTGGTTGATGGCAACGAGATCGTCATGGGCAGCGGGGAATGGACATACGATGCGCAGAAGCACAATTTGTCATGGGAAACTGCTGGCCGGACATTCAAGTTCACCGTAAAGGGCGACAAGATGGAAGGAACTCTAACGTCAGGTGGCGTTCTTTACCGGCGAATATTTCTCAAGAAAGAGAAATGATCGAACGATATTTCTTTATCACCTGTTCCCCGGTCTTTTCCTCGCCTTGATCTCTATCGCAAGTTCATCGTTGCGCGTGTTGGTGAAGCGGAGTACAACCCGGCCCTGGTCGTCGAGGGAAATCACCGCCGGAGTATTCACCGAAGAGAGCATCCACCCCGCCGGCAGGGTCACATAATTCAACGGCCGTCCCAGCGTGCGCTTCCAGTCGAGTTCTCCATCTTTCACGGTGTAGCCAACCGGATCGGTATAGGTTTCTTCTACACGGATGCGGGCCGACTGCCCCTCAGCAATTGCGTGCTCCAGATTTCCCTGAACAACAACCGAATCAGGATCGGCAGGCTCCGGATAATAACCAAGCGCATTCACCTCTTTGCCGGTCACGTTATAAGTTTTGAGCTGTTTGCCGGTGTCCAGGTCAGTCATCTTTGCGTCGGGTGAAACCACGCTGCCTTTACGCACAAAACTGTGCACAGATTTCTGTCCTACCCTGGTGACGGTCAGGTCGTGTGAGATATGGAACTGGTGAGTCGTGGGATCCAGCAGCCAGTATCTGATTTCCCGGTCCTGCTCGGCGCGATGGAATTGTGCGGCCAGCGTGGCAGGAATCAGGAGGGCCAGAAGCAGAAGATGCGACCGTTTCTTCATGGCAGCCTCCGCGCAGTAATCTTGACCGGCAATTGATCATCGCGATCATTCACGAAGCTGACGCGGATGCGTCCATCGGCATCGGTGGAGACTATAGCCGGCGACGCACATCCAACCAATTCCCATCCTTGCGGCAGCACGACCACATTGCGCTTGATGCCCAGAGGGCGTTCGAATACCAGTTGGCCGTCTTTCACACCGTACGAAGGTGCGTCAGTGTAAGTCTTGAAAATCCGCAGACGCGTCTCGCCGCCCCTGGGAACCGGCGCAGGAAGATACACCTTGATGAACTGCGCTTCGTCCTTTGTTTCCGAAGAAACCAGGCCAGTGAGTTTAGCTTGCTTGCCGTCCACCACCTCGAATTTAAGTTCCTTGCCGGTGCTGCGCTCAATCACGCGTTCCTTGCTCGCAGTGGACCCGGGACGGATAGGATTAAAGAAGAACTGAGCGCCTTCACGAGCCGTCGTGACATCGTAGGTGATGGCAAACTGATGAGTCTCTGGCGGCAGCAGCTCGTATAAAGTGAACTCGTCCGCAGCGACCGCACTAAGCGCGAGGAGAAAAACGGCAACCACGATTCTGACAGGCATAAGCGGCCAATGAGTTTAGCACGAAGGCGGCTATCGGCTTTTGGCTCAAACTGTTGCCTGTTGCCTATTGCTAGTTTGTGTCTTTAGTCAGCCGATGATCCAGGTTCGCAAGCCGCCAACCGGTCTCAAACACCAGACGAGTCACATTGGTCATCTTGGTGAAGTCGATCTTATCGATCGTATCCGTAGGCTTGTGATAATCCACGTGAGTGCCATCAAAATAAAAGATCACAGGGATGCCGTGTTTGGCATAGTTCCAGTGATCAGAACGGAAGTAGATTCGTTCCGGATTGGCGGGATCGTTGTAGTAGTAATCCAGCTTGAGTCTCTGGTATTGCGAGTTGGTTTGTTCGCTGATGTGGTGCAATTCTTTGCTGATCCGGTCCGATCCGACCAGATACACCGTATTGGGATCAGTCAGGTGTACATCCAGTTTTTCTTTATCCCCTGGCGGCTTGGAGCGGCCAATCATATCAATGTTGAGATCGGCGATGACCTTATCCAGAGGCACAACAGGTGAATAATCGGTGTTGTATTCCGAGCCCAGCAGTCCCAACTCTTCACCTGCGTGGAAGATGATCAGCACGGAGCGCTTTGGGCGATCGATGCTCATGGCATGAGCAATGGTCAGGATTGCTGATGTGCCTGAGCCATCATCATCGGCGCCCGGATAAATCTGGCCCTCCGCATTGGTCTGCAGATGATCGTAATGAGCGCTGAATACGACATATTCATCTTTCAGTTTTGGATCAGAGCCCTCGAGCACGCCGACCACGTTCTGCGTGGTCACCTCCCGCTGTTGAAAAACGGTGGTGATCCGTGCGGAAGAATCGGTGGCTTTGGGAGTGAGCGATGTGTGGTCCTTCTCCGCGTCCTGCACCTGCTTCATGCTCAGGGCGACGGATGCCAGCAGCTTGTCTGCCAATTCCGGCGAGAGCAGGAGGACTGGCAGCCTCTCTGCCTCTTCCTTCGCCAGGTGGACGCCTTCCCGCCCGGCAAAGCGTTCTTTGAATCCAGGTGACTTCATGAAGCCTACAAAACGCTGCGAGGGAACCTGCAGTACGGCCGCCGCTCCGTGATTGAACGCCGCTCTTTCACCGGATTCCCCGCGCTGCAGTCGCGACGGATCAATCCCGGAAGGCGTGACGTTCGTGACCAGGACGATTTTTCCTTTTACGTCGAGTTTGGCGTAGTCATCATGATGCTGCGACGGAGAGGAAATCCCGGCGCCCACAAAAACAATCTGTCCTTCCGCTTTCCCGTCGCCACCTCCCATGGGATAGAAATCGCCCACATGATAGTCGGCTGTCTGTTCCTTGCTGGTGATTGAAAGTGAGCTCTTTTCCGTGTCCGGCTTTGATGAAATCACGTTGAAATGCTGGAGAAAGCCGCCATTGTCGCCGGCCCCGCGGAAGCCGTAGGCTTCCAGATGTGCGGCCAGGTAGCGTGCAGCTATGGCGAAATTGGGTGAGAGCGTATAACGTCCGCCCAATTCAGGTGAGGCCAGAAATTCCAGGTGCATCCGCAACTCTGTGGGCGTGATTGAATCCACAGAGACGGGAGGCACCGGCGCCAAAGCGGCCGGAGCCGCTCCCCCGGCAAAACTGGCTAAAAGCAGGACTAAAACAAGAAAGAATTTGCGATTGCGATGAAGGAGAGTCACTACTAAATTCTAGCATTCAGCACTCAGCAATCAGCACTCAGCCCGCGCAACATCCTGGACTTGGACTGCGATTGTTGCGAGCCAGAATAGAGGTAGAGACACATCCCTCTCAACAACCAAAACCGCTTTGCATGGCCAAAAAACCAGCTCAGGCTGAGACATAAAGCATCGTCGGCATGGTTGGCACAGTTTGACGACCGGCGAGAAGCTAGACCTTCCGCCAAAAAAATATCCGGGCTGAGTGCTGACTGCTGAGTGCTTTCCTGGAAAAAAAGGACCGGCAAAACCTGCCAGTCCTCCAGTTAGCTCGTTCGGTAAAAATCTGTTGAAGTTACTTGGTGGCTCGTGCTTCCGTGAAGTACTTGCGCACGGTATCCACGAATGGATCGCTGCCGGCCGGGTCTTTCACGCTGCCGGAGAGCAGTTCCTTCCAGTTCACGCTTGACCCATAGTAGGCGTTATTGGAATCGTTGTCCGGCTTCACGGCGGAGCCGCTCAGCTCCAATCCGGCGAACACCCCTTTGGTTCGGGAGTAGGCCAGAATCTCAGAATTAAGTTTGGCATCCGTTGCAGCTTCGGCATCCCGTCCTACGGGACCCGCGGCCACAGACGCATCGGCACCCATTTTGAAGTTGTCTTTCAACAGGCTGTTGACCCCCTTGTCGTTCATGAACAGCAGCACCAGATCAACGCTCTCGCCGCCGATCTGCGCACCCCAGCTTCCGCCGCTCAGGCTGATGAATGCCGGTGCGCTCCATCCATTGGCGCTGCGGCAGGTCACGGCGCCTCGTCCATGACGACCACCGACGATGAAGCCGCCTTTGATCATCGACGGGATTACCGCCACGCACTTGGCCTTCCCCAGGACCGACCCCGGAATGCCTTTGTCCGAAGCGCCCATAATCTCGGTCAGGACCTTGCTCGCATTGTTGAGCCTGTCATTCGCTTCCGTTTTGTCCTCTTTTGCAAAAGCGAACAAATTGAAACTTAAAATCAGAAAAGCTATCAGAATCTTTTTCATGTTCGTTGCCCCTAAGCCCCGCCAGACGGAGCCTTTCCTCTCAATTATGTGATTACGTTATTCAGCAGGAGGTTGGAACAATTCCAGCAGCAGCATACGATTTTGGCCCCTGGCTGTTGGCTCTTGGCCTTCGGCCCAGTATCCGCTTCCGTCTGCGAAGATCAGTGCAATCCGTGTCATTCGAGCTGAGGTTTGTGGTTTTGTTCCTCGCCAGCCGCTCATTGCTAATTGTCGAAGACCCCGGCTTGCCGTGGGCCAATTGCTATCTTTAGAATCAGCCTTCATGCCGGACCGCTCCCCTGCCTTCGAGTATCGCCGCGGAGAACTGCATTGTGAGAATGTACCGCTGCGCCTGCTCGCGGAAGAGTATGGAACGCCCTTGTACGTTTATTCGGCCACGACCATCCGCGATCGCTACCGCACATTTGACCGCGCATTTCAGGGCACGCCGCACACGATCTGCTATTCGGTAAAAGCGAATTCCAACCTCACGATTCTCCGCCTGCTGGCGAAAATGGGGGCTGGATTCGACATTGTTTCCGGGGGAGAGCTCGAGCGCGTCCGCCTGGCCAATAAACGCGCGCTCAGGAAGGTTGTGTTTTCGGGGGTTGGAAAAACGGCGGAAGAACTGAAACT
>DATDNH010000059.1:0-19146 GCA_036518395.1 Candidatus Angelobacter sp. | reverse complement strand
GAAATTCGCGATTAGCGTGGACGATTGCACGCGAATCGGAAAGCGAACGCTCGAGCGGGAGGGCTATCAAGTTGGCTCTTCTGGCGACAACTGGATCTCCGCCTCGCGCGACATTCATCGAGCACTGATCCTATGCCATTCAGCGCCGGATGGGACCTGGGCGAACGTGATCGTTTCCAGCAATGCGCAAGAGAACGCAGTTGCCGGAAGCGAGCAAAGGCTGCTTATGGTTCACTTGGCGGACGCGGCCCGCGAACGGCGATTCGATGATCGCGATAGAGACAGGAATTGGGATCGGGATCGAGATCGAGACAGAGATCGCCGCAGCAACTGGTTGAATATGACGAGCACGCAAGCCCTGCCAAACAACGCGATTGCCGGCGGAAGAGAACCCAATCATCCCGTTCCCCAATATGTTTGCCGGGCAGAGCAGGAAGGGAACTGGGTTCCCGGCAAGACCGTGACTTCTGCCGGAACAACCGACTGTCTCTTCCCCTATCGGAATACAGAGTTCCGCAAGAACAGTTACGATCTTCTCACAGGCGATCCTGATGACTATGTCTGGGCGGTTCCAGACGGCGGCCGACCGCCTTTTTACACCGGCAACGAGGGAGGCGTGCAACTTCGCAGTTGCCGCTACGAACTGCGTGTCGGCGGGGACAACAAAGGCGTTCACGTCGGCAAAGAAGTGGGCAGCAAATGCTTCGTGAGCTACAAAGGCGTTGCCTATCCGAGCGACAGATATGAGGTCCTTTACCGGAACCGCTGAATCGCGGGCTTTCATTTAACGAGGCGGACGTTCTTCCCGACTCTGCTCGGCTTCCAGTTTTTCCCGCCGAACAAAGACGTGATATGTGACCGCGTCCCACGCATTATGAATGCCGGTGAACAACAGCAGCAACGCCGCAATCGCAACGGCAAACAACACTCCATGCAAGTGCGAAGAGGCGGCAAATGCAGATACACCCAGGATTGCGTATGCCGAAAACGGCAGCAGCACGTGAAATAACCAATCCTCAAATACAGGTGCGTACGCCGTTTGTAGTTGCATGCGGCGGGCGACGATGACTTCGTAGACGCCCCCGGTGAAGCCCATTAAGCCCCACAGAATTGCCAGGCCCGCGATACCGTGCCACGGTGCGCTCATCACGCCCGATAGCAGAAGCGCTGCTCCGAAATGAATGATGGTTGGAGTAGAGAACGCCGCGCCTGCGCGTTGCATATCCCTTACGATCGGTATCTCGGCGATGAGCGTGATGACCACGAACTGCAATCCGATGAGCGCGCCGGCAGACGACCCGACGATCACGTAGAAGTTCTGCCATTCGGATAGCGCTGTCATATTGCCATCTCTCAAACTGCTCAGACCGAAAATGCCAATTCACATGCTGCTCTTATACCATTTCTCACACTCGCCAGACGTCTAATGTGGCTTGCTTTGTGTTCCTTCGCGTCCTTCGTGGTGAAGAGTTTCTCTGGCTTTGCTATAACCTGTTTGTCTGTTTTTTTTCTCCTGCTGCGTAATGTGTTTCTCTTGGCAGCGGGCGCGGCGAAAGAATAGTCTGTATTCTGGATAAAGAAATGCCTGAACCTATTTTTGTTCGCCCCATACGCCGCCACATGCCTCCCTTGAGCCCTCCGGGACGGCGCTTTCGCTGGTGGTACCTCATTATTATTGCCGTATTGGTTCTCTTCGCCGGCGGCCGCACAGCCGTGTCCTATTACGTGAGCGCGCTCTGGTTCGGCTCTCTGGGTTATGGCGATGTGTTCTGGAAAACGCTGATCGCGCAGTGGCTCGTATTCATCGTTTTTACCGGCGCAACATTTTTCATTTTGCACTTCTCGTTTCTGGCTCTGCGGCACGCGCACGGCGACAATTTCCCCGGCACCCGCACCATCTACATCGCCGGACAAACGGTCAACATTCCTGTTGACCGCATCCTGCGCATCATTACTCTCGGAGGCACGATCCTTATAGCGCTCATCTGTGGCGCTGTAATGACAGCGAACTGGTCAACATTTGCGCTCTACTGGCATGCACCTTCGGTTGCGGGAGTGGTGGATCCGATTTTTGGCAGGCCGCTGAATTTTTACCTCTTCTCGCTTCCTGTATGGCAGCTCATCTCCGGATGGCTGACCGCGCTGGCCGTGATCATCTGTATTGTTGCCGTGTTCTTCCTATTCGTCAGCGGTGGTGTGCGTGCTGTGAATGGTTTCGGCGGCAGTTCCCCTTCGTCCTGGCGCAGTCTCTCTGTTCCATTTGCCTTCCTGCTGCTCTTCATCGCGCTGCAGGTCTATCTGGGCCGGTTCGATCGGCTATTCGAGCGTCACACAATCTTCAGTGGAGTTACCTACACTGACGCGCACGTCATTCTTCCCGGCATGCTCGTGGTTTGCGGCGCGCTGATCCTGGGCGCCGTCATCATGGCGAGCAACGCCTTCGGGGCCCCGCGCGGACGCCGTCTGATCGCCGCCTTTGTCCCGGCCCTGGCCTGCTATCTCGTCGTTCAGGTGTTTGCGTGGTATGTAAGTGCGTTCGAAGTGAAACCGAACGAGCTGGTTCGAGAGCAGCCCTACATCGTCAACAACATCAAGCTCACGCGGCAGGCGTTTGACCTGGATCGGGTATCGCAGCGCGAGTTTCCCGCAGAAACTACCGTTGCGGCCGTTGACGCCGCCAACAATCAGGCGACAATCCAGAACATCCGGCTCTGGGATTGGCGGGCCTTGCAGGATACGTTGCGGCAGATCCAGGAAATTCGCACCTATTACGACTTTCCCGATATTGACATCGATCGCTACCAGATCGAGGGCGCCACACGGCAGGTGATGCTCGCGGCACGCGAACTGAGCATTGAAAAACTTCCTGAAAGCAGCCGCAACTGGATCAATGAGAAGCTCATTTACACGCACGGTTACGGCATCACCATGAATCCGGTGAATGGGTTCACGCCGGAAGGCTTGCCAACGCTGCTTCTGGCCAACATGCCCGTGCAAAGTACTGTGCAGGGACTGACGGTGTCACGTCCGGAAATTTATTTCGGCGAGCTGACGAACACCGATGTGTATGTGAAGACCCGGCAACAGGAATTCAACTACCCGCAAGGACAGACGAACAGCTTCACGTCTTACGAGGGCAGCGGCGGCATTGTGCTGGGCGGCTTCCTGCGCCGCATTCTTATCGCTATTGATCGCGGCGACCTCGGCAAGCTGCCATTCAGTGACGATGTGAACCCGCAAAGCCGCCTGCTCATGCGCCGCAACATCCGGGACCGCGTGGCCGCCCTGGCGCCATTCCTTACCTTTGATCAGGACCCGTACATGGTGCTCGACAATGATGGCAAGCTTTCCTGGATCATGGATGCGTTCACCAGTTCGGATTCTTATCCTTATTCAAGTCATTACACGCTGAATGACAATTCGATTAATTACCTGCGAAACAGCGTGAAAGTCGTCATCGATGCCTACGATGGCACGACGACATTTTATGTTTTTGATAAAGATGATCCGGTCATCGCTGCTTATCGTAACTTGTTTCCCACGCTGTTCAAGGATGCATCCGCCATGCCGCCGGGGCTGCAAAAGCACATCCGGTACCCTGAGTTGTTGTTGAGCTTGCAGGCTGAGGTTTACGGTCTGTATCACATGACTGATCCGGGCGTGTTTTACAACCGCGAAGACCTGTGGACAGTGGCCAGCGAAGTCGGCATGAACCAGCGCGGCGAACAGGCAACGCGGACCATGGAGCCGAACTTTGTCCTCATGAAGCTGCCGGGCGAAGGCGGTGAGGAGTTTGTGGAGATTCTGCCTTTCACGCCCGCCAATCGCAACAACCTGATTGGATGGATCGCCGGGCGCAGTGACGGCGAGCATTATGGCACCAGCGTGGTCTACAACTTTCCCAAAACGAAACTGGTGGACGGGCCGCTGCAGATTGAGGCACGCATCGATCAGAACGCGCAGCTTTCCGGCCAGTTGACGCTCTGGAACCAGCAAGGTTCGCACGTGCGGCGCGGAGCTCTCCTCGTGATCCCGACGGGCAAAGCGCTCCTGTATGCCGAGGCCATCTACCTCCAGGCCGAACGCAGCCCGATGCCGGAGTTGCGCCTGGTGGTGCTCGCGCTGCAGGACCGGCTGGCCTATGGGCCAACCTTTGAAGCGGCCATGGCCGCACTGTTCGGCGAAGCGACTTCAGGCACGAGCACGGTCGCAGCTTCATCCAGCGCGCCGCAGCCCCAAGCCGCAACCGCCGGGGACCTGAATGCGCTGATCAAGGAGGCTTCCAAAGATCTTGCCGATTACCAGCGCCTCACAGCCGAAGGTAAACTCGGCGAAGCCGGCCAGAAACTGGAGCAGTTGAAACGAGCTCTGGATGACTTAGGCAGACGGGCGAAATGAGTTCCACTATTCCATTCCAAATTTGACGGTGAACTATGAATCAACCCGCTTATTTTGAAATCCAGGCTGACGACTGTCAGCGCGCGTTACATTTCTACGGGCAGATCTTTGGCTGGAAGTTCAACAAGGTCGAAGGGCTTCCGATCGAATACTGGCTAATCGAAACTGAAGGCCCTCGAGGTGGTTTATTGCGGCGTCCGGCCCCGACGCCGCCGCCTCAGTCCGGAACCAACGCGTTTGTCTGCTCAATGGAAGTGAAGAACATTGACGCCGTGACGCAAAAAATCGTTGGTCTCAGCGGGCAGGTGGCACTGCCAAAATTCGCCGTCCCAGGCACCTGCTGGCAAGCCTACTTTGTGGATACCGAAGGCAATACGTTTGGGATCTTCGAAGTTGATCCACAGGCGAAGTGAATAGAAACCGGCTCTTAGCTTTTCGCTTTTGGCTCTTGGCTGAAGTCAAACCGAGCCGAATTCCATGGCCACGAATACAACTCTCACGTTGCGGATCAGAGGAGCAGAGCTCGAGTACTCTCACGCAGGAGCAGTGTGTTGGTCCCTGCCGATCGAGTCTATTGTCTTGATTGCCGAATACACGACAAATGAAGGTCCTTATCTTGACGATTACTTCCTCGTGTTCGTGACAGTGGAGCAGGGCACTTTTTATTTCGCAACGTGTTCCTTCTATGCGAAAGGCCGAGACGATGTTCTGTCTACATTGCATGAACAATTGGCATCACCCTTCGAATTGGAACTGATAGGTTCTACCGACTGGGAATCACGCGTAGTCTGGCCTTCCAGGATGGCAGGGAAGGAGTACTTCACATTCAGGGCAGTTTCGCCAAAGACTTTGACTGAGAAAATCAAAACGAAGCTACTGGGCGAAACACTTGAATATTCGATCTCTCACGAAATTCAGGAGTACCTCAAAGAGCAACTGAGAAGCCGCCCGGTTTAGATCCATATCGCCAACTCATATCACTCTGGTACTTCTGCCAGTTCCCGGCGTACGTCCGCTGGCTACGATGAGTCAGAGGTGGTGCAGCCATGGAACGCTATGCCAGACTCATCTTCGCGGTGATCACAGTAACGTCGTTCGTGCTCGTGCTTGCAGCCGGGCGCCAACCCCAGGCTCAAAACCCTCAGGCGCAGGACCAGTCACAGCAACAGCAACCGGCTGAGAAACCGCCCCACATGGACACCGAACCCGCGCCGTCGGACCGGGCCCTTGAACAAGCGATTATGGACGAGTTCAAGCACGAGCCTCATATGGCGTATTCGCGCGTCAGAGTGCACGTCACCGATACGGAAGTGCTCCTTAGTGGAGTGGTGTTGACCAACGAGGCAAAAGACCAGGCTGCTCAAATTGCCACCGCGCATGCCGGGAAAAGGAAGATCGTTAACCATATCAAGGTGAACCCGAACATTCACCCGGCGCCCGGGATGTGACCTCCTGCTTCGGCCGAGAGGACAAGCCCTGTCAAATTTTCACATTGCCCAGCCTCCAGTTCGCGGCCAGAATTGTTGACGCTGGAAAGTGGTGTCTCATGAAACTCACGCTTGCAAGTATCGGATTGCTGATGTTGTTGGCTGTCGGCGTTTCGGCGCAGGAAACCTACATCGATCAGAACTCCACCTTCGATTTTTCCCAACCCCACAGATTTGCGGTGAAGATAGGAACGCCATGGGGCGACCAGGCTGCTGAGTCAGCACTCAAACAGGCAATTGCGAAAAGACTGGAAAAAAAAGGCTGGAGCCAGGCGGACGAGTCTTCCGCTGACGTTCTGGTGATTGCGCACGGCGCAGGCCCCGGCAAACAGACGCTGCGCTCGTTTTATAGCGGTTTGCCCGGTCTTGGCTGGTACTGGATAGGCGCGCCAGCCATCGAGGAGAACGACGAATATCAGTACAAAGAGGGCACTCTGCTGCTCGACATCTTCGACGCCAGGACAAAGAAAGGCGTGTACCGCGGAGTGGCCCTCGACGCGATCCGCAAATCAGGAAACAACGAAAAGAGAATGGACAAAGCTGCCAAGCAACTGTTAAACGACCTGCCATCGGCCAGGAGTAGCTAACCTTTGGGTGAGAGAAAAAGCGTTTCAGAGAGTTCACAATGGCCTTCGCCCTCAAATCATCGGCTCACTCTTCGCGAAGCAAGATCAATGGATCGACTCGCAAAGCGCGTCGGGCGGGGATCCACGTGGCCAGCAGGCCGAGAAAAGCCATTGCTACGACCACCCCGGCGAACACCACGGGGTCGCGGGGAGTCGCTTGGTACACGATGAAAGCCAAAACGCGGCTGGCCATGATTCCTAAAATCAGTCCTGCAATGGAACCAACAGCCAGCAGCGTGAATGCGCGTCCCAGTGCCGCCCGCAACACTCCGGCGCGTTGCGCTCCGAGGGCGATACGAATTCCCAGCTCCTTCAGCCGCTTACTGACCGAGTGCGCCGCCATTCCAAAGATCCCGGTTACAACCAGCATCGCGCCCATCACACCAAGCACACCCAGTGAGATCGTTGCCATGCGCGATGGAAACAGAGCCACACCTTCCAGTTGCTGATTCCAGGTTTGTATGAAGAAAGGGAGCCCTGCATCCAGAGCTCGCAGTTTACTTCTTATGGCATCTGCCAATCGTTGCGGATCGCGGTTCGACCGGACCACCAGATACGTTTTACTCGATGGCGATTGCAGGATGGGAAAGAACATCGTCGGTTCCTGATCTTTGGCGAGGGTCGAATATTTCCCGTCTTCGACAATGCCAACCACCTCAATGCGCGTTCCATCCGGCAGCTTGTAATGTCCGCCCAATGCGTCGGCTACCGAACCAAAAACTCTGCGCGCTAACTCGTGGTTGACGACGGCCATGCGCGGCACATCTTGATCGTCATGCCACGTGAAGCTTTTTCCTGACAGCAAGGTAGTGCCCGCGGCGCGGAAGTATTCGGGAGATATCCTGTAGATCAAGCAGAGAGCGGCGGCATTGGCCGGCCTCAAATCTGTGGTTTTGTCGCTAAATACTAAATCACCACTGAGGTCTCCGGATAATGGCGAGCGGTCGATCAAGCCGACAGACTCTACGCCAGGAATCGTCTCAAGAGCGTCGATCATGCGCTTTTGCATGGCCGGTATTTTTTCGTTGCTGTAACCGGCCATGCTCAGATTGGTGTCGGCCAGCATGACGTTTTGTGGATCAAAACCAAAACTGCTGTGCAGCGACCGCACCATTCCACGCACAGCAACCATCGAAGAGGTGACCAGCACGGCGCAAATAGCAACTTGCGCGACCAGCAACAGATCACGGGCCGTAATCCGCCTTCCAACCCGGCCGCTTGATCCCAACTTGATCACCTCCCATGGATTCGTGCGCAGTATCTGCCGCACCGGGACCACGCCGAAGAAAAACCCGCTGGCTAAAGCCAGGATCAGAGCGACCGCATAGACATTAGCGTCTGCGTGCACCGGCAGATGGAATGGATATTTGGGAGTGGGGTACCAGGCGCTCAGCCCTCGCAGCAGCCCTGTGCTGCCCCACAGCCCGATACCACCACCCATCAGGGAAATCAGCACTGCTTCAGTCAACAGTTGCCGCACAATGCGTTTGCGGCTCGATCCCAGCGCTAACCGCAGGGCTACTTCCCGGGAGCGTTCAGCGGCGCGGGCGGCAAACAGGCTGCCCAGGTTGGCGCATGCGGCCAGCAGAATTAACCCGGCCAGCAATAATAGTCCCGTCATGAATGCACGCACTGGACGGCCGAGGGCGTCTCCTAACAATCCCGGACGCGACAAGGAGAATGTCATTTGGCTATCGCTTTGGGGATAGTTCTTTTCCAGATAGGCGCCAATCGAGTTCAGATCGGTAATGGCTTGTGCTTGAGTCACTCCCTCCTTCAGGTGTCCCATCGCCAGATGAATCCAATGTCTTGCTCGGTCGTTTATGACGTTCCCCACGCCGCCCACTTGTTCCAGGTTCACCATGGGCACGAACACATCAGGAGAGAGAAACACGATTGTCCCGTGGAACTCAGGAGGAGCTACGCCAAGAATGGTAAAAGGATGTCTGTTGAGTAGAACACTGCGGCCCACCACTTGCCGATCATCGTGAAAATGACTATGCCAGTAGTCGTACGCGAGCACGATGTATGGGGCACTATTGGGACCGTGCTCGTCCGAGCCGTGAAAGAAGCGGCCAAGATACGGTTGAATACGTAATACGTCAAAGTAGTTCCCGCTCACCTCATAGATCCAGGCGGCAGACGCATTGTCGCCCGTGTCCAAACCCGCCTGGCCGATGCTGTAAGCTGCCAGATCGTCGAAACTGCGGTTGCGATCTCGCAGATCGAGATAGTCGGGATATGATTCTCCTGGGTCATTATCGCTTCCGTGCTGGATGGCATAGAGGCTCTGTTCCTCAGGCAAATTCAATGGGTGTAGAATCAGCGCATTCATTACGGCGAAGACTACTGCATTTGCGCCAATGGCCAGGGCCAGCGTGATCACTGCCACGATTGTGAATCCGGGCGACTTGCGCAACAGGCGAAGACTGAAGCGAACATCCTGGAGCAAAGTTTCGATCCATGGCAGCCCGCCCTCGGCCCGGTAATTTTCTTTTACTGACTCTACGGCGCCAAATTTCAGGATGGCCTGGCGCCGGGCCTCGGCCGGTGGCAGGCCGGCGCGAAGATTTTCCTCAGTTTGCAGTGCGATGTGTTCTTCAATTTCTTCCCGGATTCGCTGGTCATGCGTTCGCGAGGCGGCAAGATTGAACATGCGAGTGAAAAAACGTTTCAGGGATCTCATGGCAGGTCCTCCGCTTTGGCGGCAAAGAACCGATCAATGATGGCCGCAGTCTGGTTCCAGTCCCGGGACTCGAGCTGCAACTGCTTGCGTCCTGTGCGCGTGAGCCGATAAAAGCGCGCCCGGCGGTTATTCTCTGAGGCGCCCCATTCGGAAGCGATCGCGCCTTCCTGCTCGAGCTTCAACAGCACGGGATAGAGGGTGCCTTGATTTACGGCCAGAAGATCGCCGCTGATCTGCTCGATTCGTCGGGCAATGCCAAAGCCGTGCAGCGGTCCCAGAACATCAAGGGTCTTGAGGACCATGAGCGCCAGCGTGCCCTGCAGGACATCTTTTTTCTTTTTCATAGCACAGTCCTTTTGGTTTCCAACAGGAAGTATTGCACACTTCCTTTGGGGAAACAACAGGAAAAACAGGGAACAGGGGATGGGGAACAGGGAACAGAAAAGCAGCCAAACAGGCAACTGGCAATGGCGAAACACCGGCAGCAGTGGACACCTGACCGATACAGCCGAGCTTCGAAAACCCGTTACCGCAACTTTTTCCTCAATGTCGTGTTGTCACTTATCGCTCGGCCGTTGTTGATGATGACCTCTGAACTGATGTAATCTGCATCCAAAAATTTATAAGCCTCACCAAAACAAGGAGAGATTGATGCCCAAACTTTTCAGCAAAGCCAGTGTGTTTACCCTACTGTTGTCAGGATTTCTCATGATTGGCAGCACCACGCCAACGTACGCCTATGCCCGGTGCGGCACGAAAATTCACAAGGCCGAGAGGAACCTGGAAAAAGCGATCCGCAAACACGGCGCCAACAGCGTTCAGGCGCAACGCCAGCGGGAACATCTTGAGCGCGTTCGGCAAACTTGCCATCGTTAATCAATAATAGACGGCATGGAGCGTCTATTTGCCTAAGCTGTTAATCGGCACAGCGGGATTCCAATATCCCGACTGGAAGGGAATTGTCTATCCCGCCGACGTCAAGAAGAAGTACGGCCACGAACTCAGGTTCCTGGCGCGCTATTTTGATTTGTGCGAGATCAATACCTCTTTTTATGGTCCGCTCAAGCCACAGAGCGCCCGGAACTGGTGTGAGTACGCCGCGCGCGAAAATCCTGACTTCCAGTTCACCGCCAAACTGACAAAAGTTTTTACCCACGCGCCTGAAGCGAAGACCACATCGTCGTCCGCGGCAAGCATTCAATACACAGCAAAGGATGTAGACGAAGCCAAAGCCGGATTTGCGCCGCTCGCTGATGCCGGGCGTCTGGGCGCCGTCATTCTCCAGTTTCCGATTTCCTTCAAATTCAGGGAAGGCGGAAAGAGTGGCGATTCCGAGCCGCTCTACGGCAATTGGGACCACGTGTTGGACGTGCTGAATCTCTTCAAGGAGTATTCGTTAGCAGTGGAATTCCGCGATGCCAGTTGGAATGATGAGTGGGTCATCAAAGAATTGGCTGCAAGACAGGTGGCTTTCTGCAACGTGGACCAGCCGCGGCTGGGCAACAGCCTGGATGGAACCGAATATGTGACTGCGCCCTTCGCGTACATACGCCTACACGGAAGAAATTATCAGAAATGGTTTACGGCGAAGAACCGTGACGAACGCTACGACTTTCTCTACAGTGGCGAACGACTGGAGCGAGTGGAAAAGCGGGTCCGTGGGATGGCAAGAAAGGCTGAGAAAACATTTGTCGTGGCCAACAATCATCCACGAGGCCAGGCAGCGGTCAACGCCTTGCAACTGAAGAGCATGCTATCGGGCAGGAAGGTGAAAGCGCCGGATTTGCTGGTCCATGCTTATCCCGTGCTGAAGGACAACGTGGAAGGATCGGGTGATCCGTTGATTTGATCTGATGTTCCCGACCACCCGATCTCCCGATCGCGGCGATCACCCGATTCTATTGCGTTGCGTCCCAGATGATCGGTTCGTACTTGCGGAAGGGTTTGCGAATGACGTGCGGAGTTACCACGATCAGAATCTCCTTCCGCGAATGATCTTTGGAATTAGTGTTCAAGAGTGTACTGAGGAAGGGCACTTGTCCGATCCCCGGATAACCCGAGGTGGAGCGGCTGGTCTGTTCCTCGAGAAGTCCGGCAACCACGGAAGGTTCGCCATCTTTCACGGTAATGGAGCCGGAATAGCTTCGGTTTGTAATCACCGGCAGGTTATTGGCTTGCTGTGCGCCCAGTCCTTTGATCTCAAGTTGCAACTCCAGGTTAATGTCGTCTTCAGTCTGCAGGTGCGGCGTGGCCTTGAAGGTCAAACCCAGATCTTCGTATTGAACTTGCGGAATTGACGATCCCAGGAACGGAACACCATTCTGGGAAATGCCTACATTGGAGAAAGAAGCAAGCTGTAGAGGGAAGCGCGTGCCGACCTTGAGAGTCGCGGGATTGCTGTTGGAGGCGCGGACCGTCGCGTGCTCCAGGGTTTTTGCGTACGAGTCGTTGGCGCTCAGATGTCCGCTGATCGGAGACACAACTATGCCGGTCAATCCGTAACCTTTGCCAAAAAAGATGAACGGTTGCAACAGCGGCGATCCCTGCAGGCCTGCCAAAGAAGTCACAGGAACCTTGCTGGGATCGATGGTGCCGGTCTGCTTGAGCTGGTTGATGATCGGCTGGGCTCCAGAGCCCAGCGCACGGTAAATTTCAGAAAAAACATTGAAGATGGTGAAGCTGGTGGGCAGCGCCAGCCCGTACTGCCGCTGCTTGTCATAACTCACTTCATAAGCTTTGATGTCCAACAGGACTTCAGGCCGGTTCTGCATCAGGTCGTCCAGGATGGCGGAAATCACGGCCATCTGTTCTTTGGGAGCACGAACCGTGATGATGTTCTGCGCGGGAACGATGCTTGTGAGCCGCACTTCAAAAACATTGCGGATGATGTTGGCGATATCGTTCAGATCGGCCGCATTGGTGGCGCCGGACACATAAAACGTTTGCAGCGACAGGCGCTGGTACTGCCGACGCATCTCCTGGTTGTCGGTCGCCACGATTACGCGATTGCTGGATACGGGCGCCCAGAACGTCTTGGTAAGTTTTTCAGCCAGGCGCATGGCCGCGTAGAAGTCCAGGCCGTCAACATCAAAAGTCACGGCGTGGCTGGCGAGCGACTGATCGTAGTCGAAACTTATGCCAAAGGCTCTCCCGATCGCTTCGTAGAGAGCTCGCGTATCGCCGCGAACATGGAAGTTCTGTTTGCCGGGTTTAGGATTTACTTTTACATCTTCCACAGAGGCGAGCAACTGCAACACATGCTCATGCTCAGGATCGTCGGGCGTGACGTCATGCAGGCGCTCCTGGGCATAGCCGTTTTGCGGGTCGATGGACAGTGCTTGCTTGAATTGTGCTTGGGCGGATTTTGTGTCGCCGATTTCCGCGAGAAGATTTCCGCGGTCGATCAGACTCCCCGCAATTCTGCTGCGCAGCAGTTCGAGCGCGGTAAGGTATTCCATGTTGCCCGGCGCCAGAGTGGCAGCCTTGCTGACTTCTTCAAACGCTTGCTCAATTTGTCCGTCTTTTTGAAGCTGTAATGCGTGCTCGAAACTTTTTTGCGCGAGTTTCAAATCGCTTTTGGATGCTGTCGGGCGCGTACCCTCTCCGTGCGCGCAGGCGGCACACATCAGCAGCAGACAGATTAGGGATAATTGCTTCATGAAATATGGAATATGCAATTCTACAGGGTCAACACGGTTTTATGAATCTCGAATCGACGGCAGCTTGTCCGGAACTGTTGCCCCATCTCTCGATTGGTGAGATGTCGCAATGCTAGCGTTTCCACGTTCTAAAATCCCGGCTTCCACCGAGACAGTCTCACGTCTTCAGCATGTCTGTTCCGCAGGCGAAGCAGGCATCGGGTTCGAGTGCCATTAACTCGGAGAACTTAAAAATTCCGGTGGCAATGGCGATTACAGGCGCGCCGACGACCCTGGCTGATTCAATATCCGCAGGGGTATCACCCACCACGTAAACCGACGCCTGGGGCGCCAGCCGCTCCCGGGCCATGCGAATGCCCTGAGCAATGATTTCACTCCGGCTTTCCAGGGGGAAGCAGAACGAGCCAAAGCTGAACATGTGCTTCAAGCCTGCTTTTTCCAACTTCAGCCAGCCCACCGGCTCCAGATTGCCGGATGCCGTGCCCAACAACTTGCCTTCCGTCTGCAGGAGAGAAAGCAATTCGCGAACTGAAGGACAGAGCTCGGGCTGCATCTGGTCAGAATTGCGCCTGACTTCGTTGCACATCTGCCCGATGATCTCCGGCAATGCGGCATTGATTTCAGAATCGGCGAAACCATCCCGCCGAAGCACTGCTCTAAGAATGCCGGCATCGGTGTTTCCATGCACAGGAACGCCATCTATTTTTGCTTCGAGGCCAAAAAAATCGCGAACCGCATGATGGAAAGCAAAATAATGGACAGGATCGCGGCTGTTGAGAAGAGTGCCGTCAATATCAAATAAATAGGCATCCCCGGCTTTCCAGTGAAAGCCAGGACGCATAAAGGATCCAGGCAGGTTTTTAGAGCTGGAAACCAGAGTTGCCACTTGGAATTGGATTCACGTTGGCCTGCAACCGTTAGCCGGCAGGTACACGCCCAGATGCGTCATGAAGCGCTTGCAGCCAGAGCGGTGGAGAGGGCAGGTCAACGAACAATTCTCTTGTCCAGCATCGGCGCCGGCTTTTCACTGCGCACCGGACGGCGACCGCCATCGCGGAATTGCCGGACGTCGAGCTTCAGTTCCGCGATGGTGCGCGAGAGCGTATTGCGGTGCATTCCCAACTCACGTGCCGCTTTGCACTGGTTGCCTTTGTTTTGCTGAAGAACGTTCATGATGAAGCGCTTCTTGAATTCACGAACCGCTTCCGAGTAGAGGATGCCGCTAGAGTGCATCTGTGCTACGAGTGCTTCGAGTTGGTCCTTCACCGGATTTCCCCCTCACTTTGGCTTGTCTACGCCTGTACGGTTGAAATGTCTTATCTCTATTTGCGGTTTTCAGAGGCGGCTTTGCGCAATTGGGCGACACCATCGCGGAACTTTTGTCGCATAACCGAAGGCGCCAGCCAGCTTGCTCCGCTGCCTGCCAGTTGGAAGTACCCAGCGAACTGCGATCCAGCCAACTGCGGCGAGTCAGGGGCAAACGCCGTGATCGCCATCACTCCGACCGTGACGATGACCACACCTCGCACCAGTCCAAATGCCCCACCGAGAAACCGATCTATAAACCGCAGTCCGACCGCGCGAATCGCCCTGCGAACCATACGGGCGATGATTCCAGCCACGATCACGACTGCGAAAAAAATTGTCAGAAAACCAGCCAGGTCCGCAAGGGCAGGAGTCTTCACATGACGCGAGAACCAGGGAGAAACCGATCCGTAACCCCACGCCGCCAGCAGGAAGCCAATGATGGTCCCGGCCAGAGAAAAAACTTCAAAGAAAAACCCGTGAGCTGCGGCAAACCAAACCGACAACAGCATCACTCCTAAAATGGACCAATCGAGTGCGTTCATGCTGTTGCGGCCGGTCAGTTAGCCGGCAACTCGCGACCAGCCAGAATTCTGTATGCCTGTATGTACTTCTCACTCGTCTTCACGGCAACGTCATCCGGCAGGGAAGGCGCCGGGGGCTGCTTGTTCCACCGGATGCTTTCCAGGTAGTCGCGAACAAATTGTTTGTCAAACGATTCCTGCGCCCGGCCGGGCTGATATTTGTCGGCTGGCCAGAAGCGCGAAGAATCGGGCGTCAAGACCTCATCTGCGAGCACAAGGCCCTGAGGTGTATGTCCGAATTCAAATTTGGTATCGGCAATAATGATGCCGCGTCCTGCGGCATAATCCGCCGCCTTACTGTAAATCTTCAAGCTCACGGCGCGGAGCTTTTCCGCCAGTTCCGGGCCGGTGCGCTTGCACATCTCAGAAAAGGAAATATTTTCGTCGTGGCCGCTGATCGCCTTGGTTGCCGGGGTGAAGAGCGGTTCCGGAAGCCTGTCTGATTCGCGCAATCCCGGGGGCAAATGAATGCCACACACCATCCCGGTCTCGCGATACTCCTTCCACGCCGAGCCGGAGATGTATCCCCGCACCACGCATTCAATGTCCACCATTTGCGCCTTGTTCACCAGCATGGACCGCCCGCGCAACTGGTCGGCATACTTGTGCAGCGGCTCCGGATAATCAGAGACTCGGGCTGTTACCAGGTGGTTGTTGACGATGTCCCCGAGAAAATCGAACCAGAAGAGCGAAATCTGGGTGAGCACTCTGCCTTTTTCCGGGATCCCAGTTGCAAGAACGTAATCAAAGGCCGAAATCCTGTCCGTGGCTACGAACAAAAGGTGGCCATTGAGGCTGTAGAGGTCGCGCACTTTGCCGCGAGCATGCAAAGTGAGCTCAGGAATGTCTGTCTGAAGCAAAACTCGATTTAACGTTGAAGAACCCGGCATGGTGGAAAATTGAAATTAACAGGCGAGTGCGTATTCTAGCCTCTCAAGAATTTTTGTCAACGGAGTAAAGAACGAGTTAACGTGGTAAAAATGCATTGTTTTCCTCAGGGCTGTGGAAAAAATCCGCAACCGCGTCGCACCCGCATAAAACGCGGCTTCCACAGCACTTGATTTTTTAAAAAGTTTTTGGTGGTAGTAATCGAAGAATCAACGGCTGTTGTTGATTGCCGATATCTCCATTATGCCAGAACAAGGGAGAATGCGACAGAGCGAGAAAGTTTGTTCTCTCAGGGCATTCATTAGCATTTTGCGATGAGCTCGCAATTCAGAGTTGCTGATTGGAAAGCAAAGCGTTTTAAACAACATGGACCCGGTGGACTCATTGGACGACATGGACGCGCGTGTTCCTTACCGCTCAGCGCTACATCGATGTTTGGACCGTTTATGCGGATGCAACCTGCATTGCTGGTGCTTCGTGGCCGAACTTTACTGACACAACTTTCGAAACTCCCGGCTCCTGCATCGTCACGCCATACATCACCGGCGCCACACCCATGGTTTTCTTGCTATGGGTGATGATGATGAACTGGGTTTGCACGGCCATCTCTCTGATCAGCTCGGTAAAGCGGCCAATGTTGGCTTCATCCAGCGGCGCGTCCACTTCGTCCAGGATGCAGAACGGGCTGGGCTGGTACTGGAAGATGCCCACCAGCAGCGACAGAGCGGCCAGCGCTTTTTCTCCGCCGGAAAGCAGCAGCACATTCTGAAGTTTCTTGCCCGGAGGCGATGCCACGACGTCGATTCCGCTCTCCGCGGTGTTCAATTCGTCAGTCAGGCGCATGAAGGCCTGGCCACCGCCGAACAGTTTGCGGAACGTGAACTGGAAATTCTCATTGATGCGCTCGAAAGCTTCCTGGAATTTCTGACGCGAGAATTCGTCGATCTCCTTGATCGTTGCCTGGGTGTTCTCGATGGATTCGAGCAGGTCTTTGCGCTGGACTTCCAGGAACTGGTGCCGCTGTTCGGTCTCTTTATATTCCTCCAGCGCCATCATGTTGACCGGGCCCATGCTCTCGAGCTTGGCACGCATCTCGCGATAAACGGTCTCCTCAGCGGCAAGCTGGTCGCCTGTGACGAGCGCGATTTGGGAATCTGCGCGAAGTTCATCTGCGGTGACGTTCAGTTCGTTGAGGCAGGATTCCGCCATGTGGGCCAGATCAGATTGCAGCTTGGCCAATTGCTGTCCGAGTTCGGACTTGCGCTCGCGCGTGGCATCGAGCTCGAGCCGCGCCGCCTTTAATTCATGTTCGATTTCGGCAATGCGTGCGCGCACCTGTTCAGACTCGTGCTGCAACTGTACCGCGACTGCTTCTCCGGCAATCTTTTCTGCCGCCAGTGCCGCCAGGCGCTCGGCGATCTGGAGGTTCTCGATTTCGCGCTGGCATTTCTCCGCCATTGCCGACTGAATCTGCGACTGGAGCGATTCAATGCGCTCACTGGATTCAGCAGTCAAAGACTCAATACGCTCGAGCGATGCGCTCGCGGCCCTGCGCCGCTCTTCCAGTCCGGCGAGCCGTGCCCCCGACTCAGCAATTACCTGGGCAGCCGTATCCCGCTCAATCTTGAGATTGGCAAGCTGCTCCTGCGCAGCCTGAATATTGGCTTCCAGCATGAGGCGGTTCTGCTCCAGCACGCGCGCCTCTTCACGTTTTGCCGCCGCAGAGGATTCCGCACTATCGCGCTCAGACTTTGTCCTTTCCATCTCCAGAACATAGGTATTGAGCCGCTGCTCGCTGCGCATCAATTCATTTTCCATCTGCTTGAGCGCGTGACTGGAGCTGAGAGCCTGCTTGTCCGATTCGCGATGTTGTTCTTCCAGTTTTGCGAGCAGCTTGGCAAGCTCGCTGGTCTCTCGCTCCAGCGCCTGGATCTTCGTTTGTTCGTTCTGGATGGCAGCTTCAAGCTGAGCGGCAAGCTTCACCACATCGCGCAGTTCTCGCTTGAGCGAAAGCGGCCCTTCACTGCGCTGCTTGCCTCCGGTTACGGTCACGTTGTGGAAGCATTCGCCGGTGGACGAGAGGAAGTAGGCGTCGGGATTTTCCAGGGCGAGATTGCGCGCAACTTTGATATCGGGAGCAATGTAGCCGTCGCGCAGCTTGGGAAGAATGACTTCGAGCGAGCGTCCAAAGCCGTTCAGGACGCGGATGCAGCTCTTCAATGGGACGAGTTGCTCGGATTGCGAGCTTGGTCCCGGCTGATCGTTGACTGCGAAGGAGAATTTTGCCTGCGCGTCTTCAGGATGAACCAGGAAGGTGGCGCGGCCATCGACATCGGTTTGGAGAAGGCGCATGCCTTCATTGGCCGAATCCCAGGATTTCACGACCACGTAGTTAAGTTCATCGCGCAGGAAATCTTCCACCACACTCTCATAGCGTGATTCAACTTCGAGATAGTCAGCCAGCACGCCGACGGGCGCAAATCCTTTTCCGATCGCGCTCGATTGAAACAGGCGCTTCACGGATTCGGTGGAGTAACCGTGCTCGTTGATCACGGTTTCCAGCGAATTTTTCTTGCCCAGCGCGGCGGCGTACTCCGCTCGCAGGCTGTCAAGATGATGTTTGGACTCTTGCTCCTGCTTGCGCTTGCTGTCAATTTCCGCTCGGACATCCGAGATGCGCGTGGCTAATGAATTAACAGTTTGTGTGATCGATTCGAACTCAAACGCGATCTGCCCGCGCTTGCCGCCGAAATTGCCGATGTCCACTTGAGCAGCGGCAATCTCCCGCTCCAGGCGATTGGCTTCGCGATCCAGCGCGGCGATGAGACCTTCTGCCTGAATGATCTGGTTACGCACCTGCGAAGCTGACGCCATGATTTCCAGCTCACCCTGGCGGCGCACTTCCTGTCGGCGTTCACCATCGGCCAGGGCCGCTGCTGTTGCCTGGCCATCATTTTGGCGCATCTGGAATTCATGCTGTGCGGCCGCGACTTCCGACGCCGCGGATTCCGCAAACTGACGGTTGGTTTGCAGTTCAGTTTCGAGCGCCTGCAAATGCGACTGCTCGCGCTCCATTTCTGCGCGGGCGGCGGCTGAGCGGGCATCGAGTTCGGCACAACGCTCTTCGTTGGTGGCACGGCGAGAAGTAGCCCGGTCGGTTTCCAGCGCAATCGCATTCAATGACTGCCGATTCTGGGCGATTTCATTCTCGATCGCATACCCGCGATGAGTACGGTCGGAATGCTCAAGTTCTTTCCGGCCTACCGCCTCAGTCTTGGCATGAATTTCTTCGCTGGCATCCAGAATCGAGGCATTCAGCGTTGTCTCTTCCAGCATCATCTGGGCGAACTTGCTGGCCAGCACGATGCGGAGTTTGGCCTTCATCTCGTCGCGCAGCCGGACATAGCGCTCTGCCTTGGCTGCCTGGCGCTTGAGCGAGTTCATCTGCCGCGTGACTTCGTCGAAGATGTCATTGATGCGCGCCAGATTGATGCGCGATTGCTCCAGACGCGC
>DATDNH010000058.1:0-14517 GCA_036518395.1 Candidatus Angelobacter sp. | reverse complement strand
TGCTGGGTTCCCCGAGTGTCAACGGCGCTGCTCAAAGCACTGCCGGCAGCCGCGATGGGGGCATGTGCCAGAGCAGTGACGTCCTCAAACCCAAAACTACCGTTCCAGAATGCGTTATAGACGTGCTGATCGGTTCCCAGGAAAACAATGTTCTGGCTGCCTTTTGCATCAACGAAGCTGGTAAGTGCACTGCCGGCTGCTGCTAATGGTGCTCCGGTCGCTGCTGTGCGGTCCTCAAACCAGACCGTGCGTTCCAGGTCGGCAAATTGATAAACATGCTGGTTGTTCCCTGAAAAGATCACATGCAATGAGCCGCCGGTATCAAGAAAGCTGCTGAGGGCGGTGCCCGGCGCCGCAGGCGGCGCAAATGCAGCCGACGTAAGGTCACGAAACCCTAATCCACCATTCCAGAAAACGTCATAGATATGCTGGTTGGTTCCTGCGTACACGAAATGCTGGCCACCCTTGGAATCCAGCGAAGCGCCTAATGCGCTTCCTGCAGCAGCCACAGGCGCACCCGTTGCGACCGTGCGATCTTCGAAGGCATGCCATGCGCCAGGAGACCAGAAAATTTGGTTTACGTGCTGATCGGTTCCCAGAAAAACCACGTGCAGGAATCCCACTGTGTCGGTGAGGCTGCTTAACGCGCTGCCTGCAGCTACGATTGGGGCGCCTGCCGCAGTGGTTAAATCCGTGAACCCAATTCCCGTACGCGAGTTCCAAAACACGTCATAGAGATGCTGGTCCACTCCCACGTAGATCCAGTGCTGGCCCCCTTTGGGATCGACAAGGCTTGTCAGCGCACTCCCCGGCGCAGGAAGAGGAGGTGTTATGAACTGAGGCTTTACGAATCGCGCGGTTGTGTTGTAGAGGTACGTGGTAGGACCAAGGCCGTTCTGCGCAGGAGCAGTGACTTCAACCGTACGATTGACAAAGCCGATCGACGTTCCGAAGTTCTGGAGCAGTACAGGGATGTCATAAAAAGGTGGTGCGAAGTACCAGGTCGCCACATGAGGAGTAAACCCCCCGGTACCAATGAAGATGTTCTTTTCTGAAGTTACCAGTATCGCGCTACCCTGTCCTGCCAGCCACTGAGTCTGCTTCTGCTGGGACCCCAGCCCGGGCGGGAGACAACCCTGACTCACCATGTCGCGGAAAAAATCCGGCTGCGCCGGCAACAACATCAGCGCGCGTGTGAACACTTGCCCCAGCTGAAGACAACCGCCCATCCCCTTCTTCGCAATTTGCTGATGTGGAAACGCTGGCCCCGCCTGAAGAGGCCCGCCATTCACAGTGTCCCAGAAAACATAAGGTCTGTTGGGGTTGTCATCAGTTTCCATAAAGATTTTGTTCGTGGCATTCGAAAAAGCAAAATTGATTCCGGTCACACTGTTCCCCGGTGTCTGGACATGGCTGAAAGTATCGCCGCCGTCAGTGGATCGCCACAATCCGATTACTTTGTTACCTGTTACCTTGGGGTCGGTAAATTCGATATCTACATTGACATAAATGTTCCGGGCATTCGCAGGATCTACATTGATGGTATGAATTTCCGACCCGCCAAAGTTTGAATTATTCGGATCGCCAGGGGGGCTCGGCAGGGAGTGCGTCCAGGTATCGCCGCAATCATCTGAATGCCACACATAGGCCGCTGGTTGAGCCAGGGGTGGGTGGGTGCTGTCGAGTATGTGAGCGCTCTTATTGCCATAAAAAAGCCTGGTTCTTGGTCCCTGAAATGCGACTGCAAAAGATGCAATTCTTCCTGCGGTGTCGGCAGGTAGATCTGGTAAACCACTGAAGCCATTTTGAGAATCGGGGTGTGCAACATCTTTAAAGTTCCAGTCGTCAGGTGACGCGCTGGCTCTCAAAATACGCCCGGCGAACGTATAGAGGTACTTATAAGAATTCCCTGTTCCACTGCAGTTCGGCACAAATACTATTTCGAGCAGGAATTCGCCAATGGTCTTTCCGCCGACGATCACATCTTTCGCTGGAAATTGTCCCTGAAGAACCCAATCTTCGGGAGCGAACGTCTCCGTTGTGTAAACACAAAAAGTGGAAGAGCCGTTAGGCGGGAGATTTGTGCCGGGACACGTAGATCCACTTTCGACGCGAGTCGCGCCGTACAAAGATCCGTTATGAAAACCTATTACACCAGGGACGGCTCCGCCGATGGAAGAAACAGGAGCGGCGCAATACCATGCATTGTCAGGGCATGCAGGGTTGGGCTTCTGCTGAAGTTGAGCGAATGAGAAGCTGGCAAAACAGAGGCAGAATCCAGCGAGAAAAGCAGCTCGCATATGTGATACCGCGCAGAATGATCATAGGAGCTACTCTGGGATCAGTCAATAATTTCCACTGCCAGGTCAGCCAATCACTCGAATCTCCGGCCTGGCTTTGTGCTTTCGAGTAATGCCTTCGTGCGCTTTGGCATGTGCGGCGCAAAATTTCACTACTTAGAACAGTTCGCTGTATTCGCGTACTACTTGCTGCAAGTTGAACTTGCTCAGATCGGGCCGGCACTGCTGCGGTTTCTGGCTGGACTTCCCGTCCGTACAGGTTGAAATAATGGCTTCCGCCAGGGCCTCGGGATCTTCCGGCGGAGCCAAAATCATTCCCGGCGCGCAGCCCTGAATTTCCCTTATCCCTCCGGGGCAATCCGTCGCCACGACGGCCGTTCCCAGCGCCAGCGCCTCAAGCACGGCATTGGGCATGCCTTCGTGACGCGATGCCAGAACAAAGAGGTCAGCATGGCGAAAATAGCGCCACGGGTTTGACTGGAAGCCGGGAAATCGCACCTTCACATTCAGGCCCAGTCGCGTCGCCTGCTCTATTAAATCCTTCTTGAGATGTCCCTCTCCCAGAATCACCAGCTCCGCCTTTGGGAGCCGCTCCAGCACTCTCGGCAGCGCAGCAACCAGCACATCAAAACCCTTTTCATGGGAAAGGCGCCCGGCTGAAACCAGGTGCGGCCCAGGACCCGAATAAGGATTATCGCCCTGCTCTCCCAGTTCCCGCACCCGTTTCTCATCGAGCGGGTTATAAATGCGGACGACCTTCTCTGGAGGCAGCTTGAACAACTCCACCATTTCACTGGCCATCGCATCTGAGAGACAAATCACGCGGTCCGCGTGCTTGTAGAGATTACGATAGACGGACCTCCAGAAAAGCGGGTGGTCAACGTGGTCGGAGAGCAGGCGACTGGGGGTGCCGGCTTCCCGAATCAGCAATCGCGTACCCCGAGGCAGAAACGGTTTAGTCAGAATCAACGCGAGATTTGTCGCCAGCATCGTGGACATCACTGCTTTCGGTCTCAACTTCCGGATCAGCTTCACAATCCGTGGCACTGAGTAACGGATCCTCGAAGCGCACAAGTCATGGACGGTTACGTCCTTGGGCAGATCCTCAACGTAAGTTCCTTGCGCTCGCAAAAGCGCGACGTGCGGTTCGAAAGCGTTACGGTCGAGATGACGCAACAAAATCGAGTACACGCGTTGGGCGCCGCCCTCTTGGAGTGCGGAAGCAAGCAACAGAATTTTTTCCCTCGCGGCGATCATTTCGCGTCCTGCCCCACCGGCCCACGATACAGCGACAGTCGAGGCGCTGGTGAAGCTGTTCTGATTTCACACTTCAGACCAAACCCCTCGGGTGCAGCATTGCGGATAGCAAAAACTCAGGAATCATCAGGCGATTTTGCTTATGCTATCATGCGGCGCATGGCTCCCGACGCAACTGTATTGCAGGGCAGCGGGGGTAATTACTCAGGCACAACGGCCCCTGGATCGCCAACCATCCTGCCAGATTGGCGCAGTATTAGCCTTCGGAATGTTCGTGATCTTTTGGGATTGATCGCCGTTCTGGCTCTCGCCACCAACTTTCTCTACTTCAGTTACTTTCGCAGCTATTCTTATCCCGACACACAAACTTACAGAACGCCGGCCTCCAATCTGATCAATGGCCATGGATTTGCCGATCCCCTGGGATATCCTGAAACCTTTGTCCCACCGGGATATCCGCTGCTCATCGCTCTATTTTTGCGGGCCGGTCTGGATCTCAAATACCTCGTCCTTCTCCAGCACCTGTTGCATGTCCTGCTAGCGACCGCGACAACTGCCGCGGCTTTCAAACTCACGGGCAGCCGCAGACCGGCGCTCATAGCTGGCATTCTGGTTTCTATTGATTTGCCAATGTTGGACGCCGCCAATCACATCATCACCGATATCTCCTTCACCACAATCCTCACGATTGTTCTGTGGCTACTTTGGACTGGATCGAGACAATCGGAAGCACGCTGGTCTAATCGCTTATTTTTTTCCGGACTGCTGGCAGGAGCAGCCACTCTGATCAAGCCGATCAACCAGTTTTTCTTTCTTCCTGTGATCATCTATCTTCTCGCAACAAGAAAACGCTCCCGCCTCTGGGCTGTGATTTGCTTCGTGCTTCCCTGCCTCTGTTTACCTTTTCTGTGGGCAGCGAGAAATTATCGCGAAGCCGGCTACTTTGGCGTTACTTCGCTGCCGGGGATTGAAGTATTGTGCTGCCGTGCTTCCGGAGTTTTGGCTCTCGACGATCCTGGCGATTTCAACACCAACGCCTCCAGGCGGCGCGCGCAAATGGAGAATGTGGCATGCGATCAAGTAAAGCGGCTCTATGGAAAGGATTGCTCTGAATTAAGTTTCGCGCAGAAGTCACCGATTTTCATGCGCGTCGGGCGAAAAGTTCTGATGGAACATCTGTTCGGCCTGGTGAGACTGACGTTTCGCGGAGCCGCGCTCGTCTTGCTCGATGGAGGCGCATCCAGCCTGCCAGGAATCATCAACCCGCACTTGGCCATCAAGCTTTTGTTGATTTACACCTTGCCGGCTTTTAGTTTCGCCGTTGCAGGCCTATGGAAACTATGGACACAGAACCGTCAGTTCAGCCTTCTGGCTCTTCTTACGGTGGGCTATTTTGTGCTGCTGGCCTCCGGCGCCGAGAGTTATTCCAGGTATCGCGTACCGGTTGTGCCGGTGTATTCGATCCTTACAGCGATCGGAATTGAGGGGGCTTTGACCTATCTGCGTAAACAAAAATCGCACCGCTCAATTGAAACCAAGGTACCGTAGAGACGCGCTCCCGCGCGGTCACACATGTTTTCTTCTTCTCAATTTCACACGACTAACCAGAAAAAACCGAATAGTTCGCCAGCCATCTTTCCACGGACGCATGTGCGGCGGACGGCTACGGCCGGCAGGAGATTGCGTAGTCGGCACTTCAGTGACTTTCATGCCAAGCACCGTGCCTTTCACTACCATTTCCACGGCGAATTCCATGCCCGTGCTGCGAATATCCATCTTGTGGTAGGCGTCCCGCGTGAATGCCCGGAATCCACAATAAATGTCGCCCACAGGCACGCGAAAAAGCAGCCGCCCAATTCCAGTCAGGACCGGGTTCCCCAGATAGCGATGCAGAAACGGCATCGCTCCCTTGGCAACGCCGCCGTGAAAACGGTTGCCTACGACCAAGTCTGCGCCGGCGCTTAATTGCTCAAAAAAACGTGGTATGTGAGAGAAGTCATGGCTCTCATCGCTGTCACCCATCAGGATGTATTTGGCCTCCGCCGCAGCAATCCCGCCCTGAAGAGCGTTGCCATAGCCCCTCTGCGGCACATTCACCACGCGAGCGCCACATTGCCGGGCAATCTCCTGCGAACCGTCTGTACTGCCGTTGTCGGCGATCACGATCTCGCCATAAATGCCGGCGCGCTTCAAAGCCTCACTGGCGGTTGTTATGCAGTTGCGCAGAGTCTCCGCCTCATTCAGACACGGCATCACCACGGATAATTCCAGCGATTTCTGCGGCGCAGCAGCGCTTTCAGCGGGAGATGTCAAGGTGGTACTCACGGAATGGTTGTTGAAAATATTACCTTATTTTTATGGTCACCGTAGTGACAGGCGTTCTGCTTCCCTTTTCCCGGCCATCTCGTCTAAGCTGGCATTCGCCTTAGAACTGATTTCCCGGAGGCCTTTATGCGCAATCCCCTACGTCTAGCCCTGCTCCTCACGGCAACCCTGTTGGCTTTTGTTCTCACTGCCAGCGCACAGTCAGCGCTGCTGGATCTGCCGCGCGCCAGCCAGCACGCCCGAGTCATGCAGCGTGTGGGCATCACCGACATCACCATCAACTACCATCGGCCGCTGGTGAAAGGACGGAAAGTGTTTGGCACGCTTGAGCCTTACGGAAAAGTCTGGCGTGCCGGCGCGAATGAAAACACCATCATCGAGTTCAGCGATCCCGTCACGGTGGAAGGCAAGCCGCTAGCCAGGGGCATTTACGGCCTGCACATGATCCCCGGCGAAACCGACTGGGTCGTGATCTTCTCCAGGAATTCGAGCTCCTGGGGAAGCTTCTCTTACGATGAAAAAGAAGATGCGCTGCGCGTGACGGTGAAGTCGCACCCGGACGAGATGCACGAAGCCTTGACCTATGATTTTGACGATCCGCAGCCCAACTCCACCATCATCACCATGAAATGGGACAAGGTGGCCGTTCCCTTCAAAGTAGAAGTCAACACACCGCAGGTTGTGGAGGCGAGCCTTAAGGATCAGCTTCGCGGCAGGGTGCAGTACGAATGGCAGTCGTGGAACGAGGCGGCGAATTATCTGGCCGACAACAAAGTCAATAATGAAGAGGCTCTCAAGTACGCCAACAAGTCCATCGAAACCGAAGAACACTTTGAGAACCTGATCACCAAGGCCCGGATTCTGGATGCGCTCAATCGCAAAGACGAAGCTGCTGCGGTGCGGGCTAAAGCATTGCCGCTGGGCAACGCCATTCAAGTTCACATCTACGGCCGCCAGCTCCAGATACAGGGCAAACAGGATGAGGCGTTCAACATATTTCGCGGCAACATCAAGAAATATCCTGATAACTGGCTCACGCACAGCGAGGCCGCGCGAATCGCCTGCGCCAGTGGCGACTTCGATACCGCAATCAAAGAGATGAAGCTTTCTGCTGCCGGGGCCGATGCCCAGAACAAACCGGCGTTTGAGGCGCTGGTGCGGCGACTGGAGAATAAAGAAGACATAAATAAGTGAAGCGGCTTTTGGCCCTTAGCTGTTGGCTCTTAGCTTTTGCTTTTGGCGTTCGAATGCTTTGCAAAATATGCGTAGAATCTCGCTTCAAATTACCAACTTGAGCCGTTCTGCCCGAGCCCGCAGGCAAAATCCTGAGCGAAGCCGAAGGATCTTCTTATCCAATTACCAATTTGAGTTCTGCTCCTCTATAATTTTCCTCTATGACTAAGAGAAAGATGCCCGTCCGCGTGCTGTCCTTGATGCTTGTGTTCCTAACCGTGGTTCCCCAGGAGTGGGCCACATGCGGTGGCGGCGGCGGCGGTGGTATGGGTGGCATGGGCGGCGGCATGAGTCAGCAAGAGACCTATCCGGTGCCGTGGAAGCTGGTTCAACCCAGCGATCCCCCGCTCGCCCAGGGCCTGGCAGTTTATTGGCTTCCTTCATCGCAGGCCGAATTGGAAAAATCCAGCCTGCGTTTCTCTCGCATTCTTTCTGTCTACTCCCAGCAGTGCGTCTCCATGGGCATTGTTGACTACCGGACGGCGCTGGGCAAGAAGTTCATCGGCGATCAAAAGCCGCCAATCGCCGTTGTCGCTGCTCCGGAAGGCAAGCTGATCGCGAAAGCTGAAAACAAGGACGGATACCTCAAAGTCGATCAGGTCGAGAAGATTCTCGAGACCGAAATGAAATCGCGCGAAAACGCGATAAAGCAGCAGATGGAAGCCGCAAAAGAGAAGGCAAAGGCCGGCGACTCGCAGGGCGCAGTCCAGCTTTACCGCTCGGTCTACGACCAGAAGTGCATGTTTCCCGGCAAAGCCAAGGATGCGGCCAAAGAGTTGAAGAAACTGGGCGTGACCGTCGCCGACGTTCCCGATGCGCCCATTCTTGACCGCGCATTGAACGCGCAGATTCAGCGCGTCATGCGCGATGGTCTTAAAGCGGAAAACGCGGCAAAGTATCTGGAAGCTGAGCGCCTCTATACCCAGGCGCATAACATGGATCCCGCCGATCCCGCGCCCATGCGTTATCTGGGCGAACTCTATCGTCATCACATTGGCGATTGGGAAAAGGCGCGCACCACATTTGAAGCCATCCTGAATATGCCCGCCGATCCGCTTTCCCGCGCTGTGGCTCTGCATGGACTTGGCAAAATGACGATCCATGAAGGCGAGTTCAAAAAGGGACTGGCGCTGATGGAAGATTCCGTCCGCGAATTCCCGCTGGCGCTCGCCTATCGCAATCTGGCGGTGTACTGGAACTCTGAAGGCGACGCCGCCAAGACCGACTATTACACGCGCCAGGCGCTGAGCCTTGAACCCAAAGATCCTTATAACCTGGTCTTTGCCGCCGCGTTCATGGCCGGCAACGGACACAGCGATGAAGCCCTGAAAATTGCCCGAGAGAATGAAGAGCTTCTCCCTGCCTCCTACAATCTTGCCGCCATCTATGCGCAGGCTGGTCAGAAAGAAAAGGCGCTGTCACTCCTGAAGCGGCACTTCTTTGAATACGAACGCTACCAGGCAGTGCGCTCCAAGGAGATGATGGAAGCGCGCGTGGATGCGGTTTTTGCCTCTCTCCGCGAGGACCCACAATTTGTTGCACTCACCAGCGGAGCAGACGGGAAACTGCCAATTCCAATGGCGTCTCCCAGACCCGGCGGAACTCAATAAGCAATTCCTGGATCGGGAAAGGCCCCGCACCTGCGGGGCCTTTTCATTTTGGCATCCCGTTATCAGTCCCGCTCGGCCGGATCAGTGGTGAGCTTTTTCGTAAGCGCTGATTTCAGCTTCGTGCTGCAGGGTCATTCCGATTTCATCGAGACCAAGCAGCAGGCTGGTGCGGGTGAAGGGATCGATGGTGAATTGTGTGGAGAATCCATCGCTAGAGACGGTACAGCTCTCCAGATCTACTGTTAGATTGAAATTGCCCGTGGCCGCGCGAGACATCAATGCAGCAATTTCTGCCGGCTTGAGAGTCACCAAGAGAAGTCCATTCTTTGCCGAGTTAGTCGTGAAAATATCGGCAAAGGATGGCGCAAGGATCACGCGAAAGCCGTAATCGCGCAGCGCCCACACTGCGTGCTCGCGCGAGGAGCCGCAGCCAAAATTCTTGCCTGCCACCATGATGGTCGCACCCGCATATTGCGGAGCGTTCAAGATGAAATCCGTCTTTGGCTGCCCGTCAGGCTGATAACGCCAATCATTGAACAGAAAGTCTCCGTATCCGGTTCGCTCAATTCGTTTGAGAAACTGTTTGGGAATGATCTGATCGGTGTCCACATTCTCGCGCTGGAGCGGGATGACTAGTCCGGTATGTTTCTTAAAACTTTGCATTTAGTAAATAGGCAACAGTAAACGGCAAATCAAAAATCCAAAATCAACAATCTAAAAATCGCCTTGTCAGCTACTCCCTGTAATTCCAGTTCCTCACATCGACAAAATGCCCTGCAACCGCAGCCGCAGCTGCCATCGCAGGACTCACCAGATGTGTGCGCCCGCCGGCGCCCTGGCGTCCCTCGAAATTGCGGTTGCTGGTGGAAGCGCACCGTTCGCCGGCATTCAGTTTGTCCGGATTCATGCCCAGGCACATCGAGCAACCTGACTCCCGCCATTCGAAGCCGGCATCGATGAAAATCTTGTCAAGGCCTTCGCGTTCAGCGGCGTGCTTCACGTTCTGCGAGCCGGGCACAACCAGCGCCTGCACCTGCCGCGAAACCTTGTAGCCTTTGATCACTTTCGCGGCGGCCCGCATGTCTTCGAGCCGTGCATTGGTGCATGAGCCGATAAAGACGCGATCCACACGGATCGCTTCAATCGGCGTGCCCGGACGCAAGGCCATATATTCCAGCGCGCGCAGCATCCCGTTGCGCTCAGAATCGTTTACCACCCGATCAGGATCGGGGACTGCGCCGGTCACCGGCGCCGCCATCGCTGGATTCGTTCCCCAGGTCACATAAGGAGCAAGCGCCGAAGCATTAATCTCTACTGTCGAATCCAAATGCGCGCCGGCATCGGTGTTCAACGTCCGCCAGCGGTTCTGGGCCTCTTCCCATTTCTCTGCGGCGGGGGCAAAGCGCCGGCCGCGCAAATAAGCAAATGTTGTCTCATCCGGCGCAATCATTCCCGCGCGCGCCCCGGCTTCAATGCTCATGTTGCAGATGGTCATGCGCGCTTCCATTGACAATGCTCGGATCGCTTCGCCCGCGTACTCAATCACGTGTCCGGCGGCGCCGTCAGTCCCGATCTGTGCAATCAGGCCGAGAATCAAATCCTTAGATGTGACTCCCGCGGCGGGCACTCCTGAAAAACTCACCAGCATGGTCTTGGGTTTTTTCTGCACCAGGCATTGCGTGGCCAGCACATGCTCAACTTCTGATGTGCCGATGCCGAATGCCAGGGCGCCGAATGCCCCGTGCGTGCTGGTGTGGCTGTCGCCGCAGACCACGGTCATGCCCGGTTGCGTCAGTCCCAATTCGGGACCAATCACGTGCACAATCCCCTGATCCGGCGAGTCCAGGTCGAACAGCTCGATCCCGAACTCATGGCAGTTCCTGCGCAACGTCTCCACCTGAGAACGTGCGAGCACATCGGTGATGATCGAGCGGGTCTCGCGTGTGGTGGGAATGTTGTGGTCCATCGTGGCAAAAGTCCGCTCCGTGCGGCGGACCTTTCGCCCCGCCAGGCGCAGACCCTCAAACGCCTGTGGAGAAGTGACCTCGTGAACCAGATGCAGATCTATGTAGATGATCGACGAGCCTTCCGGCCCGGCACAGGCAACATGGTTGTCCCAGATTTTTTCAAATAAAGTGCGCGGCGGCATTGTGACTATTTTATAGCGGGCGAATCAGCGCCCGTCTGGGTACTTGGTTGGTTTTGCTTTTGCTAATTGCTAATTGCCAGTTACTAATTGCTTTTTTCACACCGCATGGTAAGAAAACCGCCGGTCGAGCATGGCCACAAAGGCATGCTCTACCAGTTCACCCATCTCGCGGGTGCTGGTAACGTGCTTTGCATTCTCTCCTGCAATATCGGCCGTGCGATGGCCGGCGTTGAGCACCTGTTGAATCGCCATCTCGAGATCCTGCGCTTCATGATGCATCCCGGCAGAGTGGCGCAACAGCATCGCTACTGACGCGATCGCGCCGACCGGATTGGCAATTCCTTTTCCTGCTATATCGGGCGCCGAGCCATGCACCGGTTCGTAAAGATTGGTGTCGCCGCCGACTGTGGCTGAGGCCAGCATGCCCAGCGAACCGGTGATGGCAGCCGCTTCATCCGACAAAATGTCGCCAAAAAGGTTCTCGGTCAGAACCACGTCGAACCGCGTCGGGTTCGTGATCAGGTGCATGGCACAGGCATCCACGTACATGTGCTCCAGCTTCACGTCCGGATAAGCCTTGCCGACTTCCGTGACGGTTTTTCTCCACAATTGCGAAGTCTCGAGCACGTTGGCTTTATCAACAGACGTGACTTTCTTTCTCCGCAAACGCGCCTGCTCGAACCCAACACAGGCGATGCGCTCAATCTCTTCCACGGAGTAGCGCATGGTGTTGTAGGCGGATTCTCGGTCCGCGCCAAATCCGCGCGGTTCGGCAAAATACAGGCCTCCGAGAAGCTCGCGCACAATCAGCACGTCCGCGCCTTCGACTCGTGAACTGCGGATCGGGGAACAATCCGCAATGGCCTTGAACGAGATTGCCGGACGGAGATTGGCAAAGCCACCCAGAGCGGATCGCAGGCGAAGCAGTCCGGATTCCGGGCGCTGCTCGCGGCTGAGATTATCGAATTCCGGTCCACCGACGGCGCCCAGCAGGACCGCATCGCTCTCCAGACATGCCTCCAGAGTGCTGTCCGGCAGCGGAGAGCCGGCAGATCGAATGGCCACCCCGCCCACCGGCTTTTCCTGGATGTCAAAGTCACAACTGTAAAAAGCATTGAGCGCGCGCAGAATGCGCACGGCCTCACGACAGACCTCGGGCCCAATTCCATCCCCGGGAAGAACAGTTATTTTTAAGCGCATAAAAAAACCATAGCTGCTAGCTACTAGCTGCTAGCTACTGAAAAATCAAACCAACGGCTACACCGTGGAATATTGCGCGACAGCCATTCGCGGTCTAAGAAATTTGCCTGGCGTCAGCAATATTGACTCTCCCTGCTTCGCGTCGCGACTGTGGCAGCAATGAGAGCAGGTCCTGGTCATAAATCTTCTTTTTGCTTTCCGCCAGCTTCACGAAACGCCTGTACAGCGCATCCAGCTCAGAGCCGGATGACTGGTGGCCAAGCTCAGAGAGCCGCCGCGCCAGGGCGTGGCGTCCCGAATGCTTGCCCAGCACGAGATTGTTTCCCGGCACGCCAACCGATTCGGGCGTCATGATCTCGTAGCACAACGGGTTGCTGATCACTCCGTGCTGGTGGATGCCCGCTTCATGCGCGAAGGCATTGCGCCCGACGATCGCTTTGTTGGGCTGCGGCGAGAAACCAATGATCTCCGCCAGCAGGCAACTGGTGGGGTAGATCTGCGCGGTGTTGATGGCCGTGGCGAAAGGCAGGCGTGTCTGTCGAACTGACAGCAGCATCACAATCTCTTCCAGCGAGGCGTTGCCCGCGCGTTCGCCGATGCCGTTGATGGTGCACTCCACCTGCCGCGCTCCTTCATAAAGCGCTGCCAGGCTGTTCGCCACCGCCAATCCCAGGTCGTTGTGGCAGTGCACGGAGATGGTTACTTTCTCGATTCCCGGTACCCGCTGCCGGATGGTGCGGATCAGGCCGCCGAATTCATCGGGGACGGCATAGCCCACCGTATCAGGAATATTCAGCACCGTTGCCCCGGCGTTCACCGCCGCTTCCAGCACCTTGCACAGGAAATCCACGTCTGATCGCGTGGCATCTTCGGGTGAGAACTCAACGTCATCACAAAGTGTCCGGGCATAGGCAACAGATTCGTAGGTCTGATCAAGCGCCTGCTGCCGCGTGATCTTCAATTTGTATTGCAGGTGCAGGTCGGAGGTCGCCAGAAAAGTGTGGATTCGCGGGCGTTTCGCGTGTTGCAGCGCAATCCACGCATGTTCGATGTCCTGCTTGCTGGCGCGCGCCAGCCCGGCAATGGTAGGACGATGCACCTCATTGGCAATGAGCCGCACCGATTCCAGTTCATTGTCAGAAGCAATCGGGAAACCTGCCTCGATGATGTCCACGCCGAGGCGCTCAAGCTGCCATGCCAGGCGCAGCTTGTCTTTTACTCCCATGCTGCAACCAGGAGCCTGTTCGCCATCCCGCAAGCTGGTGTCAAAAATCGCGATCTCTTGCCGTTCCATGCGTTCCCTCCTGACACTGTCTGGAAGTTACAGTTTCCGTCTCCCTTAAACAATAAGTCAAATTTATAATTCTTTTTGGTATCATAAGTTTCGCTTATTGTATAAGTGGTGGCTGTCACAGTGGGTGCTTTGTTTTGCATTCGCCAAACATTTCAGCAATCAGCACTCAGCATTCGGCCAAGGAAAGGATAGAAAGGTTCCGATCACGCGGGATCACGTGCAGATCACGGCGATTCTTCAAATGGACTTTTTTCAACTGGAAACGTTTCTCGCGATAGTACAGACGCGCAGTTTTTCCGGCGCGGCAAAAGTTGTGCGCCGCACGCAACCTGCCGTCAGCCAGATGGTGCGTAAACTGGAAGAAGAAATCGGCGAACCTCTGTTCGACCGCTCTTCCCGGGACGGCACGTTGACCGATGCAGGCCAGGTTCTGCATGAGTACGCCAACCGGATTCTCAATCTCCGCCAGGAGGCGCGCGCTTCGCTGGAAGAGCTGCGCCAGTTTCAGCGTGGCACGCTGGTGATCGCCGCCAATGAGTTCACCTCGCTCTATCTGCTGCGCGTGCTGGAAGAATTCCGCCAGTTCTGTCCCATGATCAAGATCACCGTCCATCGTTCGCTGGCCAGCGCCATTCCCGAACAGGTGTTGGACCATACGGTTGAGCTGGGGATGCTGTCTTTCAGGCCGGAGAGTCCGCTGCTCAAATCAGTGGTGGTATTTCGTGACCACCTGGCATTTGTTGTTCCGCCACGGCATCCGTTGGCCGACGCCAAAGACGTGAGCATACGCCAGCTCGGCGCCGAATCCTTTATCGCCCACAACGTGGTTTCGCCTTACCGGCTGAAAGTGCTGGAAGCGTTCAAGCGCCACAAGACACCGCTGAATATCGGCGTGGAGATGCCCACGATTGAGTCCATCAAACGCTTTGTCGCCGCCGGCAACGGCGTGGCACTGGTTCCCGGCCTGGCAGTCGAACCCGAACTGCAGCGCGGCGAACTTGTTTCCATTCCCGTAAAAGAGCTCAAACTGGAGCGCCAGTTGCGGATCGTGTATCGCAAAGGCGCCCAGCTTTCCCACGCCGCTCAGGCATTTCTCAAAGTTGCCGAATCGATCAGCACACGGGTAAAAGGCAGCTATTTATTTCAGCC
>DATDNH010000057.1:0-6513 GCA_036518395.1 Candidatus Angelobacter sp. | reverse complement strand
GATCAGGTCTTCATCGCTCATGCCGCGCATGTACTTCTCCGGATCTTTTTCAAATTCCTTCTTGCAATCGAGGGAACAGAAGTAAACCACTTCGGAGTGGTAGTCCTGGCTGGCGGCGGCTGTAGGAATATCAACGTGCATCTTGCAAACAGGATCGATAGGCATCATGCACCTCATGGAAGTGAGAGGTGTGACGGCAAGTTGAGGTTTCCTGCGGCTTCACTAACGAGGCAAGGCAGTGCTTCTGGAGAATGTCTCTCTGGCTGAATGCTGATTACTGAGTGTTGACTGCTCAGATATTAATCGCTTCACCCTCAACCGCGCTGAATCCATCGAGCAAACCTTCAGCGACTGTGGGATGCGCGTGGATAGTAAACATCATGTCTTCGACCGTGGCTTCAAGTTCCATCGCAGTCACAGCTTCAGCAATGATCTCTGTTGCCACTGGGCCGATGATGTGAACACCCAGAATTTCGCCGAATTTTGCGTCGGAGACCACTTTGATGAAGCCCTCATGCGCGTTCATGATGCTGGCCTTGGAATTTGCGGTAAACGGGAATTTCCCGACCTTGACCTGGTATCCGGCTTCTCTCGCTTTGGCCTCGGTCAATCCCACGCTGCCGATCTGCGGTTCGCAGTAGGTACAGCCAGGGATATGGTTTTTGTTGACTGGTTTGGCATGCTTGCCGGCAATCCTGCTGACCACGACGATGCCGCACATGCTGGCAACATGAGCGAGTTGCGGCAGGCCGGCAACAATGTCGCCGATGGCATAGATGCCTTTTTCTCCGGTCTCCATCCATTCATTGACGTGAACGTAGCCGCGCTCGGTCTTGATATTAGGAAATTTTTCCAGGCCAATCTTCTCGGTGTTGGGGCCGCGGCCCACCGCAATCAATACTTTTTCCGCGTCGATTTTCTGCTGTTTCTCACCTTCGGGTGTAAACGTTACGGTCACGCCATTCTTATTCTTCTGTACCTTGTCAACTTTGGTGCCGAGAAAGCAGGTGATTCCTTTTTTCTTGAAGGAGCGCAGCAGTTCTTTGGAAACATCTTCATCTTCCACAGAAACCAGTCGTGGAAGCACTTCGATCAGAGTGACCTCAGCGCCAAATGACTTGTAAATCGACGCAAACTCCACCCCCACGGCTCCACAGCCAATGATGACCATCGACTTGGGAATCGCAGAAAGGCTCAGCACCTCAATGTTGGTCAGGATGCGGTCATCGGGGCTGAGTCCCGGCAGCATGCGGGCAAAGGACCCTGTGGCCAGAATGATGTTTTTTGTTTTGATTTGACTGCTGCCTGCTTCGGTAGAGACTTCCACGGTATGAATGCCATTCGTGGCCGGGCCGGTCAGCCGGGCAAAACCATGCACCACGGTGACTTTATTTTTCCTCATCAGGAAATCCAGGCCTTTGGTGTGCTTGGTGACGATTTTGTTTTTTCTATCCTGAATGGTTTTCCAGTTCAACCGCGGATCGGTCACGCCATCAATCCCATATTCCTGCGCTGCTTTGAGGTGGTCATACACTTCGGCGTTGAAGAGGAGGGCCTTTGTGGGAATGCAGCCAACCTGAAGGCAGGTACCACCCAAGCGTTCATCTTTCTCAATCAGGCAGACCTTCAGGCCAAGCTGGCCGGCGCGAATGGCGGAAGTGTATCCACCAGGCCCGGCGCCCAGGATGGCAACGTCGTAAGTTATATCCGGCACAGTAGCGCTCCCCTTGCAGTAAAGATCACGTCAGGCAAAACAATTGATTGTAAATGACGGCCCGAGCGACCCGCTCATTAGATACAACAACACTGACTAAAGATTCCAAGGGGCAATGAGATGCAGTTAGAAGCGAGAAGCGGTGCCAGATGGCGCGGAATTACTGAGCCCACCGTCGGGACGAGAAGATCACAATAGTTTGGCGGCGTCCTTGGCAAAATAAGTCAGAATCAACTGCGCGCCCGCCCTGCGGATGGAGGTCAGCGATTCCAGCATGACGCGATCACGATCCAGCCATCCATTGCGGATGGCGGCTTGCAGCATGGCGTATTCGCCGGATACCTGATAGGCAGCGATCGGCAGATCAAAGCGGCGACGCGCCTCGGCAATCACGTCCAGATAAGGCATAGCGGGCTTGACCATGATCATGTCTGCGCCTTCCTCGATGTCCAGTTCGATCTCGCGCATGGCTTCGCGTAGGTTCGCGCCATCCATCTGGTAGGAGCGGCGATCGCCAAACTGCGGAGCGGAATCGGCGGCTTCGCGGAATGGCCCATAAAAGCCTGAAGCAAACTTGGCCGCGTAAGAAAGGATGGGCGTGTTGGCCAATCCTGCCTGGTCGAGTCCTTTGCGGATCGCGCCTACGCGCCCGTCCATCATGTCAGAAGGAGCAATGATGTCGATTCCGGCTTTGGCCAGCGATACCGCAGTCTTGGCCAGTATTTCCAGAGTGGGATCGTTCAGGATCTCATATTCGGGATCAATCGCAGGCTTTGCAGCCGCGCCGCTGCCCTGCTGCGCCAATGATCCCGCGCCGGCGGTCTGCTTCTTTTTTTGCACCACTCCGCAATGTCCGTGCGACATGTATTCGCAGAGGCAGACGTCGCCAATCACCACCAGGTCACGCACTTCCTGCTTGATAGCGCGTGTGGCCCGCTGAACAATTCCATCGTCAGCCCAGGCCCCGGTGGCGATTTCATCTTTCGTTTCCGGCAGCCCAAAAAGGATGATTCCGCCGAGACCAAAAGACTTACTTTCTTTTGCTTCCTTCACCGCTTCGTCTACGGAGAGGTTGTAGACACCGGGCATCGACGAAATTTCCTTGCGGATGCCTTCCCCTGGACAAACGAAAAGCGGGTAGATGAAATTTTTCGGGGTAAGCCGGGTCTCCCGCACCATCGAGCGCAAAGGCTCAGATTGGCGCATTCGGCGCAGGCGAGTCGTAGGAAAAGGCATTGCCGAAATTTTACCAGCAATACCCTATGAGAAATCGAGGAGATTCGATTTCACGGCCGCTCCGTTTGGCTGACTACTTAGTGCTGACTCCTGGTTTTTTGCGCTACCATCAAAGGAATGCCCGAGCCCCTCAAACACAGTTCGTCGCAGCTGCTGGAATTCGACCCGTTTCGCGCCCTTCTGGCCGGATACCTGAGTTCGCCTCTGGGAAAGCAGCGCATTCAGGCGCTGGCGCCGACATTCGATCGCGACTGGATCAATTTGCAGCAGCAGCTTGCCGAGGAGGCCCGTCATTACTGGGCCGCAGGCGGGCGTTTTGATTTTTCTCTGTTGTTCGACGCGCGCTCATTACTGGCCAAGTCCCGGATTGAAGGCGCAGCACTGGAACTCAGTGAGCTGCGTGACATTCTTCTGCTGGCAGATAAGGCCGCCGAGTGGCGGGAAATCGCGCTCGACCCGCCAGAAGCTGTGAAAGCAAAATGGGAGCGCACGCGCGAGCTCTCCATGCGTATTGCCGACTTCACGGCACTGCTGCGCTTTTTCCGCAACAAGATCTCACCTGATGGCACGCTGGATGACCGCGCTTCTCCGGAACTGGCGCGCGTACGCCGTGAAGTGGAAAAGCAGAAGCGGCTGATTCAGGAGTCGCTGCGCGGTTACTTACGCCGGCTGTCGGAAGGCGGCGCTTTGCAGGAAGAGCTGGTGACCATCCGCGGCGAGCGCTTTGTCATTCCTGTAAAAACCGAACAGCGCAGAAAAGTAAGCGGAGTAGTCCATGGCGCCAGCTCGAGCGGACAGACAGTTTTTATCGAGCCGCTGGAAACCATTGAGCAAAACAATGATCTGGTGCGGCTGCTGGAGGAAGAGCAGGCGGAGGTCCGCCGCATTCTCGCCGACATGACGGCCAGAATCGGAAGCGAATCGGCGGCCATCGCCGAGGCCGTGGAAGTCCTGGCCGAACTGGAACTGCAATTCGCCAAAGCGCGGTTTGCTGAAGATTACACCTGCGTTCGGCCGGAGCTGACGGAGGATTTTCTGGAATTGCGCCAGGCGCGGCACCCGCTGCTGGAGCATAACTTGCGCCTGCATGACGGCAAAGTTGTTCCGCTCACTCTTGAGCTCGATCGTTCCCATCGCCAGCTTGTGATCAGTGGCCCGAATACCGGCGGCAAGACCGTCACGTTGAAAACTGTTGGGTTACTGGCGCTGATCGCTCAAGCCGGAATTCCCGTTCCCGCAGTCACCGCCCGCCTTCCGGTATTCGATTGTGTGCTGGCCGATATTGGCGACTATCAATCCATTGAGCAGAACCTGTCCACGTTTTCGGCGCACGTCATCAATATCGATTTCATCTCCCGCACCGCTACTGCGCACTCCCTGGTGCTGCTGGACGAATTGGGCTCCGCCACTGATCCCGAGGAGGGAGCGGCGCTGGCCGTGGCCATTGCCGAACTTCTGCTGAAGGCGGGCGCGCTCACAATCATCGCTACCCACCTGACTGCGCTCAAGGTGTATGCCGCGAACATCACGGGAGCATTGAACGCCGCCGTCGGCTTTGACGAGAACACTTTGCAGCCTACGTATGAGCTGCGCATCGGCGTGCCGGGGGCCTCGGCGGGCATCAACACCGCGCAGCGGTTGGGGATGAATCCGCAAATTGTCCAGGCGGCCCGCGCTCGGCTGAGTTCTCAAACCCAGGATGTCGCGCATTTTCTCGATCGCCTGCATGCGGAATTGAAGGACCTGGAGCATGAACGCGCGAGCACGCAGCGGCGTGAGCAGGATCTGAGTCGCGAGTTGAAGCGGCTGGAGGCGGAAGGTTCGCAGGAGCAGCGGCAAAAGACGCGCGAGTTTGAGCGCAAGATGGAGTCACTGCTGCGCGACTTTGAATACCAGGTACGCGAGTCAGTGAACGCAGTGCAGGAACGCGCAGCCTCACAGAAGCTGTCAAAGGAAGCCGAGCGCCGGATCGCAAAGCTGCGGCGCGAATTCAAAGAGCAGTTCGATGCTTCCGTGGTGGCGCACAAGACCGGGGCCGATGCCGGAGATCCCAATGCGCGCCCGCACGAACTGAAGCGCATCACGGAGGGCGATACGGTCAAGCTCAAGTCACTGGGACGCACAGCAGTAATTAAACGCAAGGTAGATGAGAACACGTTTGAAGTTGAAGTCGGGGCCATGAAGATGAGGGTTCCACGGCACGATGTGGCAGAAGTTGTGGCCCATGGCGGCAGCTCTCCTGTGGCGGCGGCGCGGGCGAAGGGAATAACTGTGTCACTTCAGGATGACCTGAATACTCCCAGTGAGATCAACGTTATTGGTCATACAGTAGACAGCGCAACACGCGAGGTAGAAAAATTTGTTGACCGCGCATTTCTGGCGGGCATGCCGCGCGTTCGCATCGTGCATGGCAGCGGCATGGGCATCCTGCGCAGGGCGATCCGCGAGTTTTTGCAGCAGCATCCGCATGTGGAGAAATTAACTGAACCTTCACAAAATGAGGGTGGGGCGGGAGCGACTGTCGTCGAGTTGAGAATCTGAGCAGTACTTCCACCACGGCGGCACGAAGTCACCTGAGAAAACAAGATCAAGATATCTCTAAGATGACTCGAATCGATCTTTGTAACCTTTTCCGCGTCGCTGGTTTGATGTTTAACTTTGTTATTCTCTGTGGCTCCTGTCTCCGTGGTAGATTTTGCTTTGATGAGTGCACTCCTATTCGTCTACGGAACCCTCAAACGCGGCGGCAAGCTTCACCATGAGCTCGCACCCGAGAAGGCCCATTTTCTCGGTCTGGCAAAAATTCGCGGAGAACTATTTCATCTCAAGGGCGTTTCGTGGCCGGGAGCATTTCCGAGCGAATCCAGGTCGCGCATTCAAGGCGAGCTGTACAAACTGTTGAAGCCGGCTGAGACGTTGAAAAGACTTGATCGAGTGGAAGCTACCCACGAAGGACTGTTTACACGGAAACTGGTCGACGTCTGGGCAGGAAGCAGCAAAATGCGGTCCTGGGTCTACTTCTGTGGGCGCGAAGAGATGAAAAGTGAGCGCATCAGAACCGGAAACTTCCGTGCAACAACCAAATAAAGCAGCCGGCATGCCAACTGGTGATTGCTGAGTGCCGGTTCCTGGTGTTAATCTCACCGCACAATGGGCCAGCCTTCCGATGCAGCCATCCCCCGGCAACGTTTCGTAATCGCGCAGCCGGAGACTTTCTACAAGGCGCAAAAGAGAAACCGCCGCGCCACCTGGCGCATGTCTTTTCTGTGCTTCGTGGCTGCGCTGCTGATGGGCATTCCCCTCACGCTGGCGCTCACCCCGTTGTTTTACGCGGTCACGATCATCGTTGCAGAAATCATCAATTATTTTTCTCCTCTTCCACCGGAGTTCTGGCAGAACCTCACGGCGCTGGGACAGGTTGCGGTGAAGGTTGGTGACTACTACATCAACCATAAAGGACAACTCGATCCACAGGAGCTTGCCACGGGGCTGGCATTAATTCTTCTCCCGGGGATTGTGATCGCCTTCGTCTTGTGGATTGGCGTGCTCACTCTCTTTCGTCG
>DATDNH010000056.1:0-30712 GCA_036518395.1 Candidatus Angelobacter sp. | reverse complement strand
CTGGTAATAAGTTGTATCCGGATCTGGAGCCACCAATGCTTTATCGCCCACCTGCACTCCGGGATGAATCCTGATGAACACCACATTGTCATTGAAGGTGAGAGCTGAAACCGGGGCGCCATCCAGCCATTGCAGGTCATCGTAGGCCCAGCCTTCACCGTAGCGCTGGGCGGAATAGAAAGTGTCGTCCCCGACAATATCTCCTTCGACGACCTTAATGCCTTTGCTCACAATCTGGTCCGCCAGTTCTTCGAGCGCCTGCGTGGGCGGCGAGACGCGTTCGGTTTTGAGCTGATACGGCAGGACACGCCCGGAAATGTTTGCATCGCCGCGCCCGACGATCACCAGGTCTCCCAGCAACCGGCCGTCGCTGCCCAGCTTGCCCGTGGTTTCAACCGTCGTGTGGAAGCGGTAATCCGGTCCCGCCAGGGCGAGCGCCGCGGCAGTGGTAAGGAGTTTCACGTTCGATGCCGGCAAAAAAAGATGATCAGGATTGAGAGAGTAGATGGCCTTGCCGGTCTGAAGGTCCAGCACGTCAATGCCCCATTCCGCGCTGGCCAGTTGCGGCTGCTGGATGATTGCCTCAATTTGCGCATTCAGACCGCCTTTGCTTTTGACCGCGCGTTTGCGCGGCGCCGCCTGCACCGTCAGGGCGTAAGAAAAGACCAGCAGGAGCGCGCAGAGCCGTTGTAGTTGGCGCATGGGCTTTGGCCAGATTATACAATCGGCGCTATGCACAGGCCGCGGTACACGTGGGAGCTGCGCACTCACAGGTTGGAACTGGGCGCGCGCACCCTGGTTATGGGAATCCTGAACCTTACGCCAGATTCTTTTTTCGACGGCGCAAGGTTTCTCTCCCACGACCACGCGGTCGGCCACGCGCTCCAGATGTTCGAGGATGGCGCAGACATTGTAGATATCGGAGGCGAATCCACGCGGCCTGGAGTTGCGGTGGCAGAATCGGGCGTGCCGGCGAAGGAAGAATTGCGCCGCATCATGCCGGTGATTGAAGATGTGCTGCGCGAGCGTCCTGAATCTGTGCTGTCGGTTGATACTTACAAATCTGACGTTGCCCGGGCTTCAGTCAGCGCTGGCGTGGAGATCGCGAACGACGTGAGCGCCTTGCGCTGGGATACCCAGATGCCCAGGACCGTGGCTGAACTGAAATGTGGCGTGGTGCTCATGCACAGCCGGGGCCGGCCGGAGGAATGGCGGACGCTGCCGCCATCGCCGGATATTGTTGCGGAAGTGAAAGCGGATTTGCTGGAGTGGACAAAAGCCGCCATGGCCAATGGAATCGAGAAAAGCCGAATCGTGATCGATCCCGGGTTCGGATTTGGGAAGAAATTTGAAGGCAACTATCCGTTGCTGGCACAAATGGGAAATTTGCATGAGCTTGGTTTCCCGTTGCTCTCGGGGACTTCCCGCAAATCATTCATCGGGCGCACGCTGGCCCGCAGGGGTAAAGACGCGCCGCCCGAGCAACGTCTCTACGGCACGCTGGCCACCGTCACTGCATCGGTGCTCCAGGGCGCCCACATTGTGCGCATGCACGATGTCAAAGCGGCAGTGGAGGCCGTGAAGGTGGCGGATGAGATTCTTGCAAACCGCCCGAACGAGTGATATCCCTTTCGTAGAGGAAACAACAATGCCCCCAGCAGACATACGCGAATACGAAGCACGAGCCAATTCCACTCAAGTTTTTGGGCGTGTGTTGTGCACCGCCCGCAACCATCATTTTATTGTTGACGGCCCTCTGCAGAACGGCTGCCCGGGTGAAGAGGTAACTCCCGCAGAGATCTTCCTTGCCGGAGTGGCTGCCTGCGGCGTCGAGTTGGTTCAGGTGCTGGCAAAATCCGCCAACACCCCACTGCAAACCATCGCCGTTAGAATTCACGGCGTCATGGACCGCTCCAAACCTGTGCGCCCCGACGTAACGCTTTTCAATTCCGTGCGCGTGGAATTTCGCATGAGCGGCATCAGCGATCCTCAAGCCAAACAGTTGGTTGAGGCATTCAAGGGCAGGTGACCGCTCTACGGCTCGGTCGCGGTCGCGACCCCGGATGTGAAAGTGGAATACACGGTCGAGTAGGGTACAGGTGACAGGTTACAGCGAACAGGGCACTCGGTTCCGTTCTTGGGCTTTGACTTTCCTGAGTGCCACTACTAAGTACTAAATGCTTCTGTTGAGCCAGCTCACGTCTTGTGTTCTTATAGAGTTATGCAGAGGTTGCGCAGCATGGATTGCGTACTCTGCAACCACAACCTTCTTAGCCTGCATTTCGCAGCAGAAATAATCATTAACTCGCGCAGCGAATGAATTGTCGATTTTGCTGCCCTTCGTTCGTTTTACTCATGAAGCCGGATTGACATCCAGCTTCCCCAGTCAAATTCACAAGGAGAGATGATAATGAGTCAAGTGTCGTATATTCCGCAGGGGTACACTTCCGTAACGCCTTACTTGATCGTTAAGGATGCGGGCAAGGCCATCCAATATTACAAAAAAGTTTTCGGTGCTACTGAACTCTTTCGCATGGACGCGCCCAACGGCAAAGTGGGCCATGCCGAGCTGCAGATCGGCAATGCGCGCATCATGCTGGCCGACGAAAATCCCAGCATGGGCCAGGGACACGCGAGTGCTGCCAGCATCGGCGCCAGCCCGGTGAGCCTCTATCTATACATTCCAGATGTCGACCGCGTCGTGGAACGCGCAGCCGCCGAGGGCGCAAAGATTCTCAAGCCGGTGCAGAATCAGTTCTATGGAGACCGCTCCGGCTTCATCCAGGACCCATTCGGGCATCTCTGGGGCGTCGCCACGCACGTGGAAGATGTTTCACCGCAGGAGATGGAGATACGAATCAAGAAAGCGATGCAGGCCGCTTAGTTAATCTTGCCAGGAGCGGCGTCTTCCGCCGCTCCCCTTTATTTCTTTGCTTGTATCCGCAACGTCCGGCAGTTGTACGCCTTCGTAGGTTTCCACTCGTGTCCATCACCCAAAGTGATGCTCCGCAGCGAAACGATCATCGTTGACGGTTTACCGCCGGGATAGGTGTATCGCACGGTGAATTGGTTGCCTGGTAAAAAGTCGGCGTTCCGCTCAATGCAGTGATTTTGGTCGGCTTTCCTGACCTTGCCGCGCGCGGGGCCGCAGTTGAATTCGATCCGCCGGATCGGCAGTTTGCCGCGATTCATGAACGTGATGGTGAAGGCATCGGCCTCGCCCGCTCCGCTCACTAGAATCACCGGGCAGGGCAGACCGGTAGCATCGGCCATCGAAGTCAGCAAAAGCGCGAAAAGCGCAAAAGCGATGGCTTTTCTCATATTCCAATCGATACCAGGTTGATGGTTGATCAGTGAGTTTATCTTCTCAGTTTTTCCTCGCAACCTCTCCGCCTCGACTCCGTGGTTTTTGCTTTTGCTGTTGCCTTTGGCTTTTTCCCAATCGTTTTCTCCGTGCCTCCGTGCCGTGTAGCCTGTCCTCGAGGTGAGGCCGCTATAGGCGACCGCAACCGAAGGATGGTGCAATTTTGGTTTGGTTGTGGCTTCGCTACACTGTTTTGAAGGTCTTAAGCGCTTCTTCTCGCCAGCTCCACCGCCCGCACCAGCGCCTGCGCCTTATTCAGACACTCTTCGTATTCGTTTTCAGGAACCGAATCAGCAACAATTCCTGCGCCTGCCTGGACGTAGGCCTTTTTCCCTTGCACCAGCATGGTGCGGATGGCGATACATGAATCCAGGTTTCCGGCAAAATCGGCGTAGAGCACTGATCCGCCATAGATGCCTCTGCGCACCGGCTCAACTTCCTCCAGAATCTCCATCGCCCGAACTTTGGGCGCGCCGGTCAGCGTGCCCGCGGGAAAACATGCCGCCAGAGCGTCCACAGCGCTCAATTCCGGCCGCAAGGTCCCTTCTACCGAGGACACCAGGTGCATCACATGCGAGTAGCGCTCTACAAACATAAGATTGGAAACCTTTACCGACCCAAACTCGCTCACCCGGCCCACATCGTTGCGCCCCAGGTCCACCAGCATTACGTGTTCAGCGCGCTCTTTTTCGTCGGTGCGTAGCTCCTGCTCCAGCCGCACATCTTCAGCTTCGTCCTTTCCCCGCTTGCGGGTTCCCGCAATGGGACGATACTCCAGCCGGTGTTGCGTGACCCGCACCAGCATCTCCGGCGACGAGCCCAAAATGGTCATGTCTCGACCCATACGCAGAAAATACATGTAGGGCGAAGGATTCACCCGACGCAACGCGCGGTAAATGTCCAGTGGCGGCACTCCCGGCTTGAACTCGAGGCGCAACGAAGGTACGGTTTGAAAAACGTCACCGGCCACGATGTAGTCTTTGATCTTATCCACGGTCTGTAGGAATCGCTGCTTAGCCACGGAAATCGCGATTTTCAATTTGCCGCCAACCGGTTTTGCTGGACGGAGAAATTTCTTCTCCAGCGGGGCGGCCAGTTGTTTCTCGATGTGGGATATGTCCTTCAGCGCCTGCTGATAGGCTTTTTCTGGTGGTTGTTGTCGCACGTCCGCCGCCGCAATGATGTAAATCTCATGGCGCACGTGGTCGAATGCCAGCAGGCGATTGAAGAACATCAGCACTGCGTCCGGAAGCTTCAGATCATCTTTGGCCAGGGATGGCAGCCGTTCCAGTTGCCGCACCGCATCATGCGCCAGAAAGCCCACTGCGCCGGCCATGAACGGCGGCAGCCCGGGCACGGAAGCGAGCTTATGCTCGTGCAACAGGCGGTCCAGGGTCTTGAAAATGCTGCCTTCAATTCGCTCCTTCCTGCCGCTGCGCTCGATCGTGATGTGAGTTCCCTGCGCCCGCAAAATCATGTAAGGACGCGCCCCCAGAAACGTGTATCTCCCGATTTTTTCCCCACCTTCCACCGACTCGAGCAGAAAGGCATTCGGTTCATCGGCAGCGATATTCAGGAAGGCTGAGACCGGGGTCCGCAGATCGGCAGCCACGGTTTTTGCCACCGGCACCAGCGTCGCATCCTGCGCCAGCCGGCAGAATTCGTTGAAGTCAGGGAAAAGCATGAGTAAACAGGTTACAGGAAACAAGTTATTCGGGAACAGCCAACGGAAAGCGGATATAGCTCATGTCACTCGGTTTTCAGGTAATTCGATTACCAAATTTCCCCACTTGCCAAATCGGCCTCTGGCCTTTAGTACCTCCGCCGGATAGTGAAGGGTCAGGTACTACTGCGCTACAGGACATTGACTCGACAGGCCTTGGTTAGTCTATACTGCAAGAAAATTTCAACAATCGTCCCCCTCGAAGGTTGAAAGAGCGTCTCCAACGTGCCATTGGAAACGCGCTGAAAGATTTGGCATCACCTACCCAACAGGTGATAAGCCTTTGGTGAACAAGAATGCTGATCAGATTCTGGGGCGTGCGCGGCTCAACGCCTACACCCCAGGCGGAGAATTTGCGCTATGGAGGCAATACCTCCTGCGTTGAAGTGCGCCTCGACGGGCGCCTCTACGTCTTCGACTGCGGCACCGGTTTCCGCAATCTGGGTAAACAGCTTGTCCAGGAAAACAATGGCAATCCCATTTCGGCACACATTTTCCTCTCCCATTTCCATTGGGACCACATTCAGGGCATCCCGTTTTTTGCGCCGCTGTATGCCAATCATGGAAGCTACTTTCATTTCCATTCTTCCAACCGCACTCGCGGATTGCAGCGGGCGATTGAAGAGCAGATGTCCGATCCCTATTTTCCGGTCAACATGAATGAAATGGCTGCGCGGCGCCATTTCTACGGCATTGAGGAAGGCCTTACCCCCTTCGAAGGCTGCACAGTCCGCTGCATGTCGCTCAATCATCCTCAGGGCTGCCTTGGGTTCCGCCTGGAAGCTGCAGGGAAAGCGCTGGTTTACGCCACTGACAATGAGCCTGGGCATCCGGTCTTCGATAAGAACGTTCGCAAACTGGCCGAAGGCGCAGACCTGCTTATTTACGACGCGCAATACCTCCCCGAGGAATACGAAGCCGGCAAGCATGGCTGGGGACACAGCCACTGGCGCGAAGCAGTCAACATTGTTATGGAAAGCGGCGCCAAAGAGTTGGTCCTCTTCCACCACGATCCCGACCATTCCGATCAATGCATCGACTCGATCGTCGCCAAAGCCGGCGAATACTATCCCAAAGTGCGCGCCGCCGCCGAAGGCCTTGAAATCAAGCTGTAAGATTGGGTGATCCCCATAACAAAGTGTGGAGCGCAGCCGCCCTCGGCTGCGGCTTGCCCGGGGCTAAAGGGCTGAATGAGTGCTGAATTGAGAGTGCTACTTTTCAAACAACGCGTTCATCTGCGGATATGGCACCGCCCCCTCCAGCAATGCCGTATACGTCCCGGATGTTTGCGCTTCGCGGGCAATGCGGCGCAGCAGGCCCATCGCGGCACGCATCGGCCCGGAACCATAGCTGACGCGTTTCACTCCAAGCTGTTTCAATTCGGGAATTGAGGGCGCGCCCGTAGTCGCCAGAATGTTGACGGGGGCATTGAGCTCGCCGACCACGGTCCGTATGTGCGCGGGATCGCGCAGGCCCGGAACAAAGATGCAGTCGCCGCCGGCTTTCAAATAAGGTTTTCCGCGCTCCAGGGTATTGCGCAGCGCTTCTTCCGGCGTTACGCCTGCCTGCCAGTAGGCATCCGTTCGCGCATTGATGACCAGGTGAATCCCGCGCTTGTTGCCTGCTTTGCGCGTTGACTGAATGCGCGCCAACTGGTCAGGCAATGAATACAGCGGCCCGCGGTCTCCATGTCCAGGCAGCGCATCTTCCAGATTGACGCCAACCGCGCCCGCCTCAATCACACTTTCCATTCTTTTCTCGAGTTCTTCCGGCGTGTCCGCAAATCCGGCTTCAATGTCGGCAGTAACCGGGACCTTTACGGCAGAAGCAATTCTCGTGATGGCGGCCAGCATTTCCTGCCACGGAATTTTCTGGCCGTCGGGATAGCCCAGAGCATTCGCTACCGCAGCGCTGCTGCTGGCGATAGCGGGAAACCCGGCTTGTTCAACGATGCAGGCGCTGGCTGCGTCCCACGCATTAATCAGCACCAGCGGGTCTTCTCCATGATGCAGCGCCAGCAACCGCTGCGCTTTTTCTTCTTGTGTCATGACTAAACAATCTGAAGACGCCTTTACCAAAATGTCAAATCTAGGAATCAGGGAAGCGGCGAGCCTTATGCCTGCGTGCTCATTTTGAAAGCCAAAAGTTAAGAGCCAAAAGCCAATAGCCAATAGCCAATTTGCCAACTGCTCTCATGAGTCACCTTGCTTACTGCCTTCTCAGCTATCTATACTTTTCAATTGCGCTTAATCGCTGTGGAGACTCAATGAAAACTGTATCGCTTGAGCATGAGCTCAATCCCTGGGAAGCTCAGACGGCCCGATTCAATTTTGCCGCCCAAAAACTCAACCTCGACGAAGGTCTTTGGAAAATCTTACAGTCGCCCAGCCGGGAAATTATTGTCCACATCCCCGTTTCCATGGACGATGGCCGGCTTGAAGTTTTCACCGGCTTTCGCGTGCAGCACTCCATCGCACGCGGCCCGGCCAAAGGCGGCGTGCGCTACTCGCCGGACGTCACACTGGACGAAGTACGCGCCCTGGCCAGTTGGATGACGTGGAAATGCGCCGTCGTGAACATCCCTTTTGGCGGCGCGAAGGGCGGAATCATTGTCGATCCCAAGAAACTGAGCACCGCGGAGCTGGAAAAACTTACCCGCCGCTATACCGCCGAATTAATCGAATTCCTAGGCCCGGAAAAAGATGTTCCCGCGCCGGACGTGAATACCAATGAACAGACCATGGCATGGATGATGGACACCTATTCCATGCACCTGCGGCAGACTGTCACTGCCGTCGTTACCGGCAAGCCAATCAATATTGGTGGATCTCGCGGGCGACGCGAAGCCACCGGACGCGGCGTGATGATCGTGTGTGATGAGGCCCTGAAAAAACTTGGCATGAATCGTGAAACCACCCGCGTGATCATTCAGGGATTTGGCAACGTGGGGTCCAATGCCGCCAAGCTCATGGCAGACGAGGGCTACAAGATTATCGGGATTGCCGAGCGCGATGGCGGACTCTACAACGCCCAGGGCATCGATATTGACAAGCTGCTCGAACACAGAGATCGCAATCGCACCATCGTAGGATTTTCCGGCGCTGAGCCGGCCGAATCGAGCCGCTTGCTCATCACCGATTGCGAAATCCTGATCCCGGCAGCAGTTGAAAACGTGATTACCAGCCAGAATGCATATGACGTGAAAGCCCGAATCGTGTGCGAGGGCGCGAACGGCCCCACCACCGCTGCCGCCGATGAGATTCTGGCCGAAAAGAAAGTCTTTATCATTCCCGATATCCTCGCCAACGCCGGCGGCGTCACTGCTTCTTATTTCGAATGGGTGCAGGACCGTCAGGGCTTCTTCTGGAAGGAAGAAGTTGTCAACGAGCAGTTGGAGTTTATTCTCCGGTCGTCTTTTGAAGAAGTAGTGCAGTTCTCCGAAACGCACCAGGTCAACAACCGCATAGCGGCTTATATGCTGGCAATCCAGCGCGTCGCCCACACCATAACGGTGCGCGGAATTTACGCATAAAACAACAAAAGCCGCGGATTGCTCCGCGGCTCTGTTGGATTGAAAACTCCTTCTTAGTGGCGCTTCTTTCTGCCGCCGCCCTTCTTTTTCGCGCCGCCTTTCTTGGCGCCGCCTTTTTTCTTGCCGCCACCTTTCTTCGGTTTCGGTTTTGGCTTGGGTTTTGGCTTTGGTTTCGGCTTTGGTTTCGGCTTTGGTTTCGGCTTTGGTCTCGGTTTTGGCTTTGGCTTGGGTTTTGGCTTCGTTTTGGTTGGGGGCGGGGGCGCGACAGCCGGAGGAATTACCGCTCCTCCACTCTCGCCGCCACCTTCGTGCTCTTCACCGCCGCCTTCAGCGCCAATGGATTCTTCCTCTTCTTCTTCATAATCTTCTTCGGCGGCCCCGCCGCTGTAACCGCCAATGTCGCCGTAGTCGTCCTCGTCGTCCTCATGTCGTGCGTAGAGGGTCTCGTCGTAAAAGCTCATGTTTCCTCCAGAATTAGGCCCGAGTTCACTGCAACAGCAACAGAAAAAACAACCGGCGCGGATTATAGCAACTGATACGAATTGCGTGTCAAATCCGCGTGTTCAAGTGTGCAATTGTCAGGCTAATAAATCAAGTCAGTGACTGCGCGCGCTCAGGGTGGTTTTGGATGCAGGCGCCGCCGACTGCGCTTTCCCGCCGGTTTTGCCCGGCTTTCCGGCATGCGCTTTTGCAGTCTTGTGGCTGCGTTTGTGATGGATTGAGGCCCGCTCTACCTGGCCTGGAGCCAGCGGCTTATAAATCACCAGCAGCCGCCCTCGTCGTAACTGGTTTCCTTTCAAGCGGTTCCAGCGACGCAGCTTGTCGGGCGGCACCCCGAAATCGTCCGCCACGGAAAGCACTGTGTCTCCTTTACGCACCTTGTAGCGGGTGGGGCGTTTGGAGTAAGAAACCGTACCCTCACTGGGAACAGGTCCTGTCATCGGGATGATCAACTTTGAGTCTACGAGTAACGGCTGGCCATCCAGGCCGTTGGCAGAAGCGATTGCCCGTTCCGTGGTGTGATACTTTCTCGCCACCGAAGCCAGCGTGTCCGCCGATTCAACTTTGTGATAGCGCCAGAGAACGCGCTTATCTTTGGGGATAGCAGCGATTCCAGCTTCGTATTTTTCCTTTGTTCCTTCCGGAAGGCGCAGCTCGAAACGCTCGTCTTTGGGAGTGGTGCGGCGTAGCAGGCTGGGATTCAAGTCAGCCAGCCGTTCCACCGGAGCGTCCACACATTCAGCCACCAGCCGCAGGTCCACGGGATAATCCACTGTGACGACGTCATACTTTTCCGCAGGATCGGGCGATACATCGTCCAATCCGTACTGCGCCGGATTCTTCGATAGGATCGTCATGGCCAGAATGATGGGGACGTAGTTCTTGGTTTCCTGCGGCAGGACGTCGCGCTTGTACAGCTCCCAGAAATCCGCATAGCCGGTGCGCTTTACCGCCTGCTGTACGTTCCCTGGACCGGAGTTATACGCCGCCATGGCCAGGTACCAGTCGCCAAACTCCTGATACAGGTCTTTCAGGTGCCGTGCCGCAGCCCGCGTTGCTTTTTCAGGATCCTGACGATCATCGACCCACCAGTTGCGTTCCAGTCCGTATCCCGATGCGCGGCTTGCCATGAATTGCCACATTCCGCGCGCACCCGCCCGCGAAAGCGCCACAGGAATAAATCCGGACTCTGCCTGCGCCAGGTAAATCAGATCTTGCGGCACGCCTTCTTCCTTGAAGATGCGCGTGATCATCTCGCGATACCGTCCGGAACGCGCCAGCGCGCGTTGAAACGTGCCTCTGCCTTTGGTCGAGTAGTAGTTGATGTACCCGGCCACAGAATCATTGATCATCAGCGGCAAATCTGACTGCGTGGTCTTCAGTTCAGCTTCCGCCTTGGCCGTTACCTTCATGTCCGGCGGAAAGGTGAGTGCATTGGCTTCATCAATCGGCGCCGGTTCAGATTGTTGTTCGGTAAAACCATCACCCGCCTTGAATGCCTGCATCTCCAGTTTGTGAATCTCTTCCGTGATCTTGTCGAATTCCTGCTGCAGGCGGTCGTCTGATTTCACGTCGACGGAGCCCTGCATCAGGATGTCCACGGCATGATTGAAATCCTGCTTGGCTGCGTCCAGATGTCCGGCGGTATAGTCAGCGAGACCGGTTTGGTAGGCCTTTTCCGCCTCGGCGATCAAGCCAACTACCGGATCCGGTTTAGGAGGTTCAGGAGTCTGTGCCTGCGCTGGTGGAGGAACCGGTGCAGGAGGCGGATGCTGGATGGTCGGGGCAATCGCCTGGGGAGAGGGAATGGTTGTCTTCTTTGCCTCGCGCGTGTCGCAGGAAGCCAGCAGCATGGTTCCCATGCCGGCAATCAACCAAAGTAAGCGATTCATGAAGAGCTTCATGAAAACTTGTTCTCCCCTCCGGACTGTTCCGGCCGGTCAGACAGCCATGATTCTTAGACGACCAATTCTGCTGAACAGCAGCTTCCAATTCCCGTGTTTTTCTATCCAATTGGCGAGAAAGGCCCCAAGATCCCGGGGCCTGTCACATTTTACCGGATTCGGAGTTCCGCATTTACAGTTTAGTGCTTAGATAGCATCACAAACGTAACTTAGGATGTGTGAGCAGGCCGGAAGCGTGAGGCAAAAACGAACGTCTCCCCGGGCCGATGATCCGCTGAACCGGATGACCTTACGCCGCCTTGCTGCTGGTGCCTCCCAGCTTTTCCTTGATGGCCGCGCTGATGCGCTCAAAGAATGAAACCGGTTGGCCCTCGGGATAGCGGCCCAGCCGCTCACGCAGCAATTCCAGCAATTGCGTGACCCGCCGCAGACGGTGAGTTTCCAGCGCCTCATGCACGCGCTCCGGCTCTACTTTCGCTACGGCGTCAACATATTTCCAGAGCAGTTCACGCACGTTGTCTACGGCTAGTTTCAAAGCCATGACCTGCTCAATGCTCAGATCTCCCAGGCTCTCTTCCTGTGCAACCAGATCGTTGCCCTCGGCCAGCCAGTAGAGATCACGATGCAAATTGATCAGTTCTTCGGCGATGGTAGCCAGACGCCGTTTCAGATCATTTGGGGAAGGATTGGTTCGGCCCAGCATGTGACTCCTAATCACTATTTCTACTACTTTCGATTCTTAGAATGCTCCTGCGGATCGATTTCTGCTCGTTACTCAAGGACATGTACTGTGCAAAACAGGTTTAGAATTGCTCGGGAGGGCTGAACGAACGCCGGTTTCGGCCACGAAAGTCGGATAGTTTCCAATCCATTTGTGTCTATTTAAGGCTCTTGTTCCGCCAATTGCGGCCTTGTTGCGGGAAGATTACAGGGAGTTGCCACTGTTTTCGCGAAGAATCCAAGTTCAATACCGGAGCGGTGACGAGCTTCTGCCCTGCCCGCTGAAATGGCTGGACAGCTTCTCCATGCGCAACTTCACCAATGATCAGATTTTCGACGATACGCTGCCCGTAGCGGATGGACTCGTCGAAATCGGAGCGCGCGTTCCTCTCGAACGATTACGCGCCGCAATGGAGGACTGGTTTCGGAGAAAAAGCTATTTGCCCAAGGGAGCGAGTCTGATGGTAGAAGAAGCCGCGTGAGTGGCTTTATTTAGTTTACCCCGATCCCGCCCTTTCCAGAGCAGTTGTTGGAATTCCCAGTGCCGTTAGGTGAAAAGGCGGGAGAGGGGACCCTATGGTCTTAAATACAGCTTCAGGGCAAATGCCCGCTGAAGAATTCACTTTATTGTTTGCTCGACCACCGCTCAATGAGAATCCGGCTGCATTATCCCAACGGACCCTACTCCCTTTCACGCACTCTCAGGGCGCATGCCCACGAATTGTCGTAGAAATAGGGGCCTCTCACACGCTTCGCATGGTTCGAGGTAAAACTAAAAAACCAACCCAGCTACTTCAGCGCTTTCGGCCCCGCATTGCGAATATTCTCCGGTGCGTCCGGAAATTTTTCGAAGTTCTTGGCAAACCGCGCGGCCAGATCAGCTGCTGACTTGTCATAAGCAGCTTTATCTTTCCACGCGCCACGCGCATCAAGAAATTCCGAAGGAACACCCGGACAGGACTTCGGCACCGTCAATCCAAACGAGGGCTCAACCTGGAATTGCACGTCTTTGAGTGTGCCGGCAATGGCCGCGCCCACCATGGCACGCGTGTATTGCAGTTTCATGCGGCCGCTCACGCCCGCCGGCCCGCCGAACCATCCCGTGTTGACCAGCCAGCATTGAGCGCTGTGTTCCTGCAGCCGGCGTCCCAGCATCTCCGCATAAACTCTGGGCGGCAGCGGCATGAATGGCGCGCCAAAGCAGGTGGAAAAATTCGGCTGCGGCTCCTTCAATCCCAGCTCTGTGCCCGCCACTTTCGCAGTGTAGCCGGAGAGGAAGTGATACATCGCCTGATCAGGATTCAATTTTGAAATTGGCGGGAGCACCCCGAAAGCGTCCGCGGTAAGAAAAATCACGTTCCTGGGATGGGTGCCGATCCCGGGAATTACAGCGCCGTCAATGTAGTTGATGGGATACGCGCAGCGTGTGTTTTCGGTGAGACTCACGTCATCGTAGTCAGGAACATGGGTCACTGGATCCAGCACAACATTCTCCAGCACCGAACCGAAGCGAATCGCATTCCAGATTTGCGGCTCATGTTCCTTCGTCAGGCCGATGCACTTGGCATAACATCCGCCTTCAAAATTAAAAATTCCGGTGGGACTCCACCCGTGCTCGTCGTCCCCGATCAAAAAGCGCTCTGGATCGGCCGAAAGCGTTGTCTTGCCGGTGCCGGAAAGCCCGAAGAACAACGCCGTATCGCCGGCCGTGCCTGCATTCGCGGAGCAGTGCATGGGGAACACGTTCCGCCCCGGCAGCAGAAAATTCATGATGCCGAAAATGGACTTCTTCATCTCACCGGCGTACTTGGTGCCGCCAATGATGATGGTCTTGCGGGTGAAACTCACAATCACAAACGCTTCTGTGCGCGTGCCGTCGCGTTGCGGGTCTGCCTGAAACTCCGGCGCGCAGACAATCGTGAATTCAGGATTGTGGCTCTCCAGTTCTTCCGGCGCAGGACGCACAAACAACGCTCGTACAAAAAGGTTTTGCCACGCGAGCTGATTGATTACGCGCACCGGCAGCCGGTACTTCGGATCGGCGCCCGCATACAGGTCCTGAACGTAAAGTTCGCGGCCGCGCAGGTATTCGATGACCCGGTCAAAAAGCGCGTCGAACTTTGCCGCATCAAATGGCAAATTGATGTCGCCCCAATTAATCTTGTCGGCGGTAATTGGATCTTTTACCGTGAACTTGTCTTTGGGCGCGCGCCCAGCATACTTGCCCGTATAAGCCGCCAGGGCGCCGTTATCAGCCAGATGCCCTTCGCCACGCCGCACTGCGTGCTCGATGAGTGGGCCGGAGCGCAGGTTGCGGTACACCTTGTTGGTTTTGAGAAGCGATTCCAGAACAGCCGTGGTATCAAGAACTGTAGTAGCCATGATGCAGGATCTCCTAAATCGCCCAAAACCCGTCCTCAGCGCCGCTCTGGCTGGTAGCGCAGGCGAGAGTTCCAGACGTGAAATTGCGCGCTAAGCGGATTCGACCAGCGCGTCTTGCGGGGCTCCAACTTCTTTCAGAACACCATTGAGGTGTTCCAGTGTCTCTTCCACTGTCAGCGAGTACATCTCCCGCCCATGCTCATAACTGCCCGACTCGACCAGACCTTTCAAATAATGGCCGGCAGTCTGAATGGCGAGCGGATCTGTAATCACCCGTCCAGTGCGTTTGTTGTACTCAACCCAGGCTGGATGCGGCAGCGCAACCCATACTGGATGCCCGCTGACCAGGAATTTGATGTCTACTGCGTCGGCGTGGCGGGTGGCGATGGCGACAATCAGGGCCTGATAGAGGCAATGCAGGTTCTGGCCGCTCCAGCGGTCGGTAACATGGAAATCTTCGTACATTCCCCTTAAAACTATAGCGGAGCGCGCCTGAGCGGGCAAGCCAACCGCATCACCTCCAGCATTGAGCCTCACCATCGGAAAATCAGTTGCAATTGTTTCATCAGTGATAAGGTTTCCAATGTGACGGCAATCACAATGCAAGCAATCTGGATTTCAAGATTTGGCGGGCCGGAAGATCTGGAGATTCGTTCTGTACCCAGGCCGGAGGTCGCCGCAGACCAGGTTCTGGTGCGCGTGCGCGCATCGGCCTTGAACCGCGCCGACCTCCTGCAGCGTCAGGGACGCTATCCCGCCCCTCCCGGTTACCCGCAGGAAATTCCCGGTATTGAATTTGCCGGAGAGATCGCGGAAGTTGGCCCGCTGGCAAAAATGTGGAAGCCCGGACAGCGCGTCTTCGGCCTGATCGGCGGTGGCGCCCAGGCGGAATACCTGGTCACGCACGAGCGCCTGCTGGCTGAAATTCCCGTAAATCTCAATTGGCCTGAAGCCGCCGCGATTCCAGAGGTGTTCATCACTGCTCACGACGCGCTCTGGACACAAGCTGAACTCCGGCCGGCAGAGAGCGTGTTGATTCATGCTGTGGGCAGTGGCGTGGGACTGGCCGCCGTGCAGTTGGCGCGCGCCATTCAGGCAGTTCCTTACGGAACCTCCCGCACACCCGACAAGATTGAAAAAGCAAAGACCTATGGGCTTCAAGGTGGCGTAGTCGTTCGCGAGAATTTCGATGGAATGGTGTCGGCGGCGGAACAGTGGACCGCTGGCAAAGGAATCAATGTCGTGCTGGATCTGGTGGGAGGACCCTACGTCAAAGCCGGCCAGAAAATCATGGCTGCGAAAGGCCGCATGATACTGGTGGGTACGATTGCCGGAGGATCTTACGAATTGGAATCCAGGTTTGTAATGAGCAAGCGCCTTCAGATACGCGGCACAGTGCTTCGCGCTCGCAGCCTGGAAGAAAAAATTCAGGTCACCCAGAGGTTCGCATCTGAAGTCGTGCCCTTGTTCGCCAGGAGTGTGCTGCGGCCCAATATAGACAGCGTCTTCAAGATGTCTGAGATCGCCAAAGCGCACCAGCGCCTGGAATCAAATGAAAGTTTCGGAAAAGTAGTCGTGCTGATCGAATAAATTGGATAATCGAGAGTAATCCACGGCGCGCCGGGATTTCGCCTGCGGGCTCAACGCCCGCAAAGCGGCTCAATTTGGAATTGAGTAATTGAAACAAAAGGGTTCGCGTGCATTCCGCGGCTAAGAATATTTGCCGTTGACTTTGATTTTAGCCAGGAGCTGGAAGCTAGAAGCCAGTAGCTGCTTTACGTTTCATACGTGCAATAAAACAACCTCGCCGGCAGGATATTCAGCGGCTCAAAGTCCTGGTAAACCTGATTGAAGTAGGTTCGAAGATAAGGCAGGACGGCGCGGGTGAATTGATAAACCAGCACGGCCCCGCCAGGATTCAGCGCCTCCCGCGATTCGTGCATGATCGTTTCCCGCAGTCGCTCCGGCATGGTGGTGTAAGGAATGCCGGAGATGATGTAGTCGGCGCCTTCCAATCCCAAACGGTCCAGCTCCCTGCCCACATTTTCCGCCGAGCCATGCACCACGTGCAGGCGCGGATCAGGGAAGGCCCGTCGCAGGTAGCTTACGAAGTCCTTGTTCATCTCAAACACGATCAGCTTTGCCTGGGGCGACATCCGGCTCAAAATATGGGCCGTGATCGTCCCCACTCCCGGCCCATATTCCACAATGGTGCGTGCACGCACCCAGTCAATCTTTCCTAAAAGGCGGTCCACCAGAAAGCGTGAGCTGGGAATCAGCGATCCCAGCATTTTGGGATGTTGAATGAAATTTTTGGCAAATAAGAGTGTTTCTTCGCTGCGGGAAGTTCTTCTTGGAAACATTCAGTTCGCTCGCAAGTGGTTTTTACCGCTACAGCAAAGCGAGATTAACAATACTCGCTTGTTTCCTGAGATGCAAAGGGAAATGATTGGAAAACTGCTGCTGGATTGCGGCTGCGTGCGGAAACAGCTTCTCTGAATGCCGCGGTTCTGGGATACAATGGCCGCGATTCAAGCCTTGAGGGACGTGCCATGCGGTCAATCTTTTTCAGCCGTGTTGTCGCTTTTCTTTTGCTTTTGCCCTTCCCCGGATATTCACAGTCAGACCAGTCTGCGGTCAATGAGCAGGGAAAAACCGTGGTCAAGGCCAACACCCGCCTGGTGATTGTCGATGTGGTCGCGAGCGATAGCAAAGGCAGCCCCGTCTTGAATCTGAAGAAGGAAGATTTCACACTTTTCGAAGATGGCCGCCCGCAGGAGATCAGCATTTTCAACTTTCAGCAGCCAGGCGCCACGCCTGTACAGCCCGAGCAACATCTTCCGCCAAATGTTTTCAGCAATGTCCCAACATCAAAGTCCACCAGCCTCAATGTTGTTCTGCTGGATGCGCTGAATGGAGAATTTGCCGGCCGCGCCTACGCGCGCGAACAGTTGATTAAGTTCCTGGAGGAAGGCCGCACCGGTCAGCCGGTAGCCGTCTACGCGCTGGAAAACCATCTGAAACTGCTGCACGGATTTACCGCCGATACGCGCGAAGTGGTGAGCGCCATTCGCAATTACAAACCCCGCGTCATCAATCAGATTGAAACTGTACGTTCCGCCGCTTCACCTTTTACGCAGAAGGGAGAATTTCAAACCGGTCCCAGAAACATCGAGACGACTTTGGCGGCGCTGGATTTTCTGGCCCAGTCGCTGGCCGCCTATCCCGGACGCAAGAACCTGATCTGGCTCTCTGAGGCTTTTCCGGAAACCCTGTTTCCTGATCTTTTTCCGGCGGGCTCTCCTAATAATCTCGCGATCATGCACAACGTGGTTGCAAACGAAGCGGGACCGGTTCCCTTCACTCCAGCACAAGCGGCGCTGGCCAACAGTGCACAATCACTCAATCCGACGCAATGGGCGAACTCCGATTACAGTGCGCAGGTGAGGAAAGTGGCCAATGCGCTGATGAATGCGCAGGTGGCCGTTTATCCCATCGATGCCGCAGGCGTTGGACGGCTGAGCCGAATTCCCAATCTCGCCACCATGCGCGAGGTCGCTGAGCGAACCGGAGGAAAGACTTTTGCCGGGCAGAATAATCTGGAAGCCAGCATCCGCAGCAGCATTGACGATGGCTCTACGTATTACACGCTGTCCTACTATCCAGATAACAAAGCCTGGAACGGACAGTTGCGCCAGATCGCGATCAAGATCAACCAGCCGAGTGTTAGCTTGCGCTATCGTCAGGGATACTACGCTTTGGATCCTGGAGCACCGGAGACTGGAGGAGACTCCCAGAAGCTCCTGGAAGACTTCAGCCGTGCCCTGGGGCTGGACGTGCCTTCGGCCACTGCCATCCTCTTCCAGACCGTGCTGGCTTCTCCCGCCGACAACCATGACAAGGTTGTCGCCAACTTTGCGATTAATCCTCACACGCTTGCGTTTGTCGATCAGCCGGAAGGTGTCCACCAGGCTAATCTCACTTGTGCGATTGTGGCTTTTTCCGAAAAAGGCTCGCCCGAGAAAAATACGGTCGCGACCATGACTGTTCCTCTCAAAGGTGAAGACTTTCAAAAACTGATGAATACTACTTTCCCGTGCCGTGCCAGCGTGGAACTCAAGCCCGGCAAGTATTCGCTGCGATTAGGCGTGTTGGACCGCAACAGCCGCCTCATGGGCACAACGACCGCCTCGATTACCGTGCCCCTTCCATAGCCTGGAACCACCTTCTCTGGACTAGAATGGTGGGCAGGACCAGCTCTGGGTTTCAATAGGAGTTTTGTCATGTTCTCTTTCCAAGCGCGCATGCCAGGCGTTTTTGTGCTTCTTCTTGTTCTGGGTTCATTCTTTCAATTACGTTCAACTCCACAGGACGACCAATCGAAAACCGTAATGAAGGCCAACACCCGGCTGGTGGTGGTGGATGTCGTGGTCACAGACGGCAAAGGTGTGCCGATATCCGGTCTGGAGTCAACGGATTTTACCGTGCTGGAAAACGGCAGGCCACAGAAGATCAGCAATTTCAGCTTTCAGCATCCGGAAGCGACTGGCGCGGAGCAGGCCCATCTGCCCGCGAACGTATTTACCAACGTTCCCACGGTGAAAACCACCAGCTTGAATATCATCCTCCTGGACGCGCTGAATGGCGAGTTCACCAGCCGTGCGCACGCCTTGGACGAGCTGATCAAATATCTGGGATCCGGTCCCGCGATCCAGCCCACCGCGATTTATCTTCTGGAAGAGAAGCTGAAATTGCTGCACGATTTCAGCACGGACACCAAATCATTGAAAGAGGCGCTCGCAGGATTCAAACCGCGAATTGCCCCGCGTGTCGACAACGTGTATGCCGCCGCCTCGGCCTTTACGCAAAAAGGCAGTGAACAGGCTCGCCCCGTCAGCATTGAAACCACCCTCAAGCAATTGAACACACTCGCGCAGGCACTGGCCGGCTATCCGGGACGCAAGAATCTGATCTGGTTGTCCGAGGCTTTTCCCGTGGATCTGTTTCCAGATGTCATGACGCCACGCGCCACGGCTTTGGCAACCCGCACGACGCCGGCAAGGGGTGCAGTGGGCGGCAGCGATACCCAACCGCAGCCTACGGCGACACCCCAGAATCTTCCAGGTGATGACGCTCTTCCTTCAATCTCAGCGGCGCAAACCGGCTTGAGTTCCTATGGCGATTACCTTGCGCTCATACAAAAGGTCTCTGACGCTTTGATGGCGGCGCAGGTGGCAGTCTATCCTATCGATGCCGCCGGGGTGGGCCGCATCAGCCGCCTGGAGGCCTTCACCACCATGCGCAGCATGGCCGAGCGCACCGGAGGCAGGACCTTCGCCAACCAGAACGACCTCGACACCAGCATCCGCAGCAGCATGGATGATGGCTCTACCTACTACACGCTGGCTTACTATCCGGATGACAAGAACTGGGACGGTAAATTCCGCCGCATTGAAGTGAAGACCACGCATGCGGGGGCGAATCTTCGCTATCGTCTGGGCTACTACGCGCTGGATCCGACGCTGGAATCGCGGCAGAACGAAGATGCAAAGAAGCTGGGGACGGAATTCATGCAGGCGCTGATGCTGGACTCGCCGTCGTCGACGGCGGTGCTGTTCCACGCCACGGTGCAGCCTGCCACGCAGGGGCAGAAGGTGCAGGTGAACTTTGCCATCGATCCGCACACGCTGAGTTACGTGGAGAAGGAGGGGGGAGTGCAGCAGGCGAGCCTGGGGTGCGCGATCGTGGCCTTCACGGAGAAGCGGTCGCTGGTGCGGGATGAGATCAACAACGTGGTAGGGAAGGTGAAGGCGGAAGAATTTCCCAAACTGATGCGCAGTCAGTTCCCCTGCCAGTGCACGATTGATCTGAAGCCGGGGAAGTATGTGCTGCGGCTCGGAGTGGTGGACAAGGTCAGCAAGCAGATGGGAACCACCACCGCCTCAGTCGCGGTGCCTTAATGCCCGGGGTCCACTTCCGGGGTGCACACCGTGTCAGGGCACGACTTGAGCGTTTAGCCCCAGAGCGATACCGCGACAGCGGAGAGCGTGGGGGCTGCGTAGTCGTGCCGAAAAAATAAAAAAAAGAATCGGCTTTAGCCGCTGGATTACACCGCAGTATTGTCTCCAAAGAATTCCAACTGGAGTCATTCCTCCGACGTGGCTGTCTTTCGCTTTAATCGCTTCAGATATGTCGAGCAGCAGGGATATTCGTCGGGTGAACGGACCAGCCCGGCTTCCACTGGATTATCGCGAATGTACTGTACGTGATAGACGTAACTTTCTCGATTACGTATCCGAACGTCTGAAAATCCCCTTTGCCAGATTTCGCAATTCAAACCGAATTCTTTCCGCGCTCGATAAGAGAAGTTTCCTTTCATGAGCTGTACCGCTCTCTCGATGGTCACGCCTGCTCCGACTGTGAGCAGAACATGGACGTGATTTGGCATGACTACAAACTCGTGAACTTTGAATTTTCCCGCGGCTACATAGGCACGAAGAATATCAATGAACAGGTTGGCCATACGGTCCAACTGCAACAACCCACGGCCCTGAATGCTCCGAGAGGTCACAAAGTAAGTTCGAGCAACTGTAGGAGAAGCATTCGGGGCTGCGTTTCGTGAAGGTTTGGCCATTGCGAGGATATTATCCGCCCAGTGGGACGATAACACTCCCCAGCGGCTAAAGCCGGTTATTTCTTAGATTTTAATCGGCACGACTCCGCAGCCTTTCGCTCCCGCTTCGCGGGATAGCTGCAAGGCTGAACGCTGAAGTCGTACCCTGACACAATTGTGATTCTTCCCTAAAAATTCATCGAGAGAATCAACCAGGAAGGAGTCCCGATTAGAGATAAAATGCAGCGTATGCAAAAGCTCTTTTCAAGGTTTGTCGTCTGGATGGGCGCAATTTGTCTTCTGGCGCCAGCGTTCGTCTTTTCCCAATCGGAACAGCAGCAGGCCGGCGCTGTCTATCAATCGCAGAGTGTTCTGCGGGCGACCACGCGCCTGGTGATTCTTGACGTCGTGGTCACCGATGAAAAAGGCCAGCCAGTCACAGACCTGAAGCAGGATGATTTCACTGTTCTGGAAGACGGCAAACCTCAACAATTAATCGATTTTAGTTTCCAGAGTCCCAAAACGGTGCCGCAGGCAGCGCCCAGGCTGGCGCCCAATGTGGTAAGCAATTTCCCGCAATACACCTCCGCCAGTTCCCTGAACGTTATCCTGCTGGACGCCATCAATACTGATTTTTCCAATCATGCGTACGCGCAGGACATGCTGATCAAGTACCTGGACGGCAATCCCGCCATTCAACCTACTGCTGTCTACGCGTTGGATGGCAGGTTGAAGCTGTTGCACGATTTCACAACTGATACCACGGTATTGCGGGAGGTGCTGGCCCACTTCAAGCCCGCTGGGCCAACGCACATTGCTGACGTTTATGCAGCGGCCTCGCCGTTCAGCCAGAGAGGCTCGTTTCAAACCAGCGACCAGGGCCGCAGCGCCCTCATCAATGCCATGATCTTCCTCGCGCGCTCGCTGTCCGGCTATCCTGGTCGAAAGAACCTCATCTGGCTCTCCCAGGGATTTCCACTCAGCCTGTTTCCGGACACCACAATGGGTGAGGGCGCTTTCCTCGTCGTCGATTTTTCTCCCTTGATGGAAAGAATTGCCGATGAATTGATGAACGCGCAGGTCGCGCTTTACCCCATCGATGCCGCGGGTGTGAGCATCGGGGACCGTTTCGCAGCCAGGGCGGCCATGATCAGCATGGCCGAACGCACGGGTGGAAAGACCTTCTATAACCGCAACGATATTGACGTTGGAGTTCGCACCAGCATTGATGATGGCGCTGTCTACTACAACATGCAGTACTACCCGCAGAACAAGAACTGGGACAGCCGGTTCCGCAAAATTGAGGTCAAAGTAAACCGTCCACATGTTCAGCTCCGCTACCGCCAGGGATACTTCGCCATCGGGCCGAACGCCACTGTTTCTCAGGGAACCGGCCGCGATCTGGGCACAGCTCTCATGCCCGACGCGCCTGCATCCACCGGCGTGCTCTTCCAGGCGGCCGTCGCTCCTCCTGCGGACAAGTCCGCAAACAAGTTCGTCGTCAACTTTGGCATTGATCCTCACACCGTGGCTTTTCGCCGCAATGCTGAAGGGCTCCAGCATGCCGAGCTAGCCTGCGTTGTCTGGGCGTTTCATGGAAACAATCCGCCAATAGAGTTTGAGGGCCACAGCGTAAACGCCAATCTCCAGCCGGATGTCTATGAGCGTTTGATGAAGGGCTACATCCCTTGCCAGAACCCAATTGAACTCAAGCGCGGCGATTACACTTTGCGCCTGGGCGTCATCGACCGCCAAACCAACCTTATAGGCACAGCCACGTTGAAGTTGAACGTGCCATAGTTTTGGGCTTCAGTCGAATTCCATTGCGGGAGCCGCCTGTTCCTCGCCAACGCGGCCTGCCACAATTTGTGCCTTGAAATAATTTTCGCCTCGAATTGGACATCCGGCCAGCCGACGCAACATCGCGATCTGCCCGATGTGGGTAAGCGAATCGGCGATCCCGCCCTGAAATATCTTTTCCGCCGGATATCCCAGCGGAGCGTCTGAAGCGAGATAGTCGTCAAAGGCTTTGAGCGCGGCGAAAAATCGCTTGGTTTCCTCCGCCCACGGCAGTGGAGCGGAATCATGCCACGCCTGCTTTCCCCTGGCACAGGACAATGCCCAGTCGTAGAGATCGCCGATGTGGGCAAGAATCTGTGCCGGCGTGCGGCTGCCTGGCGCAGCCTTGAATCCGGCAAAACTTTCCGGCGCTCCACGCACTGCCTTGCCACCGCGATAAGCTACCGTAGCAACGGTGTGGCGGAGCAGTTGCCGGCTGGAAGTTGCGGCCTGAGTTGGCGCTGTGGATTCCATCTTTGCCTCCTTGCGCATTTTTTATCGCAGGCCGGAACTGCGGGTCAAATCGCGTAGTGGATCGGAGCTTCCACGTGTTCTCGAAGATAATCATGAACTTGAATCTTTCTTCGGCTCGCTCCCGTGAGTCTTCCCCTCAAGTGGCCTTGTCTTGGGTTTGGTTTTAGATTAGGGTTTTCCTGTTCCTATTCCTGTTTTCTCCGTGGAGCCTCCGTGGCTTCGCGCCGTGTAGCTTGTCCTCGAGGCGAAGCCGCTATAAGCGGCTGTAACCGAAGGATGGTGAGATTTTGATTTAGGAGTTTGCTTGTGCATCGGCGTTCGATTCGAATGCGTCTGATTCTCGGTACAGGGCTGGCGTTGATGCTGATTACAGCATTGCAGGCTCCCACTGAAGCCGGCCGACGCTTTACTGCCATACAAAACGCGCTGTTTCAAACCAAGCCTGCTCCGGCGGCAGCAAACGATCCCGGTGCGGGCGTTGAGATTACCGCGCAGGCCCTGCCTGCCAACAAATTCTGCGCTCTGGGGCCAAAAGCCTATGTGGTGTATGTGCCGATGGATATCACCGTCGCCAACGGCAGGCACACTCCGATCATCCTGACGCGCTATCTCCACGTGCAGCGCGTGCTGATTGCCAGAAACAACAACGACGCGCAGGCACACAAGTATGAACTGGCCACACCGGTGCGCGCTTATCGAAGCTTTCGCGAGATGAACTTCGGGCCGCTACCATCCGACGACAGTTTCGTGGTTCTCAAGCACAACCAGACCTATGAATTCACCGCGGTGGAAGGTGTTCCGGTGCGAAACGATCCCGCAGAGAACATTCCGGGCACAGCGTATCCGGGCGATCTGGCGTTGAGCATCGAACTTCAAACCTGGCCGTTTTCGCGAGAGGCCGGGATCGTGCAGCGCGATTGGACAAAATTCGGTGACCTTATTTCGACGCCGGTGATCAGCTTTCCCACCATCATCAAACTTCCCGCCAACCCGGTTACGGAGAAGTGCGGGTTGCTGGCGCCCTGATGCAACAGTTCGGTTAGAGCTTTCATAGTTGCTATAGCTCACAAATGGCGCAAGACACGGATCAGGGCACGACTAAAAAAACCAATCCTAATCTTGAAACCGCTTTAATTAAAGCCGCGCTGGTACCCACCCAATTGAGCACGCCAGAGTTACTCCCGCTTGCAAATCGAGGACATCAGCAGTCGAGCGCCTGGGCATCTATCTAGGGGATAGGCGTGGCCGCCAGAACTGCTGATGAGAGACGCCTCTCCAAGAGGGACCCAGATTGGCTGAGCGCAACATCATCGTGGTTGGCTGCTCAGTAGGCGGAGTAGAAGCACTGCAAACACTGGTTGCGGGTCTGCCCCCAAAATTTCGCCCTGCCGTATTCGTCGTAATGCACCTGGCGCCGCAAAGCACCAGCGTGTTGCCGGAGATTCTGAATCGCTCCGGGGAATTGCCGGCCTCCCATCCCCGCAATGGCGAAGCCATTCGTCCCGGCCATATTTATGTTGCCCCTCCGGACCACCATCTGCTGATCGAAGACGGCCGCATGCGCATTTCGCGGGGACCCAAGGAGAATCGCCATCGTCCGGCGGTAGATCCGCTGTTCCGCAGTGCTGCGCGCTATCATGGCCGCCGCGTAATTGGCGTGGTCCTGACTGGAGCCCTGGACGATGGCGCCGCCGGCCTCATTGCCATCAAGAAGCGCGGAGGCATCGCGGTGGTGCAGGATCCTGAGGACGCCATGGTGCCGGACATGCCTCGCAGCGCGATGGAATCAGTCCGGGTAGATCATCTAGTCCGATTGGCTGAGATGCCGGCCCTGCTGACCGAGCTTACGGGGCAAAAAGTGTCCGACAACGGCGCAGGAGGAACGCCACGCCTGGAAAAAGAAACCCAAATTGCGGAGTTTGACATGAACGCGATCGAAGATGACAACCGGCCCGGTGTGCCCTCGCAGTTCGCCTGCCCCGATTGCGGTGGCGTCCTGTGGGAGCTGAATGGTGAAGAGACTCTGCGCTTCCGCTGCCGCGTCGGTCATGCCTACACCGCTGACAGTCTAAGCGCGGAACAGAATGAGGAAGTGGAGTCTGCTCTCTGGGCGGCGATGCGCGCGCTGGAGGAGGGCGCTTCCCTGGCCAAACGTCTGGCCGAAAGGGCGGCAAAGAACAAACAACCCAAGATCGGGCGCCATTTCCAGGAGCGCGCAAAAGAAAAAATGGACCAGGCTGAAGTTCTGCGCAAACTGATCCTCCAGGGCCAGGAAGCGACGGTTCAATAGAGCACCGGGTTACAGGGGACAGCCGGGCACTTCGATAAGGCAACAGGCAATAGGCAACCGGCCACAGGAAACCGCGACCTAAAATCGTCCAAACCATAGAGGAAAGCGACTAAATGACGGGTCAAACCGTCCGTTGCGAAAACTTCACAAGCGGTTGATACGTTGATACCACCCGCATAAATACTGATGAAAAACAGCTGCGAGCTACTAGCCCCTAGCCGCTGGCTTCAGGACCCAACCCCAAAAGGCAAAGGCGATTTAACCACAAAGGACGCGAAGGAAATTGACCGGTAAAAGCCGGTAAAAGCGGCAATATGAAAACCTCACCAGCGGTTGATAGGTTGATACCACCCGCATAAATCCACGCGGGGCGGGATTTCGCTTGGCGGTTCGTACGGCGCCAGAACAGCTCAACATTGATGAAAAACAGCTGCTAGCTACTAGCCCCTAGCCGCTGGCTTCAGGACCCAACCCCAAAAGGCAAAGGCGATTTAACCACAAAGGACACGAAGGAATTGACCGGTAAAAGCCGGTAAAAGCGGCAATATGAAAACCTCACCAGCGGTTGATACGTTGATACCACCCGCATAAACATTGGTGAAAATGCAGGCCATAGGCAACAGGCCCACTGGCCACAGTTAAGAGAAGAAGCGGCAACCCATCTACGTGGACCGATTTGCTGGTTCTATCCGACACGCAGGTAGGTTTTAGGTAGGTTTCAGGTTACAGAGTACGTCATTGTGACTGCCAGTGGCAGTCAAAGTGACAGCAGTCAAAATAAAAACAAACCACAACTGATTTTTGTTGATCTGTCTTCACTCGCCGAGGGGACGATTGCTTTTGCTGACACCAGTGGCGCTATTGGCGAGGTACACTCTCCGCAGCTTCCTGGGACCTTCCGCTTTCGTTGTTGCGCAGATCAACTGCTGAGACGGAATAGAAGTACCTCATTCCGGGTTGCACATTGGCGTCGCGGAAGGCTGGAGTTTTCACCAATTCCGTATTGATCTTCTCCGGCGGCCGGGTGCCTTCGGTGTGACGATAGACGTTGTAGCCCGCCAGGTCGGGATCAGTATTCGGAATCCACGTCAGGTCGATGAAAGATTGCCCTCCTGCCTGCGAAAAGACGGCTTGCAGGCCGCTCGGAACGGCGGGCGGAAAAACGTCTTTTGTAGCTACCGTGACTGGCTCGGAATCGTCGCCTTCAGCTTCGCCCTTCTGACTGTTCTGCCAAAGGGTTACTGGAATGATCCAGTACTGATACTGTTTTTCCCACTCCATGGTCGAGTCAATCACGGTGGCAGCTTCATTGCCGGCGTTCAATTGCTTGACCATGACGGGCTGCTGCTTTGATCCCGCTTCGCGGCGCATGATGCGATAGACGTATTGCACCGTGAGTTTGGTGCGGTTCTGCGGCGGCCAATACTGCATCCAGGAGATGCTCACGCCCTGCGGAACAACTTTTACCTGCACGTCTTTGGGCGTAGCCGGAACGGGAACCAGCGGAACGGCAACGGCGGGGGTGGATGGCCCGGCGCTCTTGCCCGAGCCGCTCAGCACTTCGACTGTATAACTGGCGAAATCGGCTGAGCTGGATTGCAGGAGGTTGGTCAACGAATCCTTCACCGCCAAACCCTGCGCCTGCTGTGATTTGTGCGCAGGCTGGAGCGGCACCTCGGCGACCGTGACAGCATTCTGACTATCAGTGGTCGTGCGCCGGACGATCATCTTGCCCGGCTTGCGCACCAGGGCGCCATCAGTGGTCTGCTCGGGAGCACTCCAGGAGAGATTTACCGTGTCGCCTTTGCGGACGGCCCGGAGGTCGTTAACCTTTTTGGGAATATTGGCCGAAGGCGGCTGCGGCGCGCCCGGCGTGCCACAACCTGTCACAAACAGAATTGCCAGAAAGACCGCGACAAATCGCATCACGAAGAGGGTAGCACGCTTTAAGAATCGCGCGTGATCGCCGTGATCGCAACGTGATCGCGCGTGATCGGAAAAGCAGATTCCTCGGCGATGCCTCGGAATGACAAAGTGTAGCCGCGAATCAAGGGGAAAGAACGCGAACTCGAAAAGAACTTGGGCTAGCTATTGCCTGTTGCCTAAAGGATGTACCTGGACAGATCCTGATCCTTAACAATATCGGCGAGCATTTTCTGCACATACGCCGCGTCGACTCTCACTGTCTTTTCCGTCAACTCGGGGGCGTTGAAGCTGATCTCGTCGAGCACGCGCTCCATGATGGTGTGCAGGCGGCGCGCCCCTATGTTCTCGGTGGATTCATTCACACGGAAGGCGAAGCGCGCAATCTCGTCCAGGGCGTCGCGCGTGAATTCCAGCCTCAGCCCTTCGGTCTCCAGCAGCGCTGTGTATTGCTTGGTCAGCGATGACTTGGGCTCGGTCAAAATAGCGATGAAATCCTCCATGGTGAGCGACTTCAGTTCAACGCGGATGGGAAAGCGTCCCTGAAGTTCAGGAATCAGGTCGCTGGGCTTGGAGACGTGAAATGCTCCGGCAGCAATGAACAGGATGTGGTCGGTGCGCACCATGCCATAGCGGGTGTTCACGGTGGTGCCTTCCACAATGGGCAGGATGTCGCGCTGCACGCCTTCGCGCGAAACATCAGGGCCGTGGCCGCTCTCGCGCCCGGCAATCTTGTCAATTTCATCGAGGAAGATGATGCCGGACTGCTCCACGCGATCCACAGCCGTGCGTGTGACCTGGTCCATATCGATCAGCTTCGATTCTTCTTCCTGGATCATGTATTCGAAGGCCTCGCCGACCTTCATCTTCCGCTTCTTGGTGCGCTGGCCGAAGATGTTGGGCAGCATGTCCTTGATGTTGATGTCCATCTCTTCAACGCCCTGGCTGGAGATGATTTCAAAAGCCGGCGTGGAGCGCTCGCGCACGTCCAGTTCCACCATGCGGTCATCGAGCTTGCCTTCGCGGAGTTGCTGGCGGAATTTTTCCCGCGTGCGCGAGGAGGATGACTCGCCATCCTCGGCGGCGCCGGGCGGCAGAACAAATCCCGTGGATGAAGATTGCGGCGAAGGAGAGCTGGGGAAAAGGAGGTCGAGCAGACGTTCTTCGGCGTTCTGCTCAGCTTTTTCCGCCACCTCTTCCATTTTTTCTTCGCGCACCATGTCAATGGCGATCTCGACCAGGTCGCGGATCATGGACTCGACATCGCGGCCCACGTAGCCGACCTCAGTAAACTTCGAGGCTTCCACTTTCAGGAAAGGAGAATTGGCGAGGCGCGCAAGGCGGCGCGCGATTTCAGTTTTGCCGACTCCCGTAGGGCCGATCATGATGATGTTTTTGGGCATGATCTCTTCGGCCAGGTCGGGAGCGAGCTTCTGGCGGCGCATGCGGTTGCGCAGGGCGATTGCCACAGCGCGCTTGGCTTCGTTCTGGCCGACAACGTGCTTGTCCAGTTCAGAGACAATTTCGCGGGGTGTGAGGTCGTCCAGAATAACGTCAGTTTCTTCGGCTATTCCGGGTAGATAGATGGCCATCTTGTGTTACAGCTCCGATTTAGCGTTCGCTCCGCTCACCCCCGACTGAAGTCGGGGGCCTACACCTAAGTACGAGCTTGCGCGCTCTTCTTCTCAGCGTCTGAGAGTTCTTCTATGGTAAAGGTTTCGTTGGTATAGATACAGATCTTGCCGGCAATCTTCATGGCCTCTTCCGCGATCTTGCGTGCAGGAAGGTCAGTGTTTTCAGCCAGGGCGCGGGCTGCGGCGACGGCATAAGGGCCTCCGCTGCCGATGGCGGCCACGCCGCCGTCGGGCTCGATCACGTCGCCGGCGCCGCTGATGAGGAACGTCTGGTGGGCGTCGCTGACCAGCAGAAGCGCTTCCAGGTGGCGCAGAATTTTGTCTGTACGCCAGTCTTTGGCCAATTCAACGGCGGCGCGCCCAAGGTTGCCGTGATACTGCTCGAGCTTGGCTTCAAAGCGGGCAAAGAGCGAGAAAGCATCGGCAGTCGAGCCGGCGAATCCCGCCAGAATTTTGTCGTTGTAGAGACGGCGGATTTTTTTGGCCGTATGCTTGATTATGCCCTCGCCCAGCGTCACCTGGCCGTCGGAAGCCATGACGACGGTCCCATTACGGCGCACACAGACGACGGTAGTGGAGCGGATTTTGCCCTGATTTTTTGCTGCTTTAACTGATGTTTGGGACTGCATTGGACGCAATCTCTCATTATACAAGCCCTTGGCCTTTGGCCCTTAGTCTTTAGCAGCCTTTAGCTGAAACCAAACCAACAAACCAGGATTTTCAACACAGCGCTGCAGGGCCGCAACCAAACATCAAAATTTCACCATCCTTCGGCTACGGTCGCTGAGGCGACCTCACCTCGAGGACAGGCTACGGACACAGAGGCGGAGTGAGGACACGGAGAAAGGCTAACTAAAGATAAGGCGAATAAAAATAGATAAAAATCTTCGCAAGAGAACAATAATCTGCCAGATAGTAATACAGAGGAACAGAGTAAGCGGAGGAATGAAGGAGGAAATCAAGAAACGAAATAATCAAGAACAAAATCAAAGGCAAAACCCACCCCGAGGAGAAGCCGGAGGTCGCGCCGTATCAATTTTGGTCCCTCTGTTTACTCCTTTCCTCTGTGTTGAGGGTCTTGATAGAGTCTCCACATGGCAAAACAAGTCCCGCTTGGCGTTCGCGGCGCGGTTGAGGAAAAGGTGGAGCACAAGCACACGCTCAACCACCATAATCCGGCGCTGCCTCCAATCTTCTCTACTCCCGACATGATTGGCATGATGGAATTTGCCGCTTTCCAGGCCATGGCGCCGTACTGCGATTCGGGCGAGATCAGCGTTGGCACGGCCATCAACATTGAACATCGCGCGGCCACCGCGATTGGCGCAACAGTGCGCGCGGAGGCGGTGCTGGAATCGCAGAATGGAAGGTTCTATGTTTTTCGCGTGACGGCGCACAACGGAGAACGGGAGATTGGACGGGGGACAGTCACTCGCACATTTGTTAATCCAGGCAAGAGGTCTGGCGCCTAATTGCAGCAATCTGCACAATCCGGATCGCCGTGATCGCAACGTGATCGCTCGTGAGCGCGCGTGATCGGAAATGCAGAAGCAACAGCAAATCTTTTTCGGCACGTAAATCAAAGCGAATCGATGAGTAAACATGACAAAGTCGAGGCACAGAGGCTCAGTGAGTTGGAAGCTGAGTGGGCGGAGCTTCTGCCGAAGTGCCTGGAGCAATGTGCCGGCGGCCGATGGGGATTGTTCGCTAATAGCCCGATAGTTTCAGCTTTCGTCGACTGGCCTGAGGCGGAGCGTTTGCGGTCGCTGGCCCGCCAGATTCAAGAAATACGCGCGACATTCGGATCGGTACA
>DATDNH010000055.1:0-26028 GCA_036518395.1 Candidatus Angelobacter sp. | reverse complement strand
GCCTGTTGCCGGGTCTCGCCAATTGCCAATTGCCAATTGCCAATTGCTCCAGCTATGAGAGACTTGCTCCCAGCTTTGCACGGAGCAATTCTTATGTTGCGCACGCTTCTGGCATCTACGTTTGCCCTGATTGCGCTCGCGGTGGCCGCGCCGGCGCAGTCCACCGCGGCTCTGCCGGTTCCTTCCGACGCTGAGATTCGGAAAATTCTTGTTGACCGTATTGATGTTCAGCATCAGAGCGTCGGCATTGTCGTAGGCGTAGTCAGCCCGGAAGGGCGGCGCATCGTCGCTTACGGCCAACTGGAAAAAGGCGACCCGCGCCCGCTGAACGGCGACACGCTTTTTGAAATTGGGTCCACCACCAAGGTATTCACCTCGCTTTTGCTCGCCGACATGGTGGAACGCGGCGAGGTGAAGCTGGACGACCCGGTCTCCAAATACCTGCCGCCTGGCGTGAAGGTCCCGGAGCGCAATGGGCGAACAATCACCCTGATAGACCTTGCCACGCATACCTCCGGTCTGCCGAGGATGCCATCGAATTTTGCTCCCAAAGATCCGGGAAACCCTTATGCGGATTACTCGCTCGATCAGCTTTACCAGTTTCTTTCCGGCTATCAACTCACTCGGGATATCGGCTCACAGTACGCATATTCCAATCTGGGCGCGGCGTTGCTCGGGAATGCGCTGGCCAGGCGCGCGGGGACCGACTATGAAACCCTTGTGCGAACGCGGATCTGCGATCCCCTGGGCATGAACAGCACCCGCATCACCCTGACGCCTCAGATGAAGACGCGTCTGGCCGTGGGACATAATGCCTCAATGAAGTCCGTCCCAAACTGGGACTTGCCCACATTTGCCGGCGCCGGAGCGTTGCGCTCCGACGCGAATGACATGCTCACGTTTCTGGCAGCCAATCTCGGTCTTAGCAAGTCCTCACTTTCGCCGGCGATGGCCGCCATGCTGAAAGTACGCCGCCCCACCGGACAACCAAATCTTGAAATAGCGCTGGCCTGGCACATCTTTACCGCTCATGGCAAAGAGATCATCTGGCATAACGGCGGGACGGGCGGATACCGCGCCTGGATGGGATACGATCCCAAGGCGCGGGTTGGAGTGGTGGCTCTTTCCAATGCGGAGACACTCTTGGGTGTAGATGATATTGGGCGTCATCTCCTCGATGCCGATTTTCCTTTGGCCAGGCCGGCAAGGGAGCACAAGGAAGCCAAGGTCGATAGCAAGGTGTTTGACGCCTATGTCGGCAAATATCAAGTCATGCCCAATTTTGCCATCACGATCGCGCGCGAAGGCGGCCACTTGTTTGAACAACCCACCGGGCAGCAGAAAAATGAGCTATTCCCGGAGAGCGAGCACGACTTCTTTCTCAAAGTCGTGGACGCCCAGGTCACTTTTGTCACTGGAAGCGATGGCCGCGCCACGGAGCTGATACTCCACCAGGGCGGCATGGATGTGCACGCAAAACGGGTGGAGTAGCAACCTAAATTAGAAATTTCCAAGAATTTGCCATTTGACCTGATTGAAGGCGGCCATGTGTATTTCAAATTTTTTTCTCAAAGTGTGAAACATTTCTCTGAATCCATCACTTATCTTTAGGGACTCAAGACGAAAAGACGCCGACGGCCCGCCTCCCTCACTCTTACTCTGGCGAGCGCACGACGCCACAAATGCAGTTACAGATAAGAGAGGACATATGCCCGGAACAAATGGAAAGCCAACCTGGACGGTTATGGTTTATATCTCCGCTGACAGCATATTGACCAACTTCGCGGTGGAATCCTTGAAGCAGTTGCGCGATGCTGCCAATGAAAACATTGTGGTTGCCGCCCAATTCGGCACACCGGAACAGGATGCGATGTGCTACATCTTCGACAAGAAGAGCCGACGTAAGTCGCTCAACAGCGACGGGATTAAGAAATATCCGCTCAATCCGGATGACATTACGGACGATCCCGCCACTCTCACTCGCTTTATCAATTGGGCATACAGGGAATGTCCGAAATCTGACTATTATGCTCTTGTCATGTGGGGTCACGGTCCAGAGCTGCTGTTCGAGGCTCCTACCGGCAACGATGGCGGGAAGAGACTCTATTTTACGCCTACTCAGCTCGCGCTTGCCTTGAAACATGCCGACAAACGAATCGACATCATCGGTTTCGATGCCTGCTATATGAGCATGATCGAATATGCCAACCAATTGCATGGGTTGGCAGGTTCAATGGTCGCGTCCCAGCGGGAAGTTCCGGACCTGAGCTTTCCGTACGGGACAGTTATTTCCACCTTGCGTGATACCGAGAACCCGGTCGAGTGTTGCAAGTCGATCGTGGATGCTTATGTAGCAAGTTATCAGGACTACATTTGTGACACATCGACCGGAGCGGAACCTGTCACACTTGCAGTCCTGAATCTGGCCACAGTGGACACAATCACGCGCGGCATTCAGCGTTTAGCCCAGGAACTGATGTCCCCAACGCTGAACAAAAGAGCGCGGCATGCGATCTACGAAGCACGGACCGAAGCCGAGGGCTTCGTCGGGGGTCTCTTTGTAGACATCTGCGACTTTTGCGATAGATTGCAGGGCGAATCGGGTGAAATACCGCAGCAATTGTATGCCGCCGCCGCCGCACTGTCCGCCGCCATTAGAAACAACAACCCCGATACAGGGTGTGTTCTGGTCAATAAGGCGGTGCGGAGCAGCGACTGCAATGGACTTTCAATCTATTTCCCTTACCTTAAGGACGGAGATGAACGGGACAAGGTTGAGCAGCCGCTGGCGAAAGGCGCAGGCGGGGTGCTGGACGGAAAGGGCGCAGGCGGGGTGCTGGACGGAAAGGGCGCAGGTGGCGTGCTGGATGGAAAAGCTATTTTGAATGCTGCAGCAGCCAATGTTCGATATGCGGTACGAAGGCAACTAATCAATGACACTGAGACCTACTACCAGGACGATAATTTTAAGTTCAAGGAAACCGGTTGGTATGACTTCATTGCCGGAGTGTGGTCACATATCCTGGCGAAAGAAGAACCCGACAATCTGGACGTGAGATATTCGGCGCAACAGTGCGTCCAAAATCTGTTATCTTCACGGACACTGCCCGCTCGGGGTGAAGAGCGGCCGAGTCCGTCGCAGGGGAGTCAAAGCAAAAAGTCGACTAAGGCTGGCGGGGTAAGGTCCGCTCCACATTTGACAATTAAGCCGAACGGCAGGCTATCACAGCGATTTTAGTTGCTGCCGCAACAATGGCAGCACGTAGCAAATGCGCTTTCTGGGGAATACATTTCTTGTTGCGGTACTGCTTGTGGCGCGAACCCTTGCGCTGGCTTCAGAGCAGAATGGGAGTGCCTTGGTCGCAACCGGAAGGGAAGGTATTCTCCGGAAAGCTGAAATCGTAGCCGAGAAGGCCTCCGGACTGCGGCACAAGCAAAATCGGAAAGATCTGGACGCAGCGATTGGTTTGTTTCAGGAAAGTGCACGGCTGTTTAAAGCAGCACATTCATACGCTAAAACCGCTGATATTAACCTGCAACTCGGCGAGATTTATTTTGACCGAGGCAATTTTGAGCGAGCGCTGGCCTCTTATCACGATGCTCTTACGCTCGCAGGAGACGACCGCGAACTGCGCTGCCGCGCTCTAAGTCACATCGCGCGGACGCACGCCACCAAAGGAGATTCGGTAGAAGCAGACAAGTTCTCCGAGCAGGCGTTGAGTCTGGTTGATGGGGTTTCTCCGAACACGCAGGCTCAGGCCCTGGAAGCGCGCGGTGAAGCCCTGTTTTGGCCGGGTGATTCCTTGCATGCGCTGGAGCTTTTTAGCCGGGCTGCCGATCTTTTTTCGCAAGCGAAAGATGATGAAGGCCAGGCTTTGGCGCTTCTGATGCAAGCCTGGGCTCGCCACAGGGCGGGTGAAGTGGCATCCAGCAGGAAAATGGCCCGACGTGCCTTGCAGCTTTGGTATTCCCAGAAAGATTCTTATGGTGTTGCGCAAGCCTATGCCATGCTGGGCAGTGTTGCCATAATGGCGGGCGAATTCGGAGCGGCACAATGCGAATTCGACGCGGCGCAAAGGATTTTCCAAAGAATAGGAGACAAAGACAACGAAGGCATTGTCCTCAACTCACTGGGCTATACACAGTGGCAATCGGGCGATCTGCAAGGATCTCTGGAGAGTTACCAACAGGCAAAGGTGATTCTTTCCAGCCACGGCCTTGACGACAAATTGGCGACAGCGGAGGCAATTACCGGCATAGCGAGGGCGCTCATCGCCAAAAAACAATATCGGCAACTGCTGCCACTTTACACTGAAAAATCGCGGCTTGCGCGCCAGGCAAACAATCAGCTACTGCTGGCATTAGCACTCGCTGATCTTGCAGGTGTTTACGAGCGAAAAGGCGACAACAGCAAAGCGCGAGCGTTGTACGAGAAATCGCTGGAAGGCTTTCGAGCTCTCAAGGACCCATACCGCGAGGGCGATTTACTAATTCGCCTCGCCGTTCTTTTCAGCGGCCAAAGAAAATATTCACAAGCAATTGATTTTCTGGAACGAGCGAAATCGCTGAAGGGCGAAACGGCCCAGCCCGAGGATACCGCCAGAATAAACTACGAGCTTGCTGACGTTTATCGCCATCTGAATCGCCTCGCAGAGGCGCGCCCGGCCATTGAAAAGACGATCGAGATCATCGAGTCACAAAGGCTGAAGATCACAAATTTTGATTCGCGCGCTGTTTATTTTGCCTCGCTACACAGATATTTTGGCCTCTATATTGAGTTGCTCATGGGGCTTCACCAGCAGGATCCGCAGAGCGGTTTTATGCAGTTGGCTTTTGAGGCCGCAGAAAAAAGTAAAGTGCGCGCCTTGTTGGATCTTTTGAATCAATCCACTCCGGGTGCGCCTTGCAGCAAGGTCTTGCAGGGACAATTGGACAATTCAACGGATGCTCTTGCCGCAGCCGACGAGCCTGCGTCGAAGCCGCCAGTTCTGACCATGCCGCAAATCCAGGCAGAGATCGGGGCTGATAACACAGTCTTGCTGGAATATGCGTTGGGCGATGAAAAGAGTTACGTGTGGGTGGTTGATCAAACGCACGCTGTTGTGCATGAGCTGCCGCCGGCGGCAAAAATTGCAAAGCTGGTGCGGGCCTTTGGCGAGGCTGTTACCGCCCGGCAACCGCGTCCCGAAGACAAAACGCTCGACGAATATCATCAAAGAGTTCGGCGGGCTGATGCGGCGTACCAAAGCGACCTGCGGCAACTATCATCGCTGCTGCTTCCGGCCGATGATTTGGCTGGGGCAAAGCGGTTGCTGATTGTGCCCGATGGATCGCTGCAATATCTTCCCTTTGCCGCTCTACTGGTTCCCGGCACAAATGGCGGGAAGGAAGTGCTCGTGAGTCATCGGGAAGTAGTAGTGCTGCCTTCCGGATCGGCGCTCAAGACCCTGCGAGAGGCGGCGGCGAAGCGGCCCCCTCCAACAAGCGGCGCGGCCATTTTTGCCGATCCCGTTTTTGAGCCCGACGATCCGCGACTTTCCCAAAATGGTAAAAATAAGACAAAGAGAACGGATGAAAAACCTGCCACATTGAAAATAGCTCTTCGGGATGTGCAGGGATCGCAGCATATCGATCGGCTCGCCGGTTCACGAGTCGAAGCTGAGAACATCCGCAAAACTTTTCGCAAGGAAGATGTACTAGTGGCCGAAGACTTCCGCGCCAGTAAAGAATACGTGCTCCATGGCGTGCTTGAGCATTATCGGTTTTTGCATTTTGCAACTCACGGAATAATTGATCCATTACACCCTGAAATGTCTGGGCTGATTTTGTCATTAATAAGTAGGAGCGGTAAGCATCAGGACGGCTACCTTAGGTTGGGCGACATTTACAAGCTGAAGCTGTCTGCTGATCTAGTGGTGCTTAGCGCCTGCAAGTCGGCCTTGGGAAAAGATCTCGAGTCGGAGGGAATCATTGGCCTGCCGCGCGGTTTCCTCTATGCCGGCGCTCGCAGCGTAATTGCCAGCCTGTGGAAGGTAGATGACGAAGCTACAGCGGCATTCATGAAAGGGTTTTATGCGCGGATCCAGCGTGGTGAAAGCCCAAGTTCGGCGTTGCGCTTGGCCCAGATTGGGATGGTCCACAGCACTAAATGGTCGGCGCCGTTTTACTGGGCGGCATTCGTGCTGCAAGGTGACTATAAGTAATCCGTTGAATTCAGGCGGGAGCTGTACTATCGTGAACCCCGCCATGTCTTCGCCCGGCCCGAACGAAACTCCTTTTGCTAAATTCCTCCGCTGGCTATCGGAAGATCCCGAGATAGCACCAAAGGAATATGAAAGGATCAGACAAAAAGTGGTCAGATTCTTTATCCACAAGGGCAGGCGTGATCCCGATACGCTTTTCGATACAACAGTTGATCGCGTAGTAAAGATCGTTGATCGCGGAGATCAGTACTCAAGTCCGCAGGCGCTGTGTATCGGAGTGGCCATCAATATCGATCGTGAGATGAGAAAGAAGCCGGAACCGGAGCCGATTGACGACAGAGACTTCCCCGCGCCAGAACCCGATGACGATAAGGCATTGCACGAGCAAAGGCTGGTTTGCATGGAACAGTGTCTGGATGAACTGCCTGGAGAGGACCGCGACCTGATGGTCAGGTACCACGAGGGAGAAGGGCGCGAACGAATCAATAACAGAAAGCGATTGGCCGATGCCCATGGAGGCAGTAATTCATTAAGGATCAAAATTTTTAGAATCTGCGCGCGACTTCGTACTTGCGTCAACGGCTGCCTTGCAAGGGCAGCGGTTTGATAACGATTGAGGTTTAACGATGAACGAGAGTTTTCCAACCGAAAGCACAATTCGGCAGTATTTACTTGGCAAACTGAATGAACAGCAGGATTTGGACGGCAATCTGAGCGAGCAAATATGTTTCAATGATGAACTCGCGGAAATGGTCGCGGCCATTGAAGATGAGATCATCGAAGATTATCTTGACAGCACATTGAGCGCCGCTGACCGGACGGCTGTGGAAGAATATTTCTTAAGGCCGGCGGAGCGCAGAGAAAGGCTGAATTTCGCGCGCCTTTTAAGAGATGGCATTAAAAAGCTGCAGCCCGTGAGTACCAAAGGCGCTGTTGCTGCAAGCAATGACCAACCTGAAAGAGTCGTCAAAGATTCTTCAGGCTGGATTTTCCACTTCCGTTCTCATTTCAGGACTTACTGTGAGTGTGCGGCACTGATTCTGGTCGCCGTTTCGCTGGTGTACGTTCTAAAGATCCGACAGAACCTGCAGTCGGAGATTGGTGCAATACACAAAGACCAGTCGCGGCTGGAGCAGGAGCTCGCGCAGGAACGAGAGCATTCGGCAAACCTCATGAGGGAGTTGGCCCAGCTTGAGCCGCCCGTGGCCAGCCTGCCCCCGTTCATAGGAACTTTTCGAGGTCCGGAGACTCACCAGGTCGAAATCAAGCCATTTACCCGGCAAATACATGTGGAGATCGCCCTTCCCGGTGCTTCTGAGGATGCATACGATGTGCATGTTAGTAAGGCAGGGACTCCCATTTGTACGGAAGCAGGCTTAAAGCCGTCATCGGGCGCCTTACGTTTCGAGATACCGGTGCAGGGAATCACGACCGGCGATTACACAATTGTCGTTATTCCACAGCCAGCCGGTCGGGAGATGTCCTATAAGTTCCACGCCGAGGTCGCGCAGTGATCTGCCTTACCATCTAAACTAGGCCAACCTTATTCTTGTAGAAAGTTCCTGAAATACTTTCAGCCTAAACCTCATTTACCAGTGAAGGTCACCAAAAACTGTAGAGCGTCGTTGTCGAGGATGCGATGGACATTCAGGAAATGATTAGACGGCTCCATGAGCAAGCTGACGCTCTTGCTCATGTTATTTCAGCGACACCGAAAACCAGGCCAGAACTCCCTGTAGCCGGAGCGGCCAAGGTTGAAACGATAACAGCGCGCAACGGCACCGCACCGAAAACGCGGGCAGCAACGGAGTCAGCCTTGGACTCTGGTCATGAAAGTTAGCGCCACGTCAGAGCAACTGCAAACATTCCCGTGCTTCGCGCGGTAGACGCTCCGGGCCCGCCACGCGCAAACTCGGCGCGCTTTAGCAACTGTGTAATATAAAGAGTGGAATGCCCGTCTTCGCCGCGGTCGATATTGGATCGAATTCCGTTCGTTTGAGCATTGCGGAACTGCGTAAAGGCCGCCTGGTTCCGCTCCATCAGGACCGCGAAGTCACGCGTCTGGGAGAATCGGTTTTTCGCCATGGCAGTCTCGATCCCCAGGCCATGGCGCGTTCACTCAAGGTGCTGCGGCGCTTTCATCGCTCTGTGCAGAGCTACGCCGTGGATCGCACGCGAGTTGTGGCCACCAGCGCCATGCGCGACAGCAATAATGGGCACATCTTCACCGAGTGGGTCAGGTCAGCTACAGGGTGGAAAATTGAAGTCATTTCCGGGCTGGAAGAAGGCCGGCTCATCCATTTGGGCGTGCTGGCCAACCTCCGCCGGCGTCCCGCGAAATTATTGCTCATTGACCTGGGCGGGGGCAGTTGCGAGCTCACGCTCTCCAGTGCCGGCCACGTAAAGGAAATCGTCACGCTCCCTCTGGGCGCAGTACGGCTGACACAGGAGTTCATCCGGCGCGATCCGCCGAGCAAGCAGGAAATGAACCGCCTGCAGGAGTTCATTACTGAAGAAGTGGCACATATCCCACGTGCCCTGGCCCGAGGACAAACCAAAGTTGCCGTTGCCACCTCAGGCACGGCAGCTGCACTGGCGGGAGCGGCGCAATCGCTCAAACTCAGTAAAAGTAAAGTTACCCTGGCCGCCGTCACTAGATTGGTTCGCCGCTTGTCGAAGCTGACCAGCCGCCAGCGCGCGTCCATCAAGGGCATCAACCAGAAGAGGGCGGAGATTGTAGTTGCTGGAGCCGCGGTGTATGCGCACGTCCTGAGCGCTTGCGGCCTGCGCGCCTTCCGATATTCTCAGCTGGGTTTGCGCGACGGCATACTTGCACAGATGGCTGCCGAATATGACCAGCACACGCGTTCCCACCGACAGTTGGAATCGGATCGTGAAGACGTCCTGCTCACTACTGCCGCGCGATACGAAGTGGATCTGGCAAATGCCCGTCATGTGCGCGATTTAGCCTGGGCGCTATTCGATCAGACGCGTTCAGTACACCGTCTGGACAAAGATTTTCGCGAGTGGATGGGCGCCGCCGCCATGCTTTACGAGGTGGGAGCCTACATCAATCCTGCGGGACGGCATCGCCATGCCTACTATGTGATCTCACGCTCAGAGCTTTTCGGTTTTACGCCACTGCAGCGGAAGATCATTGCTACCATCGGGCGTTTCCAGGGAAACTCCAGGCCACAGCTGCGCGATCCACTGATCAAATTGCTGCCGGCCCACCTGAGGTCGGACGTGATTAAATCTACCGCGATCCTGCGCATCGGGCGGGCTTTGAATCAGGGCCGCCGCGCAGCAGTCAAGTTGTTGCGCGCGTCAGCGCATGACGGGCAAATTACCCTGAAGGTGAAGGCCGGTCGCGGCGGAGCTGACCTGGAATTGTGGGCCGGAGAAAAAGAAATTCCTTACTTCCGTGAGGTTTTTGGCCGCGAGCTGGTCTTCAAGCTTTCTTGAAGGACGTGGGCTATTTTGGGTGTGACCAGCCAGTGCAGCGTGCCATTGCGCCCCTCCAGTTCCACTTTGGCTACCGCTCCTTTTTTGAAGTCAATGTGGGCAGCGCCCGACGCCCCGGAAATGCTCTTGCTTAGAAATTCAGTGAAGCTGGGGTTGTGGCCGACCACGATCACGGTTTCGTATTTTCTCAGCCGTGCCAGAAGGGAGCGGAATTGATCCGATCCGCTCTCAGGCAGCAGCGCATCATCTGTCTGCACTGCAGACTCGAACGCCAGCTCATTGGAGACAAGTGAGGCGGTTTGGAGTGCGCGCTTGAGCGGGCTGCTGACAATCTGGTCCACCTGCACGTCCAGATTGGCCAGCATGCGACCAATATAGCGGGCCTGAAGAATGCCCTCCTCGTCCAGAGGGCGGCGTGCATCCTTCTTGGGATTGGACGTGCTTTTGCCGGCGGAGGCGTGACGAAGAAAATAAATAATCATAGGAAAACTGTAGTTAGTACTTAGTAATTAGTATTCAGCAAAAACAAACCCAACAGCAAAAGCTGAATCAACAATGTCATCCCCTGCGTTCGTTGGCGTTCCAGTTGTCGGTTGCTAAGTACTAAATACTGATTACTATGTGCTTATTTCTACCGAATTGCCATTTCCCGTCGCCTTTTTGACGGTGGCTTCAATGGCGGCATGGCCAGCTCTGGAATGTCGGCTGCCGTTGCCGTCCCTTCCGCCAGCGCAATGAGAAAATCCTGTGCGGAGAAACTGACCTGGCCCCTGCGCCTCGGAACACGGAAATAGCGTCCATTGCGGTCCAGGAATCGCACTTTAATCGTGTCCGCCAGATAGGCGGCCAGAATTTCATCTTTCAGCCGCTGTTGCAAACCAGGGTCCATGACGGGACAAAGCACCTCTACACGTTCATAGAGGTTTCGCGGCATCCAGTCGGCGCTGGAGATATAGATCTCCTCGTCGCCGCCGTTTTCGAAGTAGAAGATCCGACTGTGTTCCAGGAACCTGCCTACAACGCTGCGCACCGTGATGTTGTCACTGATGCCGGGGACATTCGGCCGCAGGGAGCACATGCCACGGACAATCAAATCAATCTTTACTCCTGCCTGCGAAGCGCGATACAGCGACTGGATCACATTTTTGTCCAGCAGCGCGTTCATTTTGGCAATGATCCTGGCGGGCCGTCCCTCGCGGGCGTGTTCGATCTCGCGGTGGATGTGGCCCAGCGTCTGGGCGGCAAGCTGCAACGGCGAAATCGAAAGCGGTTCGTACGTGGCCGCTTCAGAATAGGCCGTGAGGTAGTTGAAGACTGAGTGCACTGCCGCCGTGATCTCCGCCGAGGCCGTCAACAGACTTAGATCGGTATAAAACCGTGCTGTGGTTGGATTGTAGTTTCCTGTCCCGATATGCACATATCTGCGGGTGACGCCATCAGGATCGTGGCGCACCAGCAAAGCCAGTTTGCAGTGGGTCTTCAGGCCGACAACCCCGTGGTACACCTGCACACCTTCATCTTCCATGCTGCGGGCCCATCGGATGTTTGAGGCTTCATCAAATCGGGCCGTCAACTCTAGCACCGCAATCACTTCTTTTTCTGACGCCGCAGAGATCAGTGCCTGCACGATAGGTGAATTCTCGTTGGTGCGATAGATGGTTTGTTTCAGCGAGACCACATCGGGGTCTTTGGCTGCGCTCTCGATAAAATCGACCACCGCATCGAAGGAGTCATACGGATGATGCAGAAGAATGTCGCGTTTGCGCAGTTCGTCGAAAATCGTGGTGCTCTTGGCGGGCAGCCGCAATTCGCGCCCGGCAAACGGCTTGTACTTCAGCGCTGGACGTTGCGTGAGTTCATAAAAATTGAACAAGCGGGAAAGGTTAACCGGCCCATCCGTATAAAAAACCTGCCAGTCATCCAATTCAAATGTCTGCTGGAGCCGCGCCGCAATCTCCGGATGCGCTCCTGCTTCCAATTCCAGGCGAACTGCCGCGCCTCTGCGCCGCCGGTGCAGCTCAGTTCTGACGGATTCCAGCAGGTTGCGCGATTCTTCCTCTTCCATGTAGAGATTGCTGTTGCGCGTCACGCGGAATGAGGCCACGGAGAGAATCTCATAACCGCGATACATGCTGGCGGCGTGATAGGTGAGGAGGTCGGCGAGAAAGATGTAGTCAATTCCCGAAGTGGAAGGCAGCCTTACCAGCCGGGGCAGAACACGCGGAACCGTGATGACCCCCATGTAAGCTCCGCTGGCGCGCCGCTTGCGCCGCAGCAGCAGGCCAATGCACAGGGCCTTGTTGAGCACTCGCGGAAAGGGATGCGCCGGATCTACGGTGACCGGCGTCAAGAGCGGATCAACTTCCTTCTCGCAGTAAGAATCGATGAACTCTTCCTGCTCCGGAGTGAGGTCTTTGAGTTCCAGAACGCGAATGCCTTCGCGAGCGAGCGCCGGGATGAGCTTGCTGTTCCAGCATTCGTATTGGTGCTGGACGAATTCATGCGTCTCGCGCGCCATCAATTCGCGTTCTGCCTGGGCCGACAGAGCATCCGGCCCGGAATCGACGAACCCATCCTCAATTCGCTGCAGCAGTCCGGCTACTCGCACCTCAAAAAATTCGTCCAGATTGCTGGCTGTGATGGCCAGGAATTTGACTCGCTCCAGCAGGGGATTGCGTTCGTCCTCGGCTTCTTCCAGCACGCGGCGGTTGAAGGCGAGCCACGAGGCTTCGCGATTGATGTAAAGGGTTGGGTCGTCGAGCGTGCGGGTCATACCTGGAACCTGCGGATGCTATCAGGGGAATGTGAAAGACAGGTTAAAAATCTATTGTAATCCCGGTGTGGCCGCAGGGGCTAAGTCCATATACAGCAGGAATTGGATAACGCCAATGAAATCAATAGTTTACATGTTTTATGGTCGCACCAGCGAAGTTACCATCTGCCGGGCTTTACGAGTACACCAATCGCCAGTAAAGAACAGACTCCCCGCCAATTCCAGCAGCTTCACAACGCAACAAACAAGGAAACAAAAATTGATCATTCCATACAAGCCTGGATGTTGCACTCAGATATGCTCCTCTCGCCGAGGCTTTTCCGGTGAATCGCATGCGGACACTTCTTCGATCCTGTGTTCTCCTGCTGTTGGTCCTTCCTTTGGGCCTGAACGCACGCGAGCCATCGCAGCCTGACAAGCGAGATCGTACTACTCCGACAGCGACCGAGCTGATCAGCCAGGCAGTGGCCAACTTCAGGAACCGGGAATCAAGAGCGCAAGACTACGTATGGCGCGAAGATCACACCACGCGAATGTCGTTTCGCGACAGAGGCACGAAGTACAGAATTTTTCCCGCAAGCCGGTCGGACAGCTACGAAGTCATCCCTTTGGCGGGAAGTTTCTACCGTCGCCACCTTACGCACAACGACCGGGTACTGCCTCAGCACGACGAGACATTAGAGCAACAATGGGTGGCGGAAGCTCTACGCAAGAGCATGGATGAAGGGGTGAAATTTCATCCGCTGCGCGACAGAAGCATCAGGGACCAGAGTCTTGAGGTCTCTTATGTGGATGCGACGGCAACAGCAGACCCCCGACTGGCGGAGCCGCAACTGATCGGTTCCGAAATACGAAGGTCTATCCGGGAAACGGTCGGGACGGCGGGCGATGACGCGAGCATTTTTTTCACAGCGCAAGTTTTCCAGAGAGGGCTGCCGGATCTGCAATTTCCGCTGGACCAACTGACAGACCGCTTCGATCTGCGGCTGAGCCGCTCGGAAACGTTCAACGGGCGACCGACTTATGTGGTTGATGCCGTCCCCAAAAAGGCCGGGGCGGCCAATGCGGATGAGACCGGAGGAAATTTCAAAATCACAATCTGGGTCGACCAGGCTGATTTGGAAATCGTTAAGACAGAGAAGAAAGCAATCAGGGAAGGAGTAATTTCATCCAGGCCGGTTTATGTCGCTATGGACTGGCAGAATTATTCGCAGGGGGCTGTTGCCACGGCAAAAAGTATTCAGTACGACCAAAGTCTGCTTTATGAACCCGGCACTGTGATCACGCGTGAGTGGGCCAGGATTGACAATGCGGTCTGGATGCTGAAGAGCCTTGTTGTGAAAGGTGAGGAAGTCTTTTCTTCCGCTGACGTTTCCAGCACCGGCAAGGTGCGACGGATAGCGCCGCATATTCTGGTGGAACATGAACAGACGTATTCTGGCTACCAGAAATTTCGGGTCCGCACCCGCATTTTCGGCGCCACGACCCAGTAGGCAGAGTCTTACTGCTACAGCGCTGTAAAGTCCGTTGAAACGGGCCCACCACGGCCAGGAAAGGTCATTTAAAATAAGCGTGTACCTGCGAAACTTGCATCTAACTTGAGCAGAGTTCCTGTCGGATATGTGGCGGCATCTCAAAAGCGTTTGCTGGGCGCTTGGGCTGGCATTGATCTTCTTTCTTCCAGCTCATGCCCAGCAGAATCCCAAGCGGCTGGTTCTGAAGGATGGCTCGTACCAGACGGTAACCAAATGGGAAGTCAAAGGCGATCGCGTTCTCTATTACAGCGCTGAACGTTACGACTGGGAAGAACTGCCAAAGGACCTAGTCGACTGGCCGGCGACGGAGATGTACAACCAGGAACATGACAAGCAGCGCACTGTAACGGCGGGAGAGATTGCACAGCAGGAAGAGGCCGAACGGCGCGCGGAAGAGGCAGAACGGCCGAATGTTGCCGCCGGGCTGCGTCTGCCGGATGGCGGCGGAGTCTTCCTGCTGGACGTCTATCGCAGTCAACCGCAGCTAGTCGAACTGGTGCAAAGCGGCGGAGAGCTGAACAAACACACAGGAAAGAACATACTGCGCGCGGCCTTGAACCCTCTTGCGCTTTCTTCCAAACAGACAATTGAACTCAAAGGTCTGCACGCGCGTGTGCAATCACACGAAGGCCAGCCTGCGATTTATGTGAATGTGGACTCCGCCGACAGTAACTCCGATCAAAGCGCCGCCGCCAGAACTGGAAAAGATACTGACCCGCAGCCCGACCGCTATCGCATTGTTCGCGTGGAGCAAAGGAAAGACAACCGCGTGGTTGGGAACCTCAGCATTGCGGTTTACGGTAGAGTCTCAGAAAAAGAAAACTGGATCAAGACCAATAGCGAGGCAGTAGGAGAGTGGGTGAAGGTGACCCCGGCCGAGCCGCTGACACCCGGCGAATATGCGCTCGTAGAAATGCTGGGCAAGAAGCAAATCAACTTGTATGTATGGGATTTTGGAGTGAATCCAGCCGCTCCTGCCAACTCCACTGCCTGGACGCCTCAGCAGCCCGCGCAATCACCCACCGGAACGAATGAGAGCCCGGTTCTCACCAAGAGACCGCCAAAATAATCTTTGATTTTTGATCTTTGATTGGTGATTTAAAAGCGAACCCAAATGCCCAGTTAGGTGTTGATCTTCAAATCAAAAATCAACAATCAGCAGTCAACAATTTATTTGAGGAGGCCCTGCTGGGCGACGGCGATGTTGTCGCGGCTGGAGTTTTTGACCATGTACATCATTTCATCGGCCTGGCGGATGATTTCGTGCGAACTCTTGGCGTCTTCCGGGTAGGTGGCCAGCCCCATACTGCAACGCACATTCAGATTCAGACCGTCGGCAGCCAGAAACACAGTCTTGCGCATCATGTCCTGGATGCGCTTGGCCACAACCAGCGCGGCGGATTTCTCTGTCTGGGGCAGCAAAATAACAAATTCGTCGCCGCCATAGCGGAACGCATAGTCGATCAGGCGAAGCTGTGACTTTATTTTGAAGCCGATTTCCTGAAGCAGCTTGCTGCCCACCAGATGCCCATAAGTGTCATTGACCAGCTTGAAATGGTCGAGATCGAGAAAGATTACGCTGAACTCATAGCCAAAACGCGCAGAGCGATAGACTTCGGATTCCAGTGTCTTATAAAGGTGGCGGGCGTTATACAGGCCGGTGCAGTCGTCTGTGATAGTGAGTTCCTGAATCTTTTCCACCGCGCGCGCGTTATCCACAGCAATGGCGGCGTAGTCGCACAGGGCGTGCAGGAAAAACATCTCCTGCTCGCCGAAACTTTCCATGGAGCAGTTAATGAGCTGGATCACGCCCAGGACGCGGTGCTTGGACTGGAGCGGAACGCAGATGATGGAGCGAGTCTTCCACTTCGTCATCTCGTCGATGCGTTTGGCGAAGCGCGGGTCATTATAGACGTCCGGGACGATGAGCGAATCGCCGTGCTTGGCTACCCACCCGGCAATGCCTTCTCCCACCTTCAGGCGAACGGTTTTCAGGGTCTCAGCCGCGTCTCCCACGGCGATGGCAAAATAGAGCTCGTCTTTCTGTTCGTCTACCATCAGGAGGGACCAGGTATCCGGACGGAAGAATTCCGCCATCTTGTCCATGATGGTTTGCAGGATGGAATCGAGATTTAAAGACGAGGTAAGGGCCTTCGCAACATCATTAAAGATGGCGACTTCCTGCAATTGCTTCTTACGCTCGGGTACGACTGTTTCGCTCATCCGCGAGTTAGATCCTTCGCCACAAAGGGTCAAAAGCTCGTGCTTTGCGCCGTATTATATGCTGTGAGTTTTCAAATCGCCACACAATCCATTGTCCTGGAAGCCTGAGAGTAATAGCCCTTTCGTGACCGGGGTACGGAATGCATGCCCTGAGAGCCGCAGCGCGAGCAGGCACATCGCTTTCAGGACAGGGGACACCTCAGGGCGCAAATCGGACACCCGCTCCATGAGATACCTGTTCAACCAGCCACTTGCTTTGACAATTTCGCGAGTTGCACCTCATCACTAAAGTACCGTTGTCTCACTGCACAATTTTTGGGTATTTTTTAATTTGACACTAAGTTCGACTCTGCCTATGATTTTTCACTTAATACCTTAAAATTAAGCAGTAAAGCAGGCGATGGGCGCATTCGGAGACAAATTGCGGCGCGAAAGAGAAATGCGCGGCATCACCTTGTCCGAGATTTCCGAGTCCACCAAGATTTCCAAACGATGGTTGCAAGCGCTGGAGGACGAGCAATTCGACCAGCTTCCCGGCGGAGTTTTTAATCGCGGATTTGTGCGGGCCTATGCGCGTTTCCTGGGTATCAATGACGAACAGGCGGTAGCAGATTACATCGCCGCCAGCAATGAGCAGGAGCCACCGGAAGACAAGTTCCCGCTGGAAATTCACGAAAAAAAAAGAAGTGATGCGCCGCCGCTCAATCCCAAGCGCTCTTTTGTCCCGATCCTGTTCGCAATCGTAGCCCTTGTGCTGGTCGTGGGCGGATGGACCGTCTGGGTAAAACGTAAGCCGCAAAACACCACGGTGGCGCCGCAACCTTCCCGCAGTAATGCGCCGGCAGCAGCTTCACAAGCCCCGGCCAATGTCCAGACCGCGACTCCTGCGCCCCGGCAAAATGACGCAAGCAGCGCACCCGCGACAAAATCCCAGGCCACACCTGACGACACCACAGACAATCAGGCTTCCCCAGCGACGCCTGCAAAAACGGCTGAGTCGCCGCACGTGTCTGCGGGCGACCCAAAACAGAACGGCCCGATTAGCGTAGTCATCAAAGCCAGGAAGGACTCCTGGATCTCAATTGTTGCGGATGGCCAGACGCTCTGGGAAGGGACCCTGAATGCCAGCAAAGAGCGCTCCATTCAGGCAGACAAGGAATTGGTGCTCAAGACTGGCAATGCTGCTGGAATCGACGTGAGTTATAACGGTAAGCCGATCGGCATTCTGGGCAAAGAGAAAGAAGTCCGAACCATTACCTTCAACACTGCCGGCCTGCAGCAATAATCTTTGTCACTGCACGCAGGTTTTCCATTAAAATGAATGCCAGCCCATTTCACAGCAGGGAGATTACCATTCAGCTGTGTTTCCGGCCCGGAGAGCGCACAAAAGTTGTCGCACAATATTGCCTCATGTAGGCTGCTCTTAGGCTCCCGTGATTGGATTCCCGGACTGTTCCGGGACAGTCGAAGCGGTAAAACCAAAATTGCAGGAGGAAGCTCCATTGGCTCCAAGGGAACGCTTTTTGTTTACATCAGAATCGGTGACTGAAGGCCATCCTGACAAGATTGCCGACCAGATTTCTGACGCCATTTTAGATGCCTGCCTTGAGAAAGATCCTTATAGCCGCGTGGCCTGCGAAACGCTGACCACCACCGGTCTGGTCGTCATTGCCGGCGAAATCACCACGGAAGCCTATGTTGATTTCCCTAACATCGTCCGCGGCACGGTCAGCGCGGTCGGCTACACGGATGCGCTTTATGGCTTCGATTCCAATACCTGCGCCGTGGTCTCGTCTATCCATTCACAATCACCAGACATCGCTATGGGCGTGGATGTCGGCGGCGCCGGCGATCAGGGCATGATGTTTGGCTACGCTACCAATGAAAACGACGATCTCATGCCCACTCCGATAGCCTTGGCTCACAAGTTGACCCGCCGCCTCTCTGATGTCCGAAAAAATGGAACTCTTTCTTATCTCCGTCCGGACGGCAAATCGCAGGTCACTGTTGAATACGATACCAACCATCAACCAGCCCGGGTGGACGCAGTGGTCATCTCCACGCAGCATGCAGAGACGATTGACAATAAGACGTTGCGCGCCGAGGTCCTCGAGCACGTGATTCAGGCTGCAATTCCCGCCAGGTTGCTGGATGCCGATACCAAGTACCACATCAATCCTACCGGCAGATTCGTGGTGGGCGGACCCATGGGCGATACCGGTCTGACCGGTCGCAAGATCATTGTCGATACCTATGGCGGGATGGGCCGCCATGGTGGTGGCGCGTTCAGCGGGAAAGATCCGACTAAGGTGGACCGCTCCGCCTGCTACATGTGCCGCTACATTGCCAAGAACATCGTGGCCGCGGGATTGGCGGACCGGGTTGAGGTGCAGCTTGCTTATGCAATTGGCGTGGCCGAGCCGGTCAGCGTGCTGATCGATACTTTCGCCACCGGCAAAGTCTCAGAAGAGAAGATCGAGGACCTGGTGCGCGAAACCTTCCAGCTCACGCCGAGGGGAATCATTGAGTCGCTGAAGTTGCGCCGTCCCATCTACAAGAAAACGGCGGCTTACGGACACTTCGGGCGCCAGGAACCCGAATTCACGTGGGAAGCCACTGACAAAGCCGCGCAATTGCGCGAAAAAGCCCTGGGCAAATCCGATGTTCGCGTGAATGCCAGCGCACAAAAGTAGGTTCAAGGAGTCAGGAGCCAGAAGTCAGAAGCCAGAATAGGTTTCGAGTAGGGTTTGCTTTTCAATTACCAACTTGCCCAATTACCAGGTTCCTAGAAGGAGAGTATGTCTACGTCCGTTATTTCTCAAGTTTCGTTTGATGTAAAAAACATTGAACTTGCCGATCTGGGCAAGCGGCGCATCGAGTGGGCCAACCAGTCCATGCCGGTGCTGCAGAGTATTCGCAAGGAATTCATCAAGAATCAGCCGCTAAAAGGCATTCGCATTTCCGCATGCCTGCACGTCACCACGGAAACCGCCAATCTCGGAATCACTTTGCGCGATGGCGGAGCCGAGGTGGTGCTATGCGCGTCCAATCCGCTTTCCACGCAGGACGATGTGGCGGCGGCGCTGGTCCGCGACTACAACATTTCCGTGCATGCCATCAAGGGCGAAGACAACGACACTTATTACAAGCACATTCTTTCCGCGCTCGACCACAAGCCGCACCTCACCATGGATGATGGCGCTGACCTGGTCAGCACGGCTTTGACCAAGCGGCAGGACGTGGTCGATGGAATCATTGCCGGAACTGAAGAGACCACAACCGGCGTGATCCGCCTGCGCGCCATGGCTAAGGAAGGCGCTCTGCGGTACCCCATCATCGCCGTAAACGACGCACTCACCAAGCACATGTTCGACAACCGCTACGGCACCGGCCAGTCCACCATGGACGGTGTGATTCGCTGCACCAATTCGCTCATTGCCGGATCAAAGTTTGTGATTGCAGGTTACGGATGGTGCGGGCGCGGCCTGGCGTCCCGCGCGCGCGGCATGGGCGCAGACGTGATTGTTACCGAGATCGATCCGGTGAAGGCGATTGAAGCCGTGATGGATGGTTACCGCGTGATGTCCATGGCCGAGGCTGCCAAGATCGGCGACATCTTCGTTACCGTCACGGGAAATAAAAATGTCATTGGCCGCGACCACTTCCAGAACATGAAAAATGGCGCCGTGGTCGCGAACTCCGGCCACTTCAACGTGGAAATCGATATTCCCGCGCTGGAGAAACTTTCTTCATCCAAACGGCAGACCCGCGACTTCGTCGACGAATACGCCATGAAAGATGGCCGCAAGATTTATCTCCTTGGTGAAGGCCGCCTGATCAATCTGGCCGCGGCAGAAGGCCATCCCGCCTCTGTGATGGACATGAGCTTTGCAAACCAGGCTCTTTCCTGCGAGTACCTGGTGAAGAACCATAAGTCGCTGGAACGCAAAGTCTATCCGGTTCCCGAAGAGTTGGATAAGAAGATTGCCCGACTGAAGCTGGAATCCATGGGGATCAAGATCGACCGCTTGACTCCGGAGCAGGAAGAGTATCTGGCGAGCTGGAGTGAAGGAACGTAACGATTTTTTGAGTTTACCTCGAAGCAAAGCGAGAGGTCCCTACTCCCTTCTCCGGGGCACGCCCAGAGACGGAATCACAGGGTATAGGGATCCCTCCCTTTGGTCGGGATAAACTCCAATAGCAACTTCACAACACAACAATCGAGATCCCCTGATTGTTTTTTCCCAGGTCTGAATCTTTTTTCCACTCTGGAAATTTCTTAAGAAGTTCCCATGTATTTCGGTCAGAAATTCGCCAATCCTCTCCCGCAATGAATCCGTGGATCGCGCCACTTTGCTCATTTCGCCGCAGTTCCTTTTGCAGCTCTGTCCTTAGAACTCCGCCCGCCCCGCTCGACCCATATCCGTGTATGAGTTTCACCGCTGCATAGCCATCCTTGCGCGCCGCCTGGAGTTCATATTCCATGCGCAGGCGGGCCTGCTCTACCGTGGGCATGCCCTCCTCAAGATTCACAACTTTGATCCGCGCAGGTTTTCGCGACATGGTGAAAGTGTATCCGCTCGTCTGCCTAAAGGCCCATGATTCGCCAGCGAATCATTAGACGCTGATACGGTTAGTGGGTCAGTTCCCCATCCTGACCCACTACCAACTTCACGAATTTCATTTATTCTGGAAGGTCATGAGTATGAAGCAAGTTGCTGATTGGGCACTGGACACGGCAAAACAACGGGGATCACAGTACGCAGATTTGAGGATCGTGGACGATCGCTCGCGCAGCCTGGCCACCAAGAATGGCAAGGTAGGACATGCGAGCAGCGCCGAGTCCCTGGGCATCGGCATTCGCGTGCTGGTAAACGACTCCTGGGGCTTCGCCTCCACCGATGACCTGTCCCGGGAAGCTGTGGATCGCACTTCCGCCGAAGCAGTCGAAATTGCCAAGGCTTCTGCCCGGGTCAAAGAACATCCGGTCAGGCTTGCGCCCGAGCCGGCAGTAAAGATTGAGTGGGCCAGCCCGTGCAAAATCGATCCTTTCAAAACCTCAGTGGAAGAAAACCTCGATCTGCTCATCAGAATCGATCGCGAATTGCTGGGCGTGCAGGGAGTGACCCTGGCGGAAAGTAATCTGCAATTCGGACGCTACGAACAATGGTTCTTCAATACCGAAGGCTCTGCAATCCACCAGACCCGCCACATCACAGGAGCAGGTTACGCCGCACTCTCCTTTCAAGGCACGGAGATTCAGAAGCGCTCTTATCCCAACTCCTTTGGTGGCCAATATCAAAACAAAGGGTACGAACTGATCGAAGAGCTCAAGCTCGTGGAAAACGCACGGCGCATTGGGGAAGAAGCCGTGGCGCTGCACAAGGCGGATCAGTGCCCGCAGGGAAACATGACACTGCTGCTCGGATCATCGCAACTTGGGCTGCAGATTCACGAGTCGATCGGCCATCCAATCGAACTTGATCGCGTGCTCGGCATGGAAGCGAACTTTGCCGGCACCTCTTTTCTTACGTTGGATAAGCTGCGCAAGCTGCAATATGGAAGCGAACTTGTCAACGTGGTTGCCGATGCCACGGAGCACCATGGCCCAGGACTCGGGACGTTTGCCTACGACGACGAGGGCGTCCAGGCGCAATGCACTCCAATCATCACCGACGGCCTGTTCACCGGGTACATTTCCTCGCGCGAGACCGCGCACACCATTGGCGAAAACCGCTCCAACGGCACCATGCGTGCTGAAGGCTGGAACCGCATTCCGCTGATTCGCATGACCAATATCAGCATTCTTCCCGGCAAGAAGCCGCTCACTTTCGATCAGCTGCTCTCCGGCACTGATGACGGCATCTTCATGGAGACCAACCGCTCCTGGTCCATAGACGACAAGCGCTACAACTTTCAGTTTGGCTGCGAGATTGGGTGGGAAATCAAGGGTGGCAAACTCGGCCGAATGCTCAAGAACCCTTCCTATTCCGGGATCACCACCGAATTCTGGAATTCCATGGACGCAATCTGCTCTCGTGATCAGTGGACGCTGTGGGGCACTCCCAATTGCGGCAAAGGCCAGCCCATGCAGACCATGGGAACCGGCCACGGCGCAGCCCCGGCAAGATTTCGGAGTATAAAGATCGGCACTGCTTACAAAGGCAACTAGTCTGCTGCTGCAGGGCCCAAGGAGACGAGATGGTTTTGGTTGATCGAGAGACTCGAAAAGGGAACCAGGCGATGCTCGATGAACAGCAAGCGCATGAAATTTTTCGGCAAATAAAAAAATCCGCCAGCGTCGATGAAGTCGAAGTTATCTTCGCCGCCACCAACTCCTCGCTCACACGCTTTGCTAACAACACCATTCATCAAAACGTGGCTGAAGTGAATGCTGTCGCCTCCATCCGTGTCGCCTTCGACGGCAAGACTGCCCGCGCCACGACCAACCGCTTTGATCCTGAGAGCCTGAAACGCGCGGTGCAATCGGCCGAAAGCATCGCCAGGGTCCAGGAGCCCAATAGTGATCTGCTGCCGCTCGCTTCAGCCGCAGACGGAAAGCTCGATCGGCCACTACCGAACCGCTGGTTTGTGCACACGGCTTCCATCACTCCCGCTGATCGCGCTGAAGCAGTCGGCCAGATTGTCGCCGTGGCCAAAAAGAATGGACTGACCACGGCCGGAATTTACTCCAGCTCTGAAAGCGTGGAAGGCATTATCAATTCCAACGGGCTTTCCAATTTTCATCGTCGCACGTCCGCTGAAGTTTCCATCACCATGCTGGCAGACGATTCTTCCGGCTGGCAGAAATCCAATTCGCCAAACGTCAAAGACGTGGAACACCTGCGGCTGGCTGAGGTGGCGGCGCAAAAGGCCCGAGACTCGCGGTCGCCCAAAGAGCTGCCGCCGGGGAAATACACCGTTGTGCTGGAACCTGCGGCGGTGCTGGACCTGGTTGGCTTCATGTTCTGGGATTTTGGCGGCATGGCCATTCTCGATCAGCGCTCTTTCCTGAATAACCGAATTGGAACGAAGTTGTTTGGCGAAAACGTCACCATCACAGATGACGTTTACCATCCCCTCCAGTCCGGCGCCCCCTTCGACGGAGAAGGCGTGGGGCGAAAGCGCACCACTTTGGTGGAAAAGGGAACCATCAAAAATCTTGTCTACGCGCGCGGCACCGCGGAGAAGATGCGGCACTCCGAGTACGCCGGCAAAGTCGGGCAAATCGAAGTGACGGGACATGGCTTCCCGCTGCCAAACGAACTGGGCGAAGCGCCCATGAACGTGGTGTTTGTCAACAGCGCGGGGGAACAGACAGTCGAGCAGATGATTGTCGCAACCGGCCGCGGCATTCTGATTACCAGGCTCTGGTACATCCGCGAAGTCGATCCTTACGAGAAGATCCTGACCGGCATGACCCGAGACGGCACATTCCTGATCGAAAACGGAAAGATCAAACATGGTATTCGCAATTTCCGCTTCAACCAGAGCCTCATCGACTTGCTGAGCGGAGTAGAAGCCATGGGCAAGCCCGTGCGGGCCAGTGGCGAGGAGTCCTTTGACATGGTCGTACCGGCCATGAAAGTGCGTGACTTCAATTTCACTGAGGTGACAAAATTCTAACCGGCTAAAAATACTTGTTGGAGCATTTGCGCCGGCAGTTCGCTGTTGACTTTCAATTGCACCATTGCGTAATTACCAAATTTCTCCGACCGCTGGGCGCTTTCATTGATATCTCAACAAACTCTCGTAATCTCCCGTATAACGGAGGCCCACTGTCCCTGCCGCGCATACCAAAGTAACTTTGTGCGACTGTGGAAACCGTGTATCGTTTTGCCTAGAGGTGAGGGGTGATTGATCTCAGAAGTGCAGTCAGGTTTCCGCTAAGACTTCCCATTACCATCCGCACCGGTGATTCCCGCGAGCATTTTGCTGAAACGGCCGACATCTCGGCTGGCGGCGTGTTGTTCCACATGAGCACTGAGCTTCCGGTCGGCACCGTGATTCGCTTCAGGATCGTCTTGCCGGCAGTCGTGGTCGGCGCAGACACTGACGTTCTGGTGAACTGCACGGGCCGCGTCGTCCGCTGCGGCGAAGACAACGGCAAGCGCGCCGTAGCCGCCGTCATCGACGAATACAATTTTGAGCGCGTGATGGCCCACGCGGGATAGCACTTAGCCCAATAAGCCAATCCTTGTCGTTCCGAGCCGATGCGGGAGAGGAATCTGCTTTTCAATCGGCAATTTATCCTACCCAATTCCCATCATGCCACGATTCTTTTGCATTGCCTGAATGCTGATAGCAGAATGCTATTTCCCGGCGCAACGCTTATGGGAGTTGAGCGCCGTGGGCCCCGAGGATGCCTCCAATTCTGCCGCCGATTGGTTTTGTCTTCGCGCCTTCAAGAATCAACAACTCGACTATTTTGTTCCCCAGATGCAGTTCAGGATACTCCGGCTGCGTATTGATTTGCGACATGGAATCGGGATCGTGAAAATCGATAAAAAACCACACGCCGTCAGCATCAGGGTTGGGAACACCGCCGGCCCAACCTGCCCGATGCCGGGGCTGATGCGTATGATATTCGTACCAAATCTCGAACTGCCCCTCATCGATCTTGACATTCTTTTCCGGGGAGAAGTCCCTCAGCTGCGGGAACTCGCCCTTAAGGGCAGCTATATCGTTGGCGATAGCTCTCAACCGTTCTGCATAATCGGATTTCGTCATCGGTCGAACTTCCGCAATCTGGTTATACTTTCGCAGCACATCCAGCGTCTCTTTCAACGGCAAGGCCTTCACAATGTGATCGTTGCCGGTCGTATCGTGCGCGCGCAACAGAGAGTTGTAGATGGCCTCCTCGGTTGCTTCGATCACGGCCTCAAATAACGGGGACATGCTGTCATTGGAGAGCACGTTTTTCGTGCTCGATTGATCCTTGCCGGTAATGCGAAGCTCAGGAGCAGTTGAGAAGGCAATAACGAAGTCGCCGCTGCCATTGCTGCCGCTGGAACCGGTGCGTCCCACGCCCATCATGGCCCGGGCCGCCAGCCGGCTCAGATTGCGGTGGTCGATGGGCGCGTCTGTTGCCACCACAATCATGATTGAACCGTCTGCCGATTGCGCATTGTTGTCGAGGGCGCTGGCGCCTTCAACAGCGTCTTTCAGGTAGTACTTGCCCAGTTCGCGCCCTACCGGCGCTCCGAGAATGGTCAGGATTCCTCCAAAATTAGTCTGCACCAGCACGCCCACCGTGTAGCCGCCCAGCGATGCAGGCAGCCGGCGCGATGACGTCCCAATGCCTCCCTTGAACCCAAACGCAACTGTTCCCGTCCCGGCCCCGACACAGCCCTCCTCCACCGGCCCTTCTTTAGCGTTTTTGATTGCAGAAAAAACGTCCTGTTCCGTAATGGGTCGCGAGCGAATATCGTTCAAGTATCCATCATTGGTCTCGCCGACGAGCGGATTGACCGACTGCACGTCCTCATTTCCTTTGAGGTCGAGCATGTAGCTGATCAGAGCGTCGGCGACTTTCGGCGTGGATAGCGTGGAAGTGAGCAGGATCGGGGTCTCGATTTCTCCCAGTTCATTTACCTGGGTTGAGCCGATCAGCTTTCCAAAAGCATTCCCGATAAAGACTGCCCCGGGCACCTTTTCTTTGAAGAGATTCCCACCATGCGGGAGGATGGCCGTCACACCAGTGCGTATATTGTCACCGCGAACCAGTGTTGTGTGTCCGACCTTGACCCCGGCAACGTCGGTAATTGCATTGAGTGGGCCCGGCGCGAGGACTCCGACTCTTATTCCAACATCGCGGGCCCTTGGCCGG
>DATDNH010000054.1:0-2296 GCA_036518395.1 Candidatus Angelobacter sp. | reverse complement strand
ATGGATGCATTTCTGCTCGATTTTAAATACGGAGTCCGTTCGTTATGGCGTGATAAAGGGTTTGCGCTCACCGTGCTTCTCACGTTCGCGGTTTGCATCGCCGCCAACACCGCGCTTTTTGCCATTGTGAACTCCGTCCTTTTGCGCCCTCTGCCAGTGGCGGACGCCAACTCCATTCTCCTTATGTCCAACGATTACCCCAATGCCGGGATCACAGGAGGCAATAACAGCGCGTCCGGCGACTATTACGACCGGTTAAGAGAGTTGACGGTCTTTGAAAGCCAAGCCCTCTTTCATGGACGAAATCAAACCGTGGAGCTGAATGGTTCGCCGCAGCAGATTCGCGGGATGAAGGTGACGCCTTCGTGGTTCCATCTGCTGCGTGTCTCGCCGATGATTGGGCGGCCGTTTACGGAAGAAGAAGGCGAGATCGGGCGGGATCAAGAAGTGATTCTCAGTTACGGGCTTTGGCAGGAGTTGTACGGCGGAGACAAATCGGTTCTGGGTCACAGTCTACGCATCAGCGGGAGGCCATACACCGTCGTCGGCGTGATGCCGCGCAACTTCAGTTTCATCTACCCTGAAATTCGCTTGTGGATGCCAGCCGCGTTCGATGCCGAAGAAAAAAAGGTACATCACAACAACAACTGGTATTACATCGGACGCCTGAAGCCTGGGGCGACGCTGCAGCAGGCTCAAGCACAGGTCAATGCCTTGAACCAGGAAAACATGGAGCGTTTTCCGCAGTTTAAGGAGCTCTTGATCAATGCCGGATTTCATACGACGGTGAAGCCTCTGCAGGACATGCTGACCGCCGGCGTCAAAGGGAATCTCTATTTGCTGTGGGGCGGGGCGTTCCTTGTTCTGCTGATCGGCGGGCTCAACGTTGCCAATCTCGCGCTCGCGAGGCTTGCGATGCGACGGAAGCAAATCGCGACGCGGATTGCGCTGGGCGCAGGCCTGGGGCAGCTCGTGCGCCAGTTGCTTTTGGAGAATTTAGGGCTGGCTTTGCTTGGCGGACTGGTAGGCATCGTCTTGGGTGCAGGCGTCCTGCGGGGATTAAGCGCGATTGGTTTGGAACACTTCCCGCGCGCCAATGAAGTCCGGATCGATGGCACCGTAGTTTTGGTATCTCTTGCGCTATCCCTGCTTGCCGGAGTCTTTGTGGGACTCTTTCCGCTCGCGGGAGTCTCCAAAATTGGCATAAGCGACGCCATGCGCGAGGAATCCCGCGCGGGCACTGGGGGAAAGAAATCCCGAAAGGTGCGGCAATGGCTAGTCACCGCGCAGGTGGGATTCGCTTTCACGTTGCTCATGGGCGCCGGACTGCTGCTCGCGAGCTTTCGCGTGCTATTGCATGTTGATCCCGGCTTTAACCCGAATGGCGTGGTTTCCGCTTCGGTCTCCTTGCCACGCGCTAGATATTCCAAGGATGATGCGTTGCGCAGCTTCATGGACCGCGCGCTTCCGGCCATCCGCGCCATTCCCGGAGTTTCGCACGCGGGCGCAACGAGAATCATTCCCCTCGGCGGCGAGCACAGCGACAGCGTGATTCTTGCGGAAGGCTACCAGATGAGGCCCGGCGAGTCGCTAATTTCTCCGCTGCACATCGGCGTGACTCCCGGCTATTTCGAAGCTTTGGGCATTTCGATGGTTCGCGGGCGCAGCTTCAATGACAGCGATACGGAAACCTCTCCGCGCGTGATAATTGTGGACGAACGCGTGGCCCGTCATTTTTGGCCGAACCGGGACCCCATTGGCCAGCGCATGTACTTTCCCGGTGACGATCCAAAAGACTTCAGGAAGATCACCGAACACACCGTCTTGTTTACCGTTGTCGGCGTGGCGCGAACGCTTCGGTACGAGAACCTTGACGATTCCGGAGCCACCGTCGGCGCTTACTACCGGTGCAATTCTCAGAATCCCGCCGGCACATTCACGTTTGCCATCAAAACGGCGGGCGACCCCGCATCCACCATTCGCGGCCTTCGCGCCGAAATCGCACGGATTGATCCGGAGGTCGCTCTGTTCGATATCCACACGATGTCCGAGCGCATTGACCTTTCTCTGGCCTCCCGCCGGACATCGATGCTGTTGGCCAACGCCTTTGGCGGAGTCGCGTTGTTTCTGGCATCGCTTGGAATTTATGGCGTGCTGGCGTATCTGGTGGCGCAGCGCACTCGGGAAATCGGCATTCGCGTGGCGCTCGGCAGCACGCGCGCCGGAATCCTAGGCTTGGTCTTGAGGGAGGGATTCAAGCTCGTGGCCATGGGGTTTGTTTTGGGGATTGTGAGCG
>DATDNH010000053.1:0-38209 GCA_036518395.1 Candidatus Angelobacter sp. | reverse complement strand
TGAATAGGGCCGCAGCGATACCCGCCCGGGAAGATACGTCTGCGCTCCCGGCTGTCCGTCCGCATGCGACACCAGCGTCAGTTGCCCGGAAAACGCATTCAATACCATCACGTCATCCGCGCCGTTGATCGAGATGCGCGTGCGAAAGATCAGCGGCGTCTGGTTCGGACCCAGCGCTGCTGCCCCGGAAAAACTCTCCTCAATCTTCCATCCCGCCGCAAACGTCTTCACCGGCACGAAATCAGGCGCTGGTTGATGCTTGCGGCTGGCCTGTCGGATCGCCTGGAATTCCTCCGCCGTGTACACTCGCGGGTCAAAGTCGTTGCGGACCGCTATCTGTACGCTGCCGTCCGGGGCCACCAAGGCTATCTGCGATCCCCCATTGCGATCCCAGATAAATGATCCCAGGGCAAAAGCCCGCACCGATACCGGTAATGACACGGGCGACAATTGCATGTTGGAGGAGCGCAGAATCTGAATTTGTCCGCCCGTCATGAATGCAACGTCCGGACCGGAATCGCCGAAATCGCCAAACAGAATGTTGGAAACTGCACCGCGGACCGCGTAGCCGCCAAGCGCAACAATCCCTTGCTGCGAACCCGCCAACACCAGCAATGCAGCGTTCTGGCCCTGGCCCACACCCACCACCAACGTGGGCTGGTGCCCGCCGCCAAAGTTGCCCGATGCCAAAGCCGTCACACCGCCGGACACACTCAACGTCTCCGGTTCACCAAAGTTCCCTTTCCCATCCCCGGGAAAAATGTAGATCGCATTATCGCCGCGTCTTGCCACCGCTAAATCCAGGCTCCCACTGCCGACGAAATTCCCTATGGCCAGGAAGTCCGGCCGCACCGGCACGGCAAGAGTCTGTGCTTCCAGATGAAATGGCGACGGAAATTCTCCCCGCCCAATGGCCTGGAACGAGGCATCGCTTTGCGGCGCAAACGCGTCGATGTTTCCGCGATGAATGGCAATCATGCCGCCATTGGCTGTGCTGTAGCCCACCACCAGTTCTTCAAAACCGTCCCCGTCGATGTCCCCTGACGTCATCGAAAGTGGCTGGGCCCCCTGCATCCCCACCGGCGATTGCGTTGCAGCATCGCGATGGAGCACCGGCAACGGCTGATTCGTCTGCAGCCAGATCCGCGGACCGCTTGAAGTCCCGGAAACTGGCGCATTGCCTGGCGATGACTTCGCCTGGGCGGCAGCAGAGGACCTCGTTTGAGCGTGTCCTCCATTCAAAACAACGGTTAAGGAAATAAAAGCAAGAATGGTGGCAAATACGATTCTGGCAGGGGTCCGCATTTGTATTCTCCGCCTGGGTTGACCAGGACTAATTCAAGCAAGAAGTCTCCATTGGGGCAGCCACTCAGCTTCAAGACGGCCGCACCCATCCACGCGATGGACTTTTAAGGGGGTTAAAAGTTCTTCGCCAGGGGTAGACCCTGTTTTCCAAATTTCGTCCAAAAAAAGTTGGACAATTCTCTTCGGGAACTCTGGAGTTGTCAACCTGAAAATTTGTAACTTCCGAATCGGGGATTTTTTTTAGGAACAATTTAGAAAATTAAGTCAGGCATTGCGACTTTAATTCCAATGTGAACTCAAGCGCCCGGCACGAACGGGATGCGGTTGTTATTTCCTGTGAACACCGCATTCAATTTAGAGAGCGCTGAAATGCAATTAAAAAGAAGGGGGCTTTGAGAAATTCGGATGTAAAGTGAGGCGATCAGCGCTGGAATATCTGTTCTTCCAATTTGCGCCGCATGGTCCTGGCAGGTTCAAATTGAGCATCCATGTTGCAGGCCTCTGTTACGTACTGCAGCGCTTCGGAAGTTCGGGCCAGCCCTGCCGCACATAGACCGAGGTTGTAACTGGTCGGAGCTGAAGGTCCGAGTATCTGCTGCGAAATCTTGAACATGGAAAGCGCCTCATCGAAGAAATGCATTTCCAGCAGAATTACTCCGCAGTCAAACGCCAGAGCGTTTTCACTCGCCTGGACAGGAAAATGATTGGCCCAGACGCGCATCATTGCCGCGCGCAGATCATTTCGCTCTATAGTCACGGTGCGAAGCTGCCGTGCAAGGATAGGGAAGAAACGCAAAAAAGCAATGGGATCCCATCGTGTAAGCCTCAGTGCGGCGAGGATCTGCGGCACAGTCATCTCCTCCATGTGCGTGTTCAGCCAGGCAAACAACGAAAAGAGATCATCCGGCCCAAATGCGGCCTGGCTGGTCTGATACTCGGCCCGAGTAAGGGGGAACCCTCCGGCAGCCTGGCCGTGCAGAAAAGCGCAAATGTGCAGGCTGGACGAATGTTTCTCCGGCATGAGCGCCTCTCCGCCGATATTCTTGAAGTACTTTGCGATGGCGTCGAGATTCACCATTTGCGAGAAGCAATTGGAGCCGTGAAACTCGAGGGTCGGGGGCCATTGGCACAACGCCAGCTCCTCCTGGTGCGGGAATCCTTTGTCAGCAACTAAAGCCAACACTGGTCCCGCGGTCTGATCGAGAATTCCTTTCAGAAACCTAAGCGCGCTGGACGGGAAAAGTACTGTTCCCGCAGGCAAAGTATTGCGGTACAACTCCAAAATGTTGTTCCACGCAGGATCAGAATACCTATCCGGTGATATCTCAGCGTTTGTGTAAGAGAGTTGTAGTTGCGAAAGCGAGGGTGAAGCAACGGCCGGAGCAGTTGTGCTCACAAGCCCTTCAAACATTTTTCCATCACGAGCGACGAAAGCATCCTGCGGCAGGCTGTCCAACACATAATTCGCGATGATCACCAGCGGTCCGCTGTGCTCCAGGAATGCGGACTGAATCTTCTCGCCGATTTCGAGGACTTCGTACTTCAGAATTCCCGGCTTAACGAATTCAGCCAGGTATTGATTACGGCCCCACGACTCAATCAGGGGCTCGGCGCAGTCAGTCATGCAGTACTGAATAGCCTGAGGATCACCGCCTTCGGAGCGCAGCAATTCAGTTAAGTGACGAAGGAAAAGGTAGCAAAACTTCCCGGTGCCGGCGCCCAGTTCGAGAATACGCAACGGCTTGTCACCCCAGTCGCGCATAAAACTGAAAACTATTCGCGCGTAAATCTCAGCAGTAAAAGGATTGCTGGTGATGAAAGCAGGGACTTTGTCTTGACTCCATGCGTTGAGGCCGCGCTGAATGTAGTAGTCGCGCTGCAATCGCCAGATCACCGATTGCGAGAGCGAGACACTGGTTTCCAGAACAGTCGGCTGCGGATCGGCCATCGAAAACACCTTACCACTGATCCCGCTCAGCGGGACGGATTAAGTAGTTTTCCATGATTTCATTTGAAAGCGCTGCAAATGAAAAGAGACGGTGCTGAGCACCGTCCCTTTGTTGAATCTGTGGTGTCGTTCAGGATCGTGCCGGGAACACTCCCTGCAAAGCAATAATAAAAGTCAAGCCAAGAAACGGCGTCATATTGTTGTGCGGGAGGCTGCCGCCGGCGATCGACAACGCAAACGGATTCATCTGCTGATTGTTCTGAGGGTCTGACGGCGCGTAAACATTCACGCCGGTAAATTTCGTTCCGCTTGCCCAGGCGTTATTTGGGGGCGCGCCCTGATCGCTGCCAGTGGCAGCTACCGCTCCATGAACGTGAGCCGGCATCTCTGTCTGTAAGAGAGTCACTGTCTGCTCACCCGCGGTTTCTCCTAGGTCGCGCAAGCTCAAGCCCGGTCCCTGGCCGGCCTGCATGGGCGCGCAGCCTTGTAGATTGGGCAGAGCAAAATTGCTCGTGCCGTTACCGCCGTAAGTGGTACCCAAGAGCGAAAACAACGCCGTGTTCTGGCTGATGGACATGAGCTGCCCATCGCACAGGGCCCAGCCCTTAGGAGCGAAGCCGCCGGTGAAAATTCGAATTTCAGCGAGAAATGGATTTGACATGAAATAAGCTCCTAGCTGCTAGCTTCTGGCTGCTAGCTCAGTTCTGCGAGGGGAAAATCCCCTGCAGCGCAATAATGAAATTCAGCACCAAATACGGCGACATGTTCTCGTGCGGCTGGTTGCCTCCTGTGGCCGTTATGCACGCCGGATTCATGGCAGCGTCAGCGGTCGTAGCATATGGATTGGTGGTCTGCGTACACCACAGGTTTCCGCCTGGGCCTCCCGAAGGTGTGGCTTTCACCCCGAGAGGAACGTGATTGTGCGCCGGCAACTCGGAAATATTCAGCGTGTGGCTGGTTTCGCCCCCCATTTCGCCCAGCGCGATTCCATTCCCTACATGGAAAGGAGTACGCCCCTGGAGGTTCGGCAGGCCGAAATTTACACGGCCATCGCCGCCGTACGTTGTACCCAGAATCGAAAACAACGCCTGGTTCTGGTTGATGGGCAGCAACTGACCGTTACAAAAAGTCCACCCTTTCGGCGGAAAGTTCCAACTGATGATCTTGATTTCACCCAAAAATGGCTCTGACATGCTTAGCTCCTTGCTGCTAGCTCCTGGCTGCTAGCAAAAATGGGATCACCTGACGCTCTACGACTGGCTCGGAAACACTCCGAACAGCGACAGAATGAAATTAATTACGAGAAACGGGATCATGTTATCGTGCGGTTGTGAACCACCCGCTGATTGCACAGCATTAGCAGCCATCGCAGTAGCAGGAGCAGTGCTGCTGTAAATAGTGCCGGTGCTGGGGCTCGCCCATATCCCATTGCCGGGGTCCGCTTGATTGCCCTGTCCTGTAAGGCACCGAGGCGGGTGGCTGTGCGCCGGGATCTGGCTAACGGTTAACGTCACACTCTCGGTACCTCCGCTCTGCCCCAGCGCGAATCCCGGACCTACGTGGATTGGGACGCGGCTCTGCAGATCGGGCAATGCAAACGTTGTCTGCCCATCTCCGCCGTATGTTGTTCCTATCAAATTGAACAAAGCATCATTCTGGTCAATAGGAATTATGGCGCCGTTGCAAAATGCCCATCCCACGGGGGCAAAGTTTCCGGCGAACATCCTGATCTCACCGATGAATGGTTGTGACATGGTTCGGTCTCCTCACGTTGTCATTCTTGATTCATGAGTTGTGAGTCCTGATTTCGAATTCAAGATCACAAAAACCGCAAATTTCCTGGACTGCTGAATCGAACCTGAGAAAGCTTTAATTTGGTGACGAGTACTGTACCACTACCGCACCCGATTTGGATATTAAATTCGGAAAAAATTTACAAGGCGTTTGCATCCAGCCCCAGCATTTGGTATGCACCAATTGTGGGGCTGAATGCCCGCAAAACTGCTACGGCACCTGCACTGTAATCACCGCGCTGCCCGAGTCTCCCGTGGTGGCACTGGTTGCCGTGACCGTAACCTGGAATGTTCCAGCCGGCGTTCCCGGAACGAACCTTCCGCCGCCGCAGCCAACCAGCAGCACCAGCACCGTCATGCTGGCCAGCACCATGGCCAGGCGTAGGCGGGTCCGCTTGCTGTTTCTCAATCCAAATACAGTCGCGATCACTCCCAGGAGCGACAACAATGCCGCGTACAGCGGCGGTGATGTCTTTGGCCCGAACGGCAATACCGACCCACTGTTGCCCTGAGAAGTGGTAATTCCGATCGTAACGGTGGTGTCAAGTTGATTGGTTGATGGAGGATTGAAGCTGCACGTTGAGGCAACCGGTAGTCCGGTGCAGGCAAAGTTGATCGTTCCCTCACCGCTGCTGGACTGTACGTCTGCGGTGAAGAACTGCGTGCCACCTGGGTTGACTATCACGCTGCTGATGTTCAGTGTGATCTGGATGGGTGGCCCAACGTGCGTCGGATCATTGGCGGTGTGACTGTTGGGATCGCCACCACCGGAAACCGTGGCGCTGTTGGTCACGTTGGCCTGGATGTTCAGCGGCACAGTTACCGTCAGCGTGATTGCCGGATAACTTGCGCCCGGCAGTAGGGCGTCACTGCGGGTGCAAGTCAAAGTACCCAGGTTGCAAGTCCAGCCGGTGCCTGACAGCGCCGTCGGAACCAGCGTGTTGGGCACGTTGGGTAGCGTGTCCGTAACGGTTACAGTGCCTACAGTTGGGCCTGCACTGGCGCTGTTGCTCACCGTTATGGTGTAGTTATTTCCCGTCGAATTGCGTAGGAAGTTTCCGCTATGACTCTTGGTGATCGACAGGTTGGCGTGAGCAACCGTTAGATTGGCTGACGCCGTGTTGCCGGTTCCTCCATTCGTGGAACTCACAGCTCCCGTGGTATTGGTGAAATTGCCGATCACGGAACTGGTGACGTTCACGCTGAAGGTGCAAGAACTCCCAACAGCGATGCTGCCTCCACTCAGGCTGATGCTGCCCGATCCGGCGGTAGCGGTCACGGTTCCGCCGCACGAGCCGCTCAGGCCGTTAGGCGTGGCGATTACAACATTAGCCGGCAGGGTGTCAGTGAACGCTACGCCAGTCTCCGCTACCGTGTTGGCTGCCGGGTTCGTAATCGTAAAGGTCAGCGCCGAGACGCCGTTGGGCACAATAGCGGCCGGCACAAACACCTTGCCGATTACGGGAGGCGCCACTACGAAGATGCTGGCCGATGCCGTTCCTCCCGTTATTGGAACGAAGGTAGCGCTTCCATCATCAAAGGTGGCGCTGATGTTGCCGCTGACGTTGTTCTTCGTGCCTGCAGCAGTGCCTGTCACATTGACGGAGAACGAGCAGGAACCGGCCGCAGGCAGGTTCAGGTTGGTGAGACTGATCGAACTACTCCCCGCATTGGCTGTAATCGTTGATGAAGCCACGCAGCTACCGGTGAGGCCATTGGGATTAGCAACAACCAGTCCGGCCGGCAACGTATCATTCAACGAGATGTTAACCAAAGCTGTACTGCTATTTGGATTGGCAATGTTGAATGTCAGCGAGGTAGTTCCATTCAACGGAATGCTCGCTGCCCCAAATGCCTTGTTTACTGTCGGCGCCTGGACCACTTCAAGGGTCGCAGTATTGCTGACCGTCCCAGGGCCGCTCTCATTGGCCGAGACTGGGCCTGTCGTGTTGGATAGTGTTCCCGTTCCGGTAACCAGCAGGTTTACCGTAACCACGCATGTACCGCTGGCAATTGTTGGTCCCTTGGGCACGAGCTGTCGCTTCGCTATCATTGGCGGAGGGCCTTGTGGAGCCAGGCTCCCACCGGTGAAGCTGATCGACGATGACCCGGCCACCGCGGTTACCGTCCCGCCGCAAGTGCTGCTCGCCTGGTTGGGTGTTGCTACGACAAGACCCGCGGGCAGATTGTCAGTGAATGAAATACCGGTTAGCGTCACAGTGCTGTTGGAGTTGCTGATGGTAAAGCTCACAGCTACCGTACTGTTCTGCGCCACTGAGGTTTGTCCAAAGGATTTGACAATGGTTGGCGGAGCAGCCACCGTCAAAGTGGCTGAGGCTGTGTTGCCCGTTCCGCCATTCGTGGAACTCACGTTTCCGCTGGTGTTCGGGTAAATCCCTGCCTGGCTCGAGGTCACGTTGACCGTCACCGTGCAGGAGCTATTGACTGCGATAGTTCCACCGGTGAGAGAAATAGTGCCCGATCCCGCCGTCGCGGTGGGGGTTCCGCCGCATGTGTTGCTAAGGCCGTTGGGAGTCGCTATGACAACGCCGCTTGGCAGATTATCGGTAAACGCTACTCCCGCTTCAGCCACAGTATTCGCTGCCGGATTGGTGATGGTGAAGGTCAGCGCGGATGTGCCATTCACCGGAATACCGCTGGGGTTGAATGCCTTCGCAATCACAGGCGGCGCGATCACCACCTGCGGATTGCCAGTGAGCGATCCCGTGCTGCCATTGAAATTACCATCGCCGCCGTAGCTGGCCGTGATGGTGTGATTGCCCGCAGCCAGTGATGATGTGGTGAAGGTAGCTACACCACCGCTGAGGGTTCCAGTACCGATTGGGTTGCCGCCATCCAGGAACGTCACCGTCCCTGTCGGGGTCCCCGAGCCCGGCGCGACCACTGAGACCGTTGCCGTGAAGGTCACAGACTGACCCAATGCTGAGGGGTTGAGGGATGAAATAAGCGTTGTCGTGGTGTTGGCCTTGCTCACTACCTGTGGATTGCCGGTGAGCGAGCCTGTGCTGCCGTTGAAGTTGCCATCGCCGCCATAGCTGGTCGTAATGGTGTGATTTCCTACCGCCAGAGCTGACGTAGTAAACGTCGCGATCCCGCCGCTCAGCGTGCCAGTGCCAATCGGGCTGCCGCCATCGAGGAACGTTACCGTTCCCGTTGGCGTTCCCGAGCCCGGCGCCACCGCTGATACCGTCGCAGTGAAGGTTACGGACTGGCCAAAGACCGACGGATTCACACTCGACGTCACCGTGGTGCTCGTGTCAGCCTTGTTCACTACTTGCGGATTGCCGGTGAGCGAACCGGTGCTGCCGTTGAAGTTGCCATCACCGCCATAGCTGGTCGTGATGGTGTGATTTCCAACCGCCAGAGCTGAAGTCGTGAACGTCGCGATACCGCCACTCAGCGTGCCAGTGCCAATCGGGCTGCCACCATCGAGGAACGTTACCGTTCCTGTTGGCGTTCCCGAACCCGGAGCAACTGCCGAAACTGTCGCCGTGAAGGTCACCGATTGACCGAACACTGACGGATTCACAGAAGAAGTTACTGTGGTCGATGTGTCGGCTTTGTTCACTACCTGCGGATTGCCAGTGAGCGAGCCGGTGCTGCCATTGAAGCTGCCATCGCCGCCGTAGCTGGTGGTGATGGTGTGATTTCCTACCGCCAGAGCTGACGTAGTAAACGTCGCGATCCCGCCGCTCAGCGTCCCGGTGCCGATCGGGCTGCCGCCGTCCAGGAACGTTACCGTTCCTGTTGGCGTTCCCGAGCCCGGAGCAACCGCCGAGACAGTCGCCGTGAAGGTCACCGACTGGCCGAACACTGACGGACTCACAGAAGAAGTTACCGTAGTCGTGGTATCAGCCTTATTGACCACCTGCGGATTGCCGGTGAGCGATCCCGTGCTGCCGTTGAAGTTCCCATCGCCCCCGTAGCTGGTGGTAATGGTGTGATTGCCTACCGCCAGCGCGGAGGTAGTAAACGTCGCGGTACCGCCGCTCAGCGTCCCGGTACCGATCGGGCTGCCGCCATCCAGGAACGTTACAGTTCCCGTCGGTGTCCCCGAACCCGGAGCGACCGGTGAAACCGTAGCCGTGAAGGTTATTGACTGGCCAAACACTGACGGGTTGACCGATGAAGTAACTGTAGTAGTTGTGTCGGCTTTGTTGACTGTCAATGATGCCGTATTGCTGCTGGTCGAGTGCACGGCATCTGCCGGATAAGTTCCCGTGATGGTGTGCGGGCTGGTGGCAACATTGACTGGAGTTACGGTTGAGGTGCACGTAGATGCCGTGCTGGTGCTCGGCGTGAGAGCGCACGCGCCCGTTATATTGTCCGTCGCTTCCGAAGAGGTCACGGCCACAGTGCCCAGCGGATTGAACGATGGGCTGTACAGTTCCGCATCAGACGCAGGCGTGACAGCAGTCGTCAGGCCAACCACCAACACCTGACCGTTGTTCAGCAGCGTGGAAACCAGACCGGCGTCTGAATTCACAAGGCTGCCAGTGGTGTTGAATCTGTCGCTGTCCGCATCGTAGAGATCCACTGCCTGGCTGGTTGTGCCACCCGCCAGAAGAACCATGCCGCTGGGCAGAGCGACAGCAGAGCTGTTCGCCCGGGCCTGCGACATTGATTGGCCGCTGGCAGTAAAGCTGTCAGCTCCCGGATCATAGAGATCGGCGCTGGTCAACGCTCCGCCAGAGTTCTGTCCACCGGCAACCAGCACTTTGCCGCTTAACAGCAATGCAGCTTCGGGCTGCCAGCGGTGATCGCTGAGAGTCGGATTGGAGCCGGCAACCGACGTAAACGTTCCGGCGCCGCCGTTGCCTGCAGGATCGAACACTTCAGCGCTGTTCAGCGCGCCATTGGCTGTGCCATCGCTCGAACCACCAGCGACCAGCACTTTGCCGGTTCCCAGCAAGGTAGCTGAGGCGCCTGTGCGCGCTGCATTCAGGTTGCCCGTGGCTGTGAATGTATCGGTTGTCGAATCGTACAGTTCGGCGCTGTTCAAAACGCCGCCGGAGTTCACACCTCCTGCGATCAGCACTGTCTTGCGGTCGCTGAGCAGTGTGACCGTGGCTCCCAAGCGAGCCGCAGTCATGTGATTGCTCGAACCGCTGCCTGCAACCGCGAATGTCCCCGTGCCTGGATCGAAGAGTTCGGCAGTATTCAGTGCGCCATTGGCGGTCCCGTCGCTGGAGCCTCCTGCGACCAGTACCTTGCCATTTGGCAGCAACAGAGCGACAGCGCCAGTGCGAGCCGTATTCAGGTGGCCGGTTGAGCTGAACGTTCCGTTTGAGACGCTGTAGATTTCCGCGCTGTTGAGAACATTGTTACTGGCGTCCGTTCCGCCAGCGACCAACACCAAGCCATCAGCAAACAATGTGGAGGTGAATCCGGCGCGGCCGGTTGCAGGCGCGCCCGTGGCCTGGAAAGTATCAGCCGTGCCGGGAGGAACTGATCCCGAATCGTTAACAGTTACAGTTGCCGTGCTCGACTGACCCACGACAACCGTTGTCGGATTTAATACAACGCCGGTCGTGCTGGTCCGCGGGTTGACTGTCTCGCTGATCGGGGTTGAGGTGCTGACGGCAAAAGCCGTAGCACCCTGATAGGTTGCCGTGATGGAATGCGGCGATCCAGCCGCCGACAGGAGCGCAGTCGTTATCGTGGCCTGATCGTTGGGGCCTACAACGGCCAGCACTCCGCTTCCAATCGGCGTATTGCCATCAAAGAACGTCACAATGCCGGGGGCCGTTCCGGCGCTCGCAGTCACAGTTGCTGTAAATGTGACCGTGTCGCCCAGCGTGATCGTGCCCTGCGACGCTACGACTGTGGTCGTGGTGGTCGCCTGGGTGATTACCTGCGGATTGCCTGTCAATGAGCCAGTGCTGCCGTTGAAGTTTCCATCTCCCCCATAGCTGGTGGTGATCGTGTGACTTCCGCCCGATAGAGAAGAGGTGGTGCACGTGGCCACGCCACCACTCAGCGTTCCCTGACCTGAGCACGAAGGAATTGGATTACCGCCACTCAGGAAGGTGACAGTCCCAGTCGGCGTTCCCGCGCCCGGCGCTACCGCCGAAACTGTAGCTGTGAATGTGACAGGCAGGCCAGCAGTCTGGGGATTCTGCGACGAAGTTACGGTTTGCGAGGTATCGGCTTTGTTCACCACCTGCGGATTGCCCGTGAGCGAACCCGTGCTGCCATTGAAGTTGGGGTCACCGCCATAATTTGTGGTGATGGTGTGATTACCGACAGACAACGCAGATGTAGTAAACGTGGCTACGCCGCCGATCAAAGTTCCACTACCAATCGGGCTGCCGCCATCCAGGAATGTTACTGTTCCGATCGGCGTACCCGATCCCGGCGGTACAGCTGATACGGTCGCGGTAAACGTTACCGATTGGCCAAAGAGAGACGGATTCACCGACGAAGTTACCGTCGTGACAGTATCAGCTTTATTGACGACTTGCGGATTGCCAGTCAGTGATCCGGTGCTGCCGTTGAAGTTCCCATTTCCACCATAGTTGGTGGTGATCGTGTGGTTGCCTATCGCCAGGGCCGAAGTGGCGAAGGTTGCGATGCCGCCACTCAGCGTCCCGGTGCCAATCGGGCTGCCACCGTCGAGGAACGTCACCGTTCCCGTCGGTGTTCCCGCTCCAGGCGCTACCGGCGAAACTGTCGCCGTGAATGTTACCGATTGGCCGAATACTGACGGATTGGCCGATGAAGTTACTGTGGTAGTGGTATTCGCTTTGTTGACGACTTGTGGATTGCCGGTCAGCGACCCGGTGCTGCCGTTGAAGTTGCCGTCACCGCCGTAGTTGGTTGTGATCGTGTGATTGCCCACTGCCAAAGCGGAAGTAGCGAATGTGGCAACGCCGCCGCTCAGCACTCCAGATCCGATCGGGCTGCCGCCATCCAGGAACGTCACCGTTCCCGTCGGTGTTCCCGCTCCAGGCGCTACCGGCGAAACTGTCGCCGTGAAAGTGACCGATTGACCGAAGACTGACGGGTTGGCCGAGGAAGTTACGGTCGTCGTGGTGTTGGCTTTGTTCACTACCTGCGGATTGCCCGAGAGCGATCCGGTGCTGCCGTTGAAGTTGCCATCCCCGCCATAATTGGTCGTGATCGTGTGGTTGCCTACTGTCAGCGCGGAAGTGGCAAACGTCGCGATGCCGCCGCTCAGTATTCCGCTACCAATTGGGCTGCCACCATCCAGGAACGTTACCGTTCCCGTCACCGTTCCGGCTCCCGGTGCAACTGGCGAAACCGTCGCCGTGAATGTTATCGACTGGCCAAATACTGACGGATTGACCGATGACGTCACCGTCGTCGAGGTGTTGGCCTTGTTCACTACCTGCGGATTGCCCGTGAGCGATCCGGTGCTGCCGTTGAAGTTCCCATCACCACCGTAATTAGTCGTGATCGTGTGATTCCCAACCGACAGCGCTGAAGTACTAAACGTCGCCACGCCGCCGCTTAGCGTTCCGGTTCCGATCGGGCTGCCACCATCCAGGAACGTCACTGTTCCCGTCGCCGTTCCCGATCCCGGCGCTACCGCCGAAACCGTCGCCGTGAACGTCACCGACTGGCCGAACACGGATGGGTTTACCGACGAGGTCACCGTAGTGGCGGTGTTTGCTTTGTTGACCACCTGCGGATTGCCAGTTAACGACCCCGTGCTGCCATTGAAGTTCCCATCACCACCGTAATTAGTCGTGATCGTGTGATTCCCAACCGACAGCGCTGAAGTACTAAACGTCGCCACGCCGCCGCTTAGCGTTCCCGTTCCGATCGGGCTGCCACCATCCAGGAACGTTACCGTTCCTGTCGGCGTCCCCGCTCCCGGCGCTACCGGCGATACCGTCGCGGTAAATGTCACTGACTGCCCGAACACGGATGGATTTACAGACGAGGTCACCGTAGTGGCGGTATTTGCTTTGTTTACCACCTGCGGATTGCCAGTTAACGACCCCGTGCTGCCATTGAAGTTGACATCTCCACCATAGTTGGTGGTGATGGTGTGATTGCCTGCTGCCAGCGCAGAAGTGGCGAAGGTGGCTATGCCACCGCTCAGTGTGCCCGTACCAATCGGGCTGCCGCCATCCAGGAACGTCACTGTGCCTGTTGGTGTTCCTGCTCCCGGCGCCACCGCTGAAACCGTTGCCGTAAACGTTACAGATTGACCGAACACCGATGGATTTACAGACGAAGTTACGGTGGTCGACGTGTCTGCCTTCACTACCGTCAGAGGCGCAGTGGAGGTATTCCCTGAACCAGCAGTTGTGTCACTGGCAGTAACGCTGTTGTTTGCTGCGCCTACCTTCGTGCCTTGTACGTTCAAGGAGACGGTGCAGCTTGCGCCCGGAGCAAGACTTGAGCTGGCCAGAGACACAGAACCTGAACCGGCAGTTGCTGTTGCCGTGCCACTGCAATTATTGGCCAAACCGCTGGGCGTCGCTACAACCAAGGTTCCCGGTGCATTGTTGGGCAGAGTGTCAGTAAACGTGATGGCGCTTAGCGTCTGGTTCTGGTTGGTGTTGCTGACCTGAATGCTCAGGCTGGTGGTAGCGCCAAAAGGAATCGAGGCCTGCCCCACAGTCTTGTTCGAGTGCGGCGGATCAATAACATTCAAGTTCGCCGAAGAAGTGTTGCCGTTGCCCGCGTCTGTTGAATTGATCGTGACGCTGTTCGAGTAAATGTTGTCAACGGCACTCGAAACGTGGACCGTAATCGTGCAGGTCCCCACCGGCAATGTGTTATTGGTAAAGCTGATGCTGCTGGCGCCGGCATTCGCCGTTACGCTGCCACCGCAGGTATTGGTAACACTGGGTGTAACAGCTACAACCAGACTGCCCGGATGAACGCCCACATTCGCGGGCAGATTATCTGTGAAGCTGGCATTAATCGGGACCACGTTAGCATTGGTGATGCTGAACGTAACCGTGCTGAACGAGCCCGCATTCAACGTGGTGGTCTGGATTGTGCCCGGACTAAAGCTCTTGGTAATCGAAGGCGGCTGCAGAACGACAAGACCGATGCTGGCAAAGCTGCTTGCATTGCCGTTGCAAGCGCTCAAGCCCGCAGGCGCGGTGTAAGTAAATGTAGTAGTAGTGGGACTGGTGATGGCAAAAGGTCCGCCATTGTAGCCGGTGCAACCGGCTCCCGTCATGCCCGAAATCTTGACATAGTCGGCGGTGGTGAAACCATGTGCGCCCACCGTGGTGATGGTCGCCGTCGTTCCGCTTTCCGTCGCCGTGGCAATGAGGTTCGTGTTGACGTGTACCGCGTAATTTTCCGCGCCTGCAACGTTCTTCTCCAGCGTCGCCACCGCATCGCCAAGTCCGGAGGTGGCACCCGCGTTAAAAGTAGCTGTAGCCGTGGGAACTGGATTGCCCAGGGTCTCTGGCTGCGCCTGCGGAATACTTCCCAGCACTGCCCCATCGAAAGTAATGGGCAGGGTAACAATTTCGTCGAGATTGCCACTCAGCCCTGGCGCGGCCCCGTTGCCGCCATGGTTGTCCTTGCTCATGTCGGCGGTGAGCGTAGTGCTTTGATTAATGCGGATCGGATGCGGGCTGGACGTATGCGTCAGCACAATGAATGGATCGAAAGTGGTGGCGCCGCTGTTGATCGTGTTGATCGTGCCGGTGGCAAAATTGGTGCCCCACCAGTTGTTGGTCACGCTCGATGTGGTGCCGTTGTTGTTGAGATTGGTTCCGCTGAGGCTGGTCGTGTTCCCCGCCAGGCGGCTGAAATTCATCGTCAGCGAACCACTGGATGGAAACGCACTGTTGTTCCCGTTCGAAATTCCTCCACCATTGCCGGTTGCGCTATTCCCGGTGATCACCACCTTCGTCAGCGTTATTTTGTCGGTGCAGGCAGGACAGCCATTCGACAGCGTGTTTCCGTAAAGTCCGCCGCCCTCCGCCCCCGCCACCGGATTGGTGCCATCGGTCCCGGCAATGTTTCCGCTGATCACCGTCCCTTGGTCTATGGTCAAGTTGGAGGCATCCCAGATTCCGCCGCCGAATCCCGCCGATTTGTTTCCCGAGATGGTGCTCGAATGAATCGTGGTCAACCGGGAATTCGCCAGTTGGTTCTCAATCGCGATGCCGCCGCCCGTGCCATGCTGACTGTTGGACTGTACCGCCTTGTTATTCAGAACCTGGCTGCTGCTCATCACCAGTTGGCCCAGAGCGGCTATACCAATGCCGCCTCCGGCGGCCGCGACGTTCGTAGTCCCATCCACCGCCGTATTGTTCTGGATGATGCTGCTGGTGATGGTTGGAAAACCACCGCCTGTCGGTTTAATGAAATTAAAGATGACGATGCCGCCGCCGTTGCCAAACGTTGTGGCGCAGTTTTGAATGGTGACATTGGTCAAATTCAGCGTCGCAGTCCCGTTGGTGCCGGTGTCATATTCCATGCACCCGCCGTCACCATCATTCCCATGCGTTCCGTGATTGATTCCACCCTGTATTGTCAGATTGGAGAGGCTGGCGCTGGCATTGGTTACCGGATTGATGTCCTCGTTGACCGCCATCACCATATCCACGGTGCCGCTGGTCGGCGTGCCCCATTGAATGACCGTTGTATTCTGATTTCCGCCCACAATGGTCGCCGTGTTGTTCACGTACAGGGCGCCAAAATTACCCGAGAAGTTGTTGGTTACCTTGCCAATCGTCAGCGAATACGTGTGGCCGGCCTGCAGCATGATGGTGTCGCCGTTGGCCTTGAGCACGGCTTCGCGCAAGCTGCAGGAAGAAGAGAGATCAGTAAAGCTGGTGTTCTTGCAAGCCTGGGCGATCGGCGAGGTGGGCGTCGGATCAGTATCTTTATTTACGAAAAATGTAGGATCGGGGATCGGCATCAACATCGAAGGCGCAATCTCTCCCTGGTGGATCGCCATCACCCCCGGCCTTCCGTCCACGTTGATGCGCATCGGTACCGCCGCAATCGGCGCCCCTGTATAAGGACGCAAAGACACCTGCCCGGACTGAAACGTCTGCGCTCCCGGCTGCCCGTCCCCATGCGAAACCAGCGTCAACTGCCCGGAGAATGCATTCAGCACCATCACATCATCGGCGCCGTTGATCGAGATGCGCGTACGAAAGATCAGCGGTGTTTGGTTCGGCCCCAGCGCCGCTGCCCCGGCAAAACTCTCCTCAATCTTCCATCCCGCTGCAAATGACTGCACCGGCACGAAGTCAGGCGCTGGTAGATGATTGCGCCTGGCCTGTCGGATCGCCTGGAATTCCTCCACGGTGTACACGCGCGGGTCAAAGTCGTTGCGCACCGCTATCTGAATGCTGCCATCGGGCGCTATCACTGCGATCTGCGATCCCTCATTGCGGTCCCAGATGAATGACCCCAGCGCAAAGGCCCGCACCGTCACCGGCAGTGACACGGGCGACAATTGCATGGTGGAAGATCGCAAAATCTGAATTTGCCCGCCCGCGAGGAATGCAACATCCGGACCGGAATCGCCGAAATGGCCAAAAAGAATGTTCGATACCGGGCCGTTGACGGGATAGCTTCCCAGAGCCGAAATGCCCTGCTGCGACGCAACCAGCAGCAGCAGTGACGAACTTCTGCCCTGACTTATACCCACAACTAATGTGGACTGATGTGAACCGCCAAACTGACCGACCGCCAGGCTTGTAACACCACCGGATAGACTTATGCTTTCTGGATCGCCAAAATTTCCTTTGCCATCGCCGGGGAAAATGTACAGCGAGTTACCGCCACGTGTTGCCACTACCAGATCAAGGTTACCGCTGCCAATAAAGCTGCCCAGAGCGACGAAATCCGGGCGCACCGGCACTGCGAACGTCTGCGCATCGAGAAGAAAAGGCGCGGGAAACTCGCCGCGGCCAATGGCCTGAAATGAGGCGTCACTCTGCGGAGCGAAGGCATCAATATTGCCGCGATGCACCGCGATAACGCCGCCCTGGGACACGCCATAGCCGACCAACAGGTCTTCAAATCCGTCCGCGTCAATGTCGCCGGAGGCCATCGACAACGGTTGGGCCCCCTGCATCGCAACCGGTGATTGCGTGGCCACATCTCGATGTACCACCGGAAGAGGCTGGTTTTCCTGCAGCCAAATCCGGGGACCGCTGGTCGTTCCATTTTGGACCGGTGCCGGTCCTGCCGCCACGAGCGGAATGCTCAAAATCAGCAATGTCAAAATGACCGCGGAAAGCGTGATTGCTTTACGACAGGAAAGCGAAACCCGGTTAGCCACAAATGCTCCTTATCCTGAAATCTGAGCTCACCAACAAAAGCATCAAGGGCAGCGCAGAACACTCCTCTGACGCAAAGCCAGAGGGCGCGCTCTGTACTACCGTTGTGCTAGGGGGGAAACTGAAACAGCTACTCTGCTTGGTGCCTGTAGTTTTGTCAAGTAAAAACTCTATGGATAGGTGGTTTTACTTTGTGCAAAAAATCACAGGTTTACGCCTGAGAAGTTGCTGAAAAAAATGGGTTTTAGCGACGAACGTTCGGAATTTGGCACCACTTCAATTTTTGCTGGTAATTAGAAGTTTTTAAGCTTAGACTTAAGCACTTTTCCCCCGCAGTTCAAGTCAAAAATCCTTCTAAAGAGGAGCCAGCCTGATCCAATTTGGATCGGGGAATGAGTGGAGGAGTGGAATGTCGGTTTCCAGACGTAATTTGTTGCGTAACAGTATCTTAGCGGCGATCGCCTTTACCGCCACCCCGTTTCGGGCATGGAGCGGTCAAGGAAAATCGGGCCCGAAGTCAGGCCAAAGCAACATTAACAATGCAGGGTGGGAGCATCTGGACCGTGCTGCTTTCAACAAGGTGGTAGGGACGGGGTTCAAAGTGACTCCCATTTCGGGCAGTGGGAATTCCGTATGGCTGAGATTGCTGTCAGTCCAAGATCTGCCGGCGTTGGTGCCGGTAGACACTGCCAGCATGGCAGTTTCGCCCAAACAGAAATCTCCCGACATCCTGCTCAGCGGATTCATGCTGATCTTTCTGGGGGCCCTGGCGAAGCCTTTGCTGCAAGGCACCTACGAGTTTGAGCATCCGGGTCTGGGGAAATTTTCATTGCTGATAGTGCCTGGCGGACAAGGTGCGCAGACTTATACGGCCGTAATCGCCAAGCTGCCGTAAGGCAAGTCGGATCATTGGTTTGGTTGCCATCTCATCAAGAGCTGGAAGCCGTTCTCTTCTGCTTTGAGAAATCCGAGCCGCTCGAACAGGCGAAGCGATGGATTGAAACTCTCCACATAGATCGTGATCGGTGTGCCCATCTGTCGCGCCTCGTCCAGCACTCGTCGCAAAAGCCATGATCCAATCCCTCGATTGCGATGCCCCGGCAGCACCGTAACGTCGAGGATGTGAAATTCGTCGCCGCTGCGGTCAATATAAATTCGCCCTACAGGCGCTCCATCTACCTGGATAATGTCATGGTGCGCTTGTGGATACTCAGCCGCATAATGGCGCTTCTGCGCGGCAAACTGCATGCGGAGGAAAGCGTCCTTTTGCTCCTGTGTCCAAGGCACTTGGGCGAGTTCGTCGGCGCGTGTGCTGGCATAAACCGACAGAAGAAATTCATCGTCGGCCTCGGTCACGGGACGCAAAGCGATGTTTTGGGAACTCATTTTTTGCGGTCGCGAACGCGATTGAAGACTGCTTCGTAGGAAATGCCTTCCGAGTCAGCGTCTATAGCCGTCAAGAAAATGGGCAACGTTCCCAGCTTCGGATGTTCCAGCAGATAGATTCTTTGCGGCAGGCGCGGAGCAGCCGGCCCGCGAAAGACCAGCGTAAACAGCTCTAACCGGGGCAACGTCCCAGGTTCGTTGACCTCGCAAAGTTCCAACTCCACCGGAGCGGTGTTTTCAGTTTTCACTTTGAATTTTGTGTGCAACTGCTCGGAACAAAGCCTGGCACTCAGTTTGTCAAGTGGTGTTTCCATAGGTTTGACTACCCATTTAAACATAGTGCACACACCTGGGACATCTCACGCGATATTGTCTCAGCTCGTAACTGCCTCCGCCTTGAACGTGCTGCCTCTTTTGTCGCAACTTCTTCTCAAAGATTGCGTTTTACGTTCCTGAGCGCTACAACAGAGCGCTACAAGGAGGAAGTCTAGAAATGCTGAAAAAACTTTCCACAATCATGTTACTGCTGAGCTTAACCATGCCCGGTCTGATAGCGGCAGCGCCAGCTCCCCCGCAAAAGAAACCAGTGCAAAACGTCAGCCCTAAGAAACATCCCAACCTTGCTGCAGCCCAGAGGCTCACGGCCCAGGCTTTCCAGAAAGTTACCGCGGCCCAGCAAGCCAACGAATGGGACATGGAAGGCCACGCGGCAAAAGCCAAGGATCTGCTCGATCAAGCCAATAATGAACTGAAGCAGGCTGCCGAGGCTGCCAACGAGAACAAAGGCAAAAAGTAGCGCAAATAAGTCAGATCAGCGCTGCAATTTGACCCATGTCCAGGAAAACCGGGTGGCGGCAGGGGCCGCCCGGGTCGTTTATTCACCACATTTTCATTTCTTGCGTGCCACTCGTAACAACACCGCTAAGGAGGAAAGAGGATATGTTGAAGAAACTTTCGACGCTCACACTTATTCTTGGATTGACTATGTTCACACCCGCCATCACGAACGCGCCCGCGGCAACACCGAATCCGCAAGTGGTGAAGGGGAAAGGCGGAGAACAACATCCGCATATTCGCGCTGCCTTGCATGAACTGGAGGAAGCCAAGAAGGAACTTCAAACCGCCGCCCATGACTTTGGCGGACATAGAGCAGAAGCCCTTGAGGCCGTGGACAATGCAATCAAGCAATTACGACAAGCGTTGCAGTACGACAAGAAGTAGTCAGAATTTGAGGGGCGGCATGAAGGCCGCCCCCGCGTCTCGAAAGCCGTCCTCAAGACTTCTAAACAGCATATTTCCCGTCACGGCGCGAATTCCGTCCTCTGCGGCTTTACACTTCTGCATATCGTGGCCGACATTCGATTACACCGCTTCCTTGAAACTCGCGCGCTGAGCCCCCGTCACAGGAGCAGAAAGATGACGGCAATGGTTAATGCTCTTTAGCGGTTTGCCGCGAAGCGGCCCAATACTGTAACCACGAAAACAAAGGGCGAAGCCGACTGGCGCCGCTGAGCCCGCTGCAACAAGCGCAGAAAAATGGTGGTAATGGTTAATACCCTGTAGCGGTTTGCCGCGAAGCGGCCAATACTGTAACCACGAAAACAAAGGGCGAAGCCGACTGGCGCCGCTGAGCCCGCTGCAACAAGCGCAGAAAAACGGTGGTAATGGTTAATGCCCTGCGGCGGTTTGCCGCGAAGCGGCACAATACTGTAACCACGAAAAAGAAAGGGCGAGGCCGCCCACCCGCCGCAGCCCGTTGCAACAGGTGCAACAAAAAGACGGAAAAGGCCAGTAACTGTGCCGGGTTGCCGCAAAGCGGCACAAAAAAATGGAGCCGACGATCGGACTTGAACCGATGACCTGTCGATTACGAATCGACTGCTCTACCAACTGAGCTACGTCGGCCTTGCTTCAATTTTAGAGGAGGAACGCAGGAGCGTAAAGTAATTGCGCTCGTGATCGCCGAGATCACAACTTGGTGCGGGGATCCGGGGGGAACAGTTCCGATCGTCAAGGCGACGTGCCTCCGAACCAAACTCATAACCTTTTGCTGAGCGCCAAATGCTAATTCCTGCGCTTTTTCCACAAGTCGTAGCACTTTTCTCCATTGAATTCAGCAACTTTGCTCTTGCTATTGAAGTGCGCGATTTCGCATAATGCGTATGTTGTAGAGGAGAAACCCCGGCAATTCCAGGGACAGCAGTGGAACGATACCAACGAGCGGACGTCCTTCGAATTTTACGCATTACAGCCCGGCAACTGGCAGGGTGGGAAAAAGCCGGGCTCATTCCTGTTACCGATTCGTACTCCTTTTTTGATCTCCTGCAACTCAGAAAGCTCCACGAATTGCGCTCCAAACGTGTTCGCCCGGCCGTGATTCGCCAGTCTCTCCAGGCAATGCAGCAGGTCGCCGGAATGGAAAATCCACTGCTTGAAGCCAGCGCATTTGCCAGCAAGTCGCGTGTCGCTTTCCGCCATCGCGGCGCTTCAGTTGAGCCGCTGGCAGGGCAGTTCGTGATGGACTTCAGCGGCCAGCGTGTCATTGAGCAGCACAAGATCCATCCCATGCGCACGGCGGAAACTGCGGCTGAGTTTTTTGCCCGAGGCGTGGCCCTGGAGGAGGATCCCGGAACGCAGCTCGAAGCCATCGAGGCATACAACAAGTGCGTCGAACTCGACCCCAAGCATGCTGCCGCTTATATCAATCTGGGTACGCTTTATTACAATCGCCAGGATTATGTGCTGGCCGAACGCTACTATCGCAAAGCCATCGAAGTAGATGCCCGCTATGCGCTCGCTTATTTTGATTTAGGCAACGTTCTCGACGAAACCGGACGCCTCCAGGAGGCGATCCACGCCTACAACTCCGCAATTTCTCTCGCCCCAACCTATGCCGACGCGCATTACAACCTCGCACTGGCTTATGACAAAGCTCGCCAGCCGCGCAAAGCTCTCCGCCATTGGCAGGCCTATGCCCGTCTGGACACCATTGGCCCGTGGGCCATTCATGCCCGTAACCAGATCAAGAAAATTATTGCCGCGGAAGAGCTGAAGGTTGTGCCGAAGAAGAAATAGCACTCAGCATCAGCATTCAGCCAAAAAGTCATTTTCGTCAGCGCGGTGGTCGGGGACGAACTTTTCTTTTTGGCGCATGAAAGCGGTAAGAGTCTCAGCGAGAATATGCGCCGAAGGTGAAAGTTGTTAGTGCGCTTTCATGGGTGCTGTACCGCGATTCTCTAACCTGGCTGGCGAAGAAATTCTCGTGAAAGTTGCTTCGTGGGCTGAGTGCTGAATGCTGAGTGCTGAGCGCTTCTTTGGTCAGTACCCCAGCAGCACTCTCACATCCCGCACATTCGTTCCGGTCGGGCCAGTCTGAATCGTGTCACCCAGCTTTTCAAAGAAAGGAAACGCATTGAAACTGCGCAGGTGCTGTGCCGGATCCATACCTGTGCTGCGAGCGCGTTCCAGCGTGCTGCCGTCCGCAACCGCACCAGCAGCCACGCTGTTGCCGTCGATGCCGTCTGTGCCGGCGCTGAGCACGGCAATGTTCTCTCCGGCAATCTTCTGCGCGCAGTAAAGCGCAAACTGCTGATTGCGTCCGCCGGTCCCCGCACCTGCGCCGACCTTCACCGTGACCTCGCCACAGGAAATAATGCAGGCTTTAGAAACGCCCTGGCGCAGGCGCCTCACGCGATCGAGCAGATAGTCAGCCGCCTTGGCATAGTCCCAATCGTCGCATTTATGGTCGATCTCGACCGCAAATCCCTGTTTCGCGGCGGCCTCGGATGCGGCTTTTTCCGCGGTTTCACTGGAAAGCACCTTCCACCAGCGCGAGCGCGCAAATGCGGGATCACCTGCCTTGGGGGTTTCCTGCAACAAGCGCTGCTCAAAAATTTCGCGTACAGAAGATGGAAATTCATCCAGCATTCGGTGCTCGCGGGCGATCTGGTCGCAATCATCAATGGTGCTGGAGTCCGGCATGGTGGGACCGGAAGCGAGCGAATCGAGTGCATTCTCCGGAACGTCGGAAACCAGAATCGAGACCTGCTGGGCGCCCTGAGCTGCCTGTGCCATGCGTCCGCCCTTCACTGCGGATAAATGCTTGCGCACTGCATTGATCTGCGCGATGGGCGCGCCGGAGTGCACCAGCACGCGATAGGTTGCTATCAGGTCTTCGAAAGAAATTTCGGAGTCCAGAGCCTTCTCCACCACGGCTGAGCCGCCGCCGCTGACCATGAATAAAGCCAGCGATTCCGAATTCAGGGCCGCCAGGGATTTGAGGATCGTTTCCGCGGCGTGAAACGACTCCGCGTTCGGTTGAGGATGGCCGCCCACGAAGTAGCGATAGCCGGAAACCTGATACGGCGGGACTACAGGATCCGCAACAATACCCTGCACCGTCGTTCCCACCAGCCCGGAGAAAATTTCGGCCATGCGGTGGCCGGCTTTGCCAAATGCCACCACTTGAACGCGCGCGTAGGAATTCAGTGGATAAAGGTCGTCGGCGATGCGCAGTACGCCGCGCTCATAGGACAAATGGCGGGCAAAGGCTTTCTCCACGCTCGATTCGGCCAGCGCATGTAAAAAGATCTCACGCGCAACGGAACGCATGGCATCTTCCAAAGACATCAACCGGCCTCCACGCGTTTGCCCACTTTAAAAAACTTGTGAAGCCAATCATGAATTGCGGCCTGCATCTCGGTGAGATGTCCCTGAAAGAAATGGTCTGCGTTCTGGATGAGAACAAGCTGTTTTGGCTCAGGCGGAATCGCAAATAGCTGCTTCAGGTGCTCCTGCGGTCCGTACTGGTCGCGCGAGCCGCTGATGAACAGTTTGGGCTGCTTGCAGTTTTCCAGAAATCTGTAGCCATAGATGCGGCCTGCGGCAGACACCGGAGTGCCCAGCGAGACAATCCCCACCACTCGCGAGTCAGGGCAGGCGGCGCGCAATCCCGTAGCTGCGCCAAACGAAAATCCGCAGAAGATCATCGGCAGGTGATACTCAGAATTCAGCCACTCCAGCGCCGCGCGTACATCTTCGACTTCACCTTTGCCCTGGTCGTGCTCCCCTTCGCTCAAACCAGCGCCACGAAAATTGAACCGCAGCACGGGGAAGCCAAACGAACTGAACGCCTTCATTGCGTGGTACACAACTTTGTTGTGCATGGTTCCACCATGCAGCGGATGCGGATGGCAGACCAGCGCCGAATGCGTTGCTGTGGGCGGGCCTTCATTCAGCAGTGCTTCCAGCTTGCCAGCCGGCCCATCAAGGAAAAACCCTCGAATCCCGTGGCTCACGCCTTTGTTTTATCATTTATTCCTGTCGCTGCGCTCCAAACCGCCAGTGTGTCTTTTTCACGCTTGAATTTTCTTGCTCTTGATGCGGCGGGCTGCGGCGCGCGCGTGGGCGGCGTCCCACCCTGCCATGCGCAAAACCGGCCCACGTCGAGGACCCGGCTTCGCCCTTATTCGAACCCCGCCTTCCCTGTCGCTGCGCTCCACATTTATGCTGTATGCGGGTATGGATCCGCTCCGATTGACGCGCCAGTTGGTGGAAATCGAGTCCACCACGGGCAACGAAGCTGCGGTGGGTGCCGCGCTGTACGACGAGCTTTACCGCCTCGGCTATACCGTCCACAAAATGCCCGTAGCGCACGGCCGCTTCAATGTCCAGGCGACTCTCGAGGATGGCCGCCCGCAACTCGTATTCTCCACCCACATGGACACGGTTCCGCCATACATCCCGTATTCCGAAGACAGTGACAACATTTATGGCCGGGGCTCCTGTGATGCCAAAGGAATTATCGCCGCGCAAATTGCCGCCTGCGAGCGGTTGCGCCAAAAAGGTGCATCCGTGGGAATGCTTTTTCTTGTAGGCGAAGAACGCGACAGCTTGGGCGCCAGGGTGGCCAACCAGCATCCTCTCGGCAGCCGTTTTCTCATTAATGGAGAACCCACTGAGAACAAGATCGCCATGGCTTCCAAGGGTGCGCTGCGCGTCGAGATTGTCGCTCACGGCAGAATGGCGCATTCGGCCTACCCTGAGCTGGGAGACTCTGCCATCAACAAACTTCTGGACGCGCTTTGCCAGTTGCGCGAAATGAAGTTGCCGGAGAATCCGGACGTCGGACCCACCACGTTGAATATCGGCATACTGGAAGGCGGTCGGGCGCCCAACGTGATTCCCGACCACGCGCGCGCGCATCTCCTCTATCGTCTGGTGGGACCCTCTGAACCGCTGCGCAAACAGATCATCGAAACAGTTTCGGGATTGGCCGAAACTGACTTCGTGCTGGAGATCCCGTTCGTCAAATTGCGCACCGTTCCGGGAATTGAAACCATGATCGCCGCGTTCACCACAGACATTCCCTCACTCACAAACTGGGGCGAGCCGGTGCTGCTGGGCCCAGGATCGATTCACGTAGCCCACACCGAGCGAGAATGTATTCCCAAGCGCCAGCTTCAAGAGGCGGTGGATCTATATTGCAAGGTAGCGGAAAAGCTGTTGGCCGTTGGCCCTTAGCCCGCATTATTCACGTGAATTGATTCGAGAATTTTGGGGAGACGATCGTAATCTAACCCTGTCATTCTGACCAAGTCCGAGTCCCGCCGCAGCCGGGATGAGGACGCGCGGAAGAACCCCAATTCAGTTCGCTCCTGCCACGCTGCCTCGGGGAATTCTCACATGCCGTAGCCTCCTCCGTCTTGATTCCGTCATTCTTGCTTTTGCTGTTCCTTTTCCCAATAGTTTTCTCCGTGCAAGCTCCGTGTCTCCGTGCCTCCGTGGTGAGGGGTTCAGCCGCCTTGCTTAAATTTCCACAAAATCTGCCGCAACATCCCGAGCAGGATTTCTGAATCATCCGATGAAATATCTAGCCGCCGCATAAGACGCTGCACTTTCTCTTCGGTGACTTTCGCCGCGCGAGGCTTTACATAACCACTCACTCGCAAAACCTCGAAGAGCGTTGCCGCCAGGCGGTAGATCTCGCCAGCCGTTGCGACTCGCTCTTTTTCTGGCTTCGCTATCACCTTCGTGTCCCGTGCCAATTCATACAGACACACCGCCACTGCCTGTCCTAGATTCATTGATGGGTGCGTCTCGCTCGTTGGAATACGCAGCAGCCAGTGGCAATAGCTCAGGTCTTCATTCGAGAGGCCGCGCTTCTCAGATCCAAACAGCACAGCAACACGCCCGGAAGCAAGCTGCTTGCGAATGACGCGGGCGCCTTCAGGTAACGTCCGCAGCCTCTGTCGCAGTTCCCTGTTCCGCCCGGCCGTAGTCCCGACAACCAATGTGCAGTCCGCCACAGCTTCGGGCACAGTCTTGTGCTCCTTCGCGTGCGTGAGTAATCCTGAAGCTCCAACCGCCGAGCGTGCCTCGCGAAATGAAGGTTCGTAGGGATTCACCAGCCGAAGATCACTGAAGCCAAAGTTGCTCATCGCTCGTGCCGCCGCGCCGATATTAAGAGGATTGCGCGTGGACACGAGCACCACACAGAGTTGATCGAGTTTAAGCGAAGGCGACAAGCTTCTTCATTTTAATCAGTGTGAATCAGTAACATCAGTGTGATCAGCGGAAGGCTTTTATTTTTCCGATGAACCGATGACCCGACGACCCGATGGCCCGATCGTCCTCGTCGCGTGGTGAGGTACTCAGTTTTGCCTTAGACTAATCGGGTGAGCCAAGACACGCTGAACTCCCTCTCCCGCGCTTCCTCTTCCTACCTGCGCTCGGCCATGCACCAGCCCATCCACTGGCACGAATGGGGTCCGGAGCCGTTTGAAAAAGCAAAGCGCGAGAACAAGCCGATCCTGCTGGACATCGGCGCCGTGTGGTGCCACTGGTGCCATGTGATGGACCGCGAGTCCTACGAAAATCCTGAGATCGCGCAGATCATCAATGAGCATTTCATCGCTGTCAAAGTCGATCGCGACGAGCGTCCAGACGTGGACAGCCGCTATCAGACAGCCGTGCAGGCCATCAGCGGACAGGGTGGCTGGCCGCTCACCGGATTTCTCACACCAGAAGGCAAGCCGTTTTATGGCGGTACTTATTTCCCGCCTCAAGAACACTACGGGCGCCCCAGCTTTCGCCGCGTCCTGCTCAGCCTGGCCCAGGCCTACAAAGAAAAACCTGGCGAAGTGCAAGAATCGGCAGACAGCGTGATGGCGGCAATCAGCCAGGCAGAATCGTTTGCCGATAAATCAGGATCGCTCCGTCCGGAGTTGATTGATCGCATCGTGCAGGCAGCGGTGAAGCTGTTCGACGCCGAGCACGGCGGCTTCGGCTCAGCTCCCAAATTTCCGCATGCCAGCGCGGTAGACCTGCTGATGCAGCGCTACGTCGAAACTGGAAATGACTCTCTGCTGCGCATCGTGACCAGCACGCTGGAAAAGATGGCACAGGGCGGCGTCTACGATCAGCTTGCCGGCGGCTTCCATCGCTATTCCGTCGACGAACACTGGATCGTGCCGCACTTTGAAAAGATGGCCTACGACAATTCTGAGCTGCTTAAGAATTACGTCCACGGCTTTCAGCTTAGCGGCAATGAATTCTTCTCCTTTGTGGCGCGCGACATCATCCGCTGGATCGACGAATGGCTCACCGATCAGCAGCACGGCGGATTCTACGCCTCGCAGGATGCGGACTACTCACTCGACGACGATGGTGATTACTTCACCTGGACTTTAAAAGAAGCGCAGGACGTGCTTAGCGGCGAACAACTGGAAGTTGCCGCTCTTCGCTATGACATCGGTGAAGTCGGCGATATGCACCACAATCCGGCAAAGAATGTCCTTCATGTGCGTTCCAGCATTGAAGACATCGGCAAACGGTTGAAGAAGAGCGCTCCGGCCGTACAAAGCATCCTGGAATCCGCGCAGCAGAAAATGTATGCCGCACGCCTGACGCGCCCCACGCCTTACGTGGACAAAACCGTCTATGTAAGCTGGAATGCGCTGTGCATCTCCGCTTATCTCGCCGCCGCTCAGGTGCTCAAAATGGATTCAGCGCGCAATTTTGCCTTGCGCTCGCTGGATCGTATTTTGTCGCAGGGTTGGAACCCGGACGCCGGCTTGCGGCACGTAATCGCCTACTCTGATCCACAGGCAGCAAAAAGAGAATCACCCGGAGCGCTGGATGACTATGCTTTCACCGTCATCGCCTGCCTGGACGCGTATGAGACCACGGCTGACCTGAGCTATTTCAGGTTCGCCCGCAAAATTGCCGACGCAATGATTTCGCGTTTTCACGACCCAACTGGCGGCGGATTCTTAGATATGGCATCCGATGGCGAGGTGCTCGGCGCGCTCGCGGCACGTCGCAAGCCGCTGCAGGACGCCCCCACCCCCGCAGGAAATTCCTCGGCCGCAATCGCGCTGCTGCGCTTGCATGCCTACACCGATGACGACAAATATCGCGACATCGCGGCAGGCACCCTGGCAGGATTTGCCGGCATTGTCGAGCACTACGGCATGTTCGCCTCCACCTACGCCATTGCCCTGGACATGTACTTGAATCCGCACACGCAGGTTGTAATCGCGGGCAGCGGAGAGGCCGCGGAAAAACTTCTTGATGCCGCAATCGCGCCGTTCTCTTTGAACAAATCGGTGCTGCATCTGCCCGAGGGCGAGATCGTCCCGCAAATGCTGCCGCCGGCACTGGCCGAAACCATTCCCAATCTGCCGGCAATCCGCGAAGGCAAGACCGTGGCAGTCCTGTGCAGCGGTTTTACCTGCCAGCCACCTATAGACGATCCGGGAGAATTGCACAAAGCAATTCAGAACGCAGTGCGCAATCTCAAAGCCGCATAACGCAGAGACATATGACGCTTACGTCTGCTGTTCCCTGTCATCTGTAACCTGTCTCCTATGTGTACGCTTCTTCCAGTTGCTCATCACAATGTTTGACTAGGATTCTTGATTGGTCCTGAGGGCGCGTCGATTGAACGCTTCATCGCAGAGGCGGAACGCGGAGAGCGGCAGCTGGCAATCCTGGATTTGGCACTCTATTGCGCCATCTGCTCTGCCCACCCTGATGATCGGTTGAACTTCTCTCGGTTTGCCAGACTTCTGCAATTCAGCACCATCGTGCAGAGTCCAAAGCCGTTCGATCGTCCGACGGATGAAGAGATCGCCCACTGGCGGGACGTGGTGTTTGGGCGCGATGAGAACAGCTGACAAGAACACCACACGAGCAAAGTTTAAATTCTTCGCTAGCTGTAAGCTTCTTCCATTAGTTCCATCACATGTTTCACCGGAAGGTTCATCTTCCGTTGGCCAACGCCCGCGCGAAGCTGGATCATGCAGCCAACGTTTCCGGTGGCCAGCATGTCGGCTGAAACAGAGCTTATGTCGTCCATTTTGGCGCCCAGAATTTGCATGGAGAGCTCGTTCTGCACCACGTTGTATACGCCGGCGCTGCCGCAGCACTGGTCAGCATGCGGAATCTCCACCAGTTGGCAGCCGATGGCTTTCAACAGTTCGCGAGGCTGGGATTTTATTTTTTGCGCGTGCAAAAGGTGACACGGGTCCTGGTAAATCACATTCTGGGAAATCTTTTTTCGTGGGGCACGCAATCCCACTAGCGCCAGATACTCAGTAACATCTTTAACTTTGCCGGCAAATTCATGCGCGCGACCGGCGAACTGGGAGTCGTGCTCCAGCAGGTCATCGTATTCTTTCATCAGAGAGCCGCAGCCCGCTGCGTTGGTCACGATGGCGTCGTAATCGCGACTCAGGAACACTTGAATATTCCTGCGTGCCATCCTGCGCGCATCCTCACGGAATCCGGCGTGCGCGTCCAACGCCCCGCAGCAGCCCTGGCCTGCGGGAATATGCACTTCAATTCCATTTTCCGTAAGCACCTTGACAGTAGCGCGATTGAGATGAGAAAACGCGACGTTGTTGATGCATCCGGCCAGAAAAGCCACTCTGCCGCGCCGCTCGCCAACGGCAGGAAAGGTTTTCCCAATCTCGGAAAAGAAGAATTCAGAATCAATTCTGGGCGAGAGCCGGTCAAGATCGGCGGCGCCTGCCAGCTTCAACAGGCCTGTCTTTCTAAACAGCGTCTGGATCCCCGAGCGCTGATAGAAGCGCACGAGCTTGGCCATGCGCTCCAGAAGCCGCAAATTATGCAAGACCTTGCCAAAAAAGAACTGCCGTAGCCTGCGGGAAATAAATGGCCGCTTGTAATTGTTTTCAATCTGCGCCCGCGCGCGCTCCACAATCCTGCCATACTGGACGCCGGAGGGGCACGCGGTCTCGCAGGCCAGGCAGCCGAGACAGCGGTCAATGTGCAGGGCTAGCGAATCACCAATCTCCATCTTGCCGTCCTGGACCTGTACGACCTGGTAAATGCGGCCGCGTGGCGAATCCATTTCCATGCCCAGCGTCCGATACGTCGGGCAATGGTTCAAACACAGCCCGCAATGGACGCACCTGGAGAGCAGGTTCCATGTTGGCGCATCTGTTTGTGCAGATGGAGTTATGGCTTGCGCTGGCATTGGTTACTCAAATAGCAAACTACCCTTTTGACACGTGTTTCCATGTTCCTGTGACCTGAGTTTTTCATCTGCGTATGTCTGTGTAATCTGCGGCTAAACCACATATCTTCCCCGGTTAAGAATTCGTTTCGGATCGACTGCCTTCTTAACTCCGCGCATTAGCTCAAGATCTGTCGGCGTGCTTCCCCAGACGTCCAGATAAGCCTTCGTTTCCTTTGGACAATGCAGCACCATGGCGGAAGTTCCCGGCGGCAACAGCCCGCGAAAAGCTTTAACGCAATCCACATACTGCATTGCCGGAAGCGCGTCTGCCGAAACAGGAACGAATCCCAGGATTAGGCTGCCAATCCCAGCCCTTCCCAGCATTGCCGGCACAAAACTGTGCTCTGGCGCGGAGCGTTCGAGTGCCTGCAGGACGGCTTCAACATTCTGAATTGTCGTGTGAACGTAAATGACCATGGCATTCCGATGCCGCTCGACCATGCTGAATTCGAATTGCGAAACCGAGTTCCAGAATTGCGCTTCAGAAGCACCATCAAGTTCCTGGACAACCGCCGTACCCAGTTCGCGCCGGCACCGCGCCAGAATGCTGTCACTCCCTGAAAACCGCAAAACGATCTGCCACCGATCTGAGCTCGCAGCCGCAGGGCCAGCTTGAGCAGCGCCGGCGTTTTGCAGGTATTCGAGAGCGTGCGGCGAAACAAGCTCCAGGCAGATCGGCGTCAGCGGCGAGCGCACAACCTGATCGCGGAATGCCACAGCTTCCTTGAATAAAGCAAAACCACAAATGAATGTCAGAGTCTGCCGTGGGCGCGGAAAAACCTTGAAGTTCGCGCCCGTAATCACTGCCAGAGATCCATAGCTGCCGATCATCAGCTTCATCAGGTCATATCCGGCAACGTTCTTCACCACGTTCCCGCCGCCTTTGCCCATGGTGCCGTCGCCGGTCACGAACTGAATGCCAATGCAGAAATCGCGCAGGCCGCCAAATCCTGATTTCAGCGGCCCAATGGAAGCCGTTGCCAGAAGTCCGCCCATGGTTGCGCTCTCCTGGTTCGCAGGATCATAGGGAATCCACTGCTGGTGATCGTGCAAGGCTTTCTGCATGTCGCCAAAGCAAACCCCGGCATTAATCCCAATCGTCAGGTCGCCGGGATCATACTGCCTGATCTGGTTGAGCCGGTCTGTGCGTAGCAGTAGGTCAATGCGCTCAGGGATTCCGCCGATCTGCTGCTTGGTAAATCCTCCCGCAGGCGCAACCACCAGTTCGCGCTCGTTGGCCAGCCGCAGCACAGCGGCAATTTCCTGCGCCGATGCCGGTGACACTGACACGCCAGGAGTCACGCCATTGATTTCGACCTGCTCGTGCCTGACGTAGCTTTCCCCGACTATTTCCGCCAGCTCTTGCTGCAATGAAGTTGTGGATGCAGCCGTGGTCACACTGGAACTCCTGGAGCAGGCTCTACTTTCGCTTTTGGCAAAGGCCCCGTGATCTCGCGGCAAATGCGCGTTTCAGGAATCACCTTATGCGGATTCAGCACCGAGTCGGGATTAAAGACATTGCGCAGCCGCACCATGATGCCCAGGTCGTCCTCGGTGAACATGTACGGCATGAGATTGATCTTCTCGCTGCCCACGCCGTGTTCTCCGGTAATCGATCCCCCAAGGCTGAGGACAAAATCCATGATCTCGTGCGAAGCCTCTCTGCTGTCGGCCGTCTGCTTGGGATCACGCGCGTCAAAAAGAATCAGCGGATGCAGGTTTCCGTCACCCGCGTGGAATACGTTGCCAATCTGCAAGTTGTATTTCTGGCTGATGCGTCCAATCTCCGCCAGCGTGGCGGGAACCTTTGTGCGCGGGATTACTCCATCCTGCGTGTAATAAGAAGGAGAGATGCGTCCCACGGCGCCAAACGCGGTTTTACGGCCCAGCCATAACGCCTGCCGCTGCGCCTCGTCTTTGGCCCGCTTCACGTCGCGCGCTTTCTGCTGCATGCACACGGCGCGGACGGCTTCGGCCTGCTCGTCGACGACTTCCTTCATCCCTTCGAGTTCAATCAATAGCACCGCAGCCGAATCCTCCGGATATCCCGCGTGTACAGCGGCCTCAACCGCGCGCAGCAACCAGCCATCCAGCATCTCCAGCGCTGCCGGTGTAATGCCGCTCTGGGTAATAGCGACCACCGTATTGGCCGCATCTTCCACCCTGTCGTAGACAGCGAGCAACGTAGCTACGGATTCGGGCAGCTTGGTCAGGCGCACAGTGATTTTTGTTGTGACGCCGAGTGTTCCTTCGGATCCCACGTAGAAGCCGGTGAGATCAAGCCCGCAGCAATCCTGTGTTTTTCCGCCAAAGTTGACGATGCGTCCATTCGCCAGCACCACTTCCAGTCCGGTGACGTGATTTACGGTCACGCCGAGCGCCAGCGTGTGCGGGCCGCCGGAATTTTCCGCCACGTTGCCGCCGATGGTGCACGCCTTCTGACTGGAAGGATCAGGAGCGTAATAGAAACCATATTTCACCGTGGCATTGCTGAGTTCCAGGTTCACCACTCCGGGCTGCACCACGGCGCGCTGGTTCGGAATATCGATTTCCAGAATCTTGTTCATCCGCGCTGTGGAGAGCACAATCGCCTCTTTTGCCGCGATCGCACCTCCGCTCAGCCCGGTTCCAGCGCCGCGCGGAACCACGGGAATTTTGTTTTCATTGGCAAAGCGCATCACGCGCGAGATTTGCTCTGCATTCAACCCGAAGACCACAGCGCCAGGAACACTGCGGTCGATGCCGCCGTCGTATTCGTACAGCCTCCGGTCCTCCAGGCGGTCAAGGACGGCATCTTTCCCGGCAATTTTCTTTAACTGGCGCAGAAGAGAGGAGTTCATGGCGAGATTACCTAAATTCTAGCAATTTCCAAACGCTCGATGCTGGCCCGTCAAGATAATAGACCCCCTTAAGCGCTTTTTCCTAACCTCTTTAAGCCATTTTTCGACGAGGCTGCGGCAAGGGACTTTGATATCCTACTCAGGTGCTGATGAAGGCCCTATTTGTTTTGCTGGTGCTTTCCACGCTGGCCGTTGTGGTGGCGGCTATCGCAATGTGGTGGCGCCTGCGCAAGCACCTGAACAAGTCGGACAAGGCCTTGGAGCAGGCCTTGCAGCAGATCGAATCAGAGCATCAAGCTCAGCCGGAACAAGAACCAGTCGAACACTGAAAAACTCCCCTTTATTTCAAATTACCCGATTACCAAATTACCCATTTACCAATTTGCTGGCGGTATCTGCGCCGGTAGCATCGTAACGCAAGCCAAATTCACGTCTTCGCTGGCATAATAAGTCATATGTCCACTTCCGTCTCTGTCCAGGTTCGCGTCATCAGTGTTGCCCACAGCCCTGATTCTGATGATGCATTCATGTTTTACGGGCTCGCCACCAACAAAGTCCGGGTCCCCGGTCTAAAGTTCAACCATACCCTTACCGACATCGAGACACTGAATCGGAAGGCCATGGAAGGCGTCTATGACGTGACCGCCATCTCATTTCACGCCTACCCGTACATTCAGGATAACTACGCGCTCATGCCCTGTGGTGGAAGCGTTGGCGATAAATACGGGCCGATGATCGTCGCTCCTCGTCCTGTGGGGCTGGAAGAAGTCAAGCGCATGAAAGTTGCCGTTCCCGGCACTTTGACGACTGCGTACCTTACCCTGAAACTTTTTGCTCCAAAGATCGAAACCGAGGTCGTGCCGTTCGATCAGATTATTCCCGCAGTTCTGGACGGTAGATACGAGGCTGGATTGATCATTCACGAAGGCCAGCTCACCTATGAATCTTCCGGCCTGCACAAGATCCTTGATCTCGGGAAATGGTGGGCAGATCTGACCGGACTTCCGCTTCCTCTGGGTGGAAACGCCATTCGCCGCTCCCTGGGTCCCGAACTGATTGCCAGCATCAACCAGGCCCTGCGCGACAGCATTCAGTACGCGCTTGACCATCGCGAGCAGGCGCTCGCATACGCGATGCAGTTTGCCCGCGACCTTGACCACGAGAAGGCCGACCGCTTCGTTGGAATGTACGTAAATGCCCGTACGCTCGACTACGGTCCAGACGGAAAAGAAGCCGTGGCAAAATTACTTGGGATGGGCTACCAGGCGGGAATCATTCCTCACCAACCGAGAGTGGAATTCGTATAAACCTTGAAACACAGAGGAACCGAGTAAGCAGAGGAGATTCGCGTTGATTCGCGCCGGTTCCCTTTCGGCTGACTCTATTTCGGGCTCGCTTTGCGCTCTCTACTGTGCCCCTATTGTTGAGGCCTTTGGTTGTTGGGCTTTGCAAATTCGCGTTCATTCGCGTTCATTCGCGGCGAAATGGTTTTTATCTGCGGCCAGTTGTTGCCTAATCCTGTTCCCTGTTCCCTATTCCCTGGGTCCTTCGTAGTGTTTCCCGATGATGATTCCGATCTCCACGGCAGCGTCGGCATCCAGCTCAACGAACTCGAAGCCGACAAAACGTGGATCGCTATAGAGCACCCGCGCCTGCACCTCAACATTAATTTCCTCGTCTGGTTCGTGGATGGTCAATTGGTGCATCTTGCCATCCTTGGTGTAGGGCTTCCGCGGCTCCATCATGAAGCCGCCGCGTCCGAGCTGCACCAGTACTCCCAGCTTTTCGCCATCAGCTCCCAGCACAGTCACGTGCGCGTTGCGGACAATGTCAACACGTTCAAATTTCCGCCGTTCGCTGGCAGAACGCTCGTGCAGTTTCGTTTTGCTCACTCGACCCTCTCCCTGAATGAACTGACTGGATCAAAATCCACCGGAACATCGTGGATTTTCTGTAATGCGGATTTTAGCTCAGCCGGCATGGAATCGTACTTCTTAAACCAATCCTCAGCCCGTTTTCGGTCGCCAGTGGCCTCAATTTCCAGCAGCTCCTTTGCCAGAGCTGCAATCGCTGCCGGCATTTTTGCATAGTCAATCACGTAGCGGCCCGACTGTGAATCACGCGTAATCGCGCCCTGCTCGGAAAGATAGTTGAATTCCATCATCTCCGCGCGGCCATGCGCCTCCGCCACGCCAAAACGTACAGTGCGGAAAATGCCCGCAACGTACGACGCGTAGTATTCCGGTGCGCGCTCTTTCGGCAGAATACCTTTATCCATCAGCCAGTTCAGCCCAAAGAGTCCGACCACGTCAGCCTTGGCCTCTTCCAGGCCCGCATAGGTTGGGCCGATGGCTTCGCGAATATCTTGCCGTCCCGCCCTGGTGCGCGCATAATTCGGGCCGAGCCCATGTGATATCTCATGCATGAGCACTGCGGCCAGATAGCCATCCATTGAAGCCAGTTTGGCCTGATCTTCGCGCATGAGCCGCTGTCCGATAGGCAGCACCACATAGTTCACCCGCGCATCCATGAAGTTCTTGAAGAAAATTTTCTTGGTGCCTTTTTCCTGATGAATCCGCGGATCGTTGGGCAGATTATCGGCCACTGACTGGTAGCCATGGCGCAGGTCGCCAGTGCGGTAAGGCGTATCCATCACCTCCATGGGCGTGCTGTGGCCTCTCTTCGAAGGCTTGTCTTCCGCCGCAATCGGCAGGGCATCCTGAATGTCAGGGACATATTTCTTGTAGGTTTCCAGCTTCTTGCTCTCCGCCTCGTTGCGGACCATCACCGCCGTGCCATAGGACGTTTTCACCCCGAGCAGATCGTCAAGATAGGTTTCATAGGGAGCAAAGATAATGTCGAACTTTGGATCTTCCAGATCAACCCAGGCCAGATCACTATTGTAGTAATCGTCGGTGAGCAACGCCTCGGCACGGAGGCGAAGGAAGTTCGCGAACGCTGCATCTTTGCTGAGTGCTGCAGCTTCTCTTAGCGCTTTGGCTGCGGCATCCAGCCACTGCTTGTACTCGACGTGATACGGCACTCCCACCAGGTTGTCGCCCTGCCTCTTGACCACGGTGAATGGGTTGTAAATCTCATTCTTCTTGTCCGGATGCTTCGCTACGTAAGCTTCAATTTCTTCCCGCGTGGTGCCCGAGGGGTAGAGCGCCCGGCCCGGATAAAAAGGATCATTGCCCACGAACGGCTTGTTTTCTTCCACCAGGTCATAGCGGCTGCCATTGATCATCAAAAATCGTCGCAGCTTCTGCGCTTCCGGCGCGGTGCATCCCTTCAGCCGCTTATATAGTTCAAGGCCCTTGGGATCGCTTTGCCGCCAATAGATGCTACCCAGAGCCTGCGCTGCCTCCACCAGCTTTCCCACCATCTTTCGTTCCTGTGCGGAGAGCCCCGCGGAATTGAATGGCATCTTGACCTGCTTGAATTTTGCCAGTTGGACGTCAAGATCTTCCTTGATGGGCTCATCGATGGTGCAGCGGCTTGCAGCCGCTGATTTCTTCCCGGCGTTTTTGTGGGACTGGCCTGCAAGATTGTTGGACATGGCAAGAACAATAATTGTGAGGATCAAAAGATATTGTTTAGTCATGATATTTGCTAGACCGTTCTTAACGCGACCCATGCCGAGAATACTGCATCCTTTAACCGGAACGGTCGCGGGCTGAATGCTGATTGCTGAGTGCTGACTGCTAGCCTCATCACAGAATGATCTAAAAACTTGAGAACATGTAAATCACATTTATCATACTGAATATTCACGCATGCTGAGTCGCCACGAAAACTCGCAGGCCCTGCTCATTGACGCCGATGACACTCTCTGGGAAAACAACATCTATTTTGAGCAGGCCATCGCCGACTTCATGCTCTTCCTGAATCACGAGCAGATGACGCACCAGGAGGTCCGCCTGGTGATCAATGAGGTCGAGCGCGAAACCATCCTGGAGCGCGGCTACGGCTATCACAGCTTCGCCCATTCGCTGGTGAAAACGTTTGAGCGGCTCTCTACCCAGCCGATCACTGAGGAACTGCATCAGACGGTCTGGAATTTCGCTCATCGCATCTCCCAGCTTCCCATCCAATTGATTGAAGGCGTCCCCGAAACGTTGAATTACCTATCATCGCGCCGGCATCAGCTCATTCTTATGACCAAGGGCAACATTACAGAACAATCCGGCAAGGTGGAGCGCTCCGGATTGAAAGAATACTTTGCCGCGGTAGAAATTGTTGCCGAGAAGAATGCCGTGACCTACAAAAGCGTAGTCGCCAAATACCGGCTGTTGCCGCAGGTGACCTGGATGATCGGCAACAGCCCGCGATCAGACATCAATCCTGCACTGTCAGCAGGGATCAATGCCGTTTTTGTCCCCCACGACCAGACCTGGATTCTGGAGCACGACAACCTCGATCCCGTGCCGGAAACTTCGCGGTTTCTGCAAGTCGAAAAATTCCTCGATTTACAGAAGCACTTCTAGAAGGAAACATTGTCGAAATTTACGTACAATCTTGCCGTTCAAATCGTGCGATTTGTTGACGCTAGCAACCCCGGCGTGGTCGCCTGCGAGTTTTTGGACGCAAATGACATCCGTCACACGATTATCGATAAAGTACCCGTCGTGAGCCTTCTCGATCTCGATGCATCAAGCAAGTACCCACAGCCAGGAGCCGTCCGATGTGAAGTCTTGATGCGATGGCATGACGCTGGCGGACGCGAGCGCGCCCGAATTACGACAGAAATTGAGTCAACAGAGGAGTCATTCGAGTTCGTCGTGCTATCTTCGCAGCTTTCAATTGAGTCCAACCAGGGCGATTAACGTCGAACAAAACTGACCGCCTGTTAATCACAAATGTACCCATGTGTTCCACCTAAGTCAGCAAACTGTTACGCTTAAATCGCTCTGGAGTTCTCGTCACTTCGTTTGACGAACTCTATTACAAGACCCTCACTGGTCGCGTCACAGTTCCTGGCCGATCTGGGACCGGTGTTGACTGGCGAGCGCGACCTCAAGCGCACCGCCTCCGCTGCCCTTGAAGTCATCACCGCGCAGGCGAACGCCAGGTCGGGCGCGCTGTTCCGATTTCAGGACAAGCCTCCCATGCTGGCCTCCGTGGCGGCC
>DATDNH010000052.1:0-11275 GCA_036518395.1 Candidatus Angelobacter sp. | reverse complement strand
GGTGAAGGTTGGTGACTACTACATCAACCATAAAGGACAACTCGATCCACAGGAGCTTGCCACGGGGCTGGCATTAATTCTTCTCCCGGGGATTGTGATCGCCTTCGTCTTGTGGATTGGCGTGCTCACTCTCTTTCGTCGTGGAGGAGTGGGCGGCACGATGGCCAGCTTGAATGCCCGCGAGCCCAACCGAAATGACATCAAAGAGCTCCAGCTTGCCGATGTTGTGGAAGAGATGGCCATTGCCGCCGGCCTGCCTTCACCCAAAGTGATGCTGCTCGATTCACCCGGAGCTAATGCTGCCGTCATTGGAACTTCGCCCGCCGATGCGCGGCTGGTGGTATCGCGGCGTCTGCTGGACGATCTGAATCGCGATCAACTCGAAGGCCTGCTCGGGCAGCTCATCGGATCCATCGGCAATGGCGACCTGCGTGTCGCGTTCATGGTGACCAGCGTTTTTGAGACCTGCGGCCTTCTGGTCACGATCATCAACTCGCCTTTTGGCCGCGAATCGCGCAGCACGCTGTGGCGCATTCTTCGCTATGGACTGACAAAGTCTTCCAGCGACGCGGCGCGCTCCGCAGAAGCCGAAGCTGTAGCCTCATTGCTCTCTCGCAGCCTCACCATGGGCCAGGGCGATATTGACCGGTTTTTTGATTCAGCCCAGCAGAGGAAGTCCTTCTTCCGCAAGCTGCTGAGTTTTATCTTCCTGCCAATTGTCTTTACCAACATGGCGATTGAGTTGACGCTGTTTTTCTTCCTCACGGTGTTGCTGGGCCCGGCAATGGCGCTGGTATGGCGCACGCGGCGTTACCTGGCAGATGCAAGCGCCATCCAGCTCACTCGCAATCCTGATGCGCTGGCCGGCGCGCTTCAGTTGCTCAGCCAGGACAACACTTCGATTCCGGGCAGCGTCTGGGCGTCACACTTGTTTGTGGTGAATCCCAAAGGCGATTCAAGCATGCGCGTTTCAGTTTCATCATCACGGCCGACTGCCGACCAGATGCAGCGGGCAGCCATCGTGTGGGAGAACATGAAACGCGGGCTGCCGGTTTCGGGCGGCGCTCCGGCTGGCGCGCAGATCAGCCAGGCCGATGTCACCCGCATTCTAGGGGAAATCAAAGACACACAGCGCGCTGCCATGCACGGCGATCTCAATGCCATGACCCGCCTGGTCACCTTTGGCAAGACCATGGCGGGAAGTTCGGCAGACATTCCCAACCCAGCGGACATCATAGCCGCACAGCGTGGTGATCCGGCCGCTATTGCCCGCCTGCGCGCGCGGCATGAAGCGAAGCCGGATTTGCACTCGACGGGCTTGCAGGCGGAGAGCATGATGTCCTTTCATCCGCCGCTCAAACGCCGGCTGAAGCGGTTGAACCGCATGGGAGCGCACATTACGCTGGGTTCGCGGCAAATGGGAATGGGCGCCAGAGTTTTCATGGCTGTGCTGTTCCTGATCATTGGGCCGCTGCTGCTGGTTGCGGGTTGCGCCATGCTCGCGGCAATCGCCATGATCATTATGCTCAACCTGTTTTTCCTGGCATTGTGGCTCATGGCCATCCATGGAATTTTCTGGTGGCTGGCGCATAGATGAATGGAATCGGGTCATCGGGTCGCCGGGTCATCGGGTCATCGGAACAGCTTAAAATCTCGGAACCGTTCTGAACTTATGGACAGTCCTTTTAGCATTGGGTTTATCACCGGGTTTGCGGTCGTTATCGTGCTCCTGATCGTGACCTACAACCGCCTGGTGCGCCTGCGTAATCGGGTGCAGAATGCCTGGTCGGACGTGGATGTGCAGCTCAAACGCCGCCATGACCTGGTTCCCGGCCTGGTGGAAACGGTGCGCGGCTACATGACGCACGAGCGGCAAACCCTGGAAGCGGTGACCAGCGCTCGCGCCCAGGCCATCAGTGCCGGCGCGAACATTGGCGCGCGCGCGTTGGCGGAAACCGCGTTGACGGGTGCGGTAGGAAATCTTTTTGCTGTGGCCGAGCGTTATCCTACGCTGCATGCGGCGCAGAATTTCACGTTATTGCAGGAGCAACTAACCTCGACAGAAAACCGCATCGCCTTTGCCCGCCAGTTCTACAACGAGTCGGTGATGCAGTACAACACGGCCATAGCCACGTTTCCCCGGAACTTAGTTGCCGGTGCGATGGGTTTCTCAGCAGCAAAACTGTTTGCCGCCGAGCCGGGAGACAAGACCAATGTTGCCGTGAAGGTGAATTAGATCAGCGCGCGCGAAAGATATACTTTTCTTCTTTCCGAAACGGCAATCTCTGCCACAGGCTGCGCTCGTCCTTCAAGCCCTTGGCTTTCAAGTGCGCGACCACATCCAGATTGTGATTCAGGTGCATGGGATGCGACTTGGTCGCGCCTGCAGGCACATCGAAGACGATGCGTCCGCCGGGGTTTAATAGTGATGAAAGAAAATTCAATTCTCCAGGCAAATCAGGCAGGTGCTCGAGCACGTCGAGCGAAAAGATTGTGTCGTAGCCCTTGCTGCCCCTTGCCGCCAGCAATTCCTGTTTTGAAACAAAGAACTCCACCGGCAGCCTGCGCCGTGCGGCGCGCCAGCGCGCAAAGCGCATGGTCTCGCCTTGAACGTCGAAGTAGGCAGCCGGATGTCCTGTTTGCGCCAGCGCGAGCACGATCTCTCCGTTGCCCGCGCCGTAATCCAGGCAGCCGCCAGAACCAAGTTTCAATACATTTAAATTGGAGCGAATACGTTTGTATTCCAGGTTGTAGCCGGAGATCGCAAATAGATAAAGCTCGGAGTTCTGCCGGTACCATTCTGCCAGTCGCCCGCTATCGCCGGGGTCGATGGATGCTGAATCAAAGTTCTTTGCTAATTGCTGGTTGCTGGTGGCCCAGAGTTCTTTGATTTTTTCCTCTGAGTATCCAGTGAATTCCTCTAGTTCGCGAACCGCTGAGGCAATGTTCTTATCATTTTGACTTTCGGCGCGCCGGACAAGCCAGATCGTCGCGCCCACGGTCAGCAGCAACAGCCCGGCATACAGCAGGCTTTCGCCGCGGTCAATCTGTCTTAGCCGGGCCGCAAATGCGACCAGCAGGAGACTCCATGTACCTGTCATACCGGCAGCGAAGATCAGCAACCTGTCTGATGCCACAATCGCCAGATGTGCAGCAGCGGACAGCAATAAAGCGCCGAGTGCTATATTGAACGGTCCTAATAGCAGGACGGTACACGATACGAAGTCTCCAACCCACAACCAGAGCGGCACATGCGATTGGCGGACAAATTTGGCAATTGCATTAAACGCTAACAGCCACGCCGCCAGAATCAGCACTATGATGCGGCTGTGATTGTTTGAGGCGGTCACAAGTCCCATGATCAGAACGGCTGCAATAATTCTCCAGCGAACCTTAATCACCCAGCGCGCTCTTCGCGCTGGATTCGTCGTCAAGTGCAGATAATCCGGGGTGTAATAAACAAAAATCGCGAGCGCGATCGTTACCAGATCAAAAACAACGGAGAACCTAACCGGCATCGAGCTTGCCTCGCGGCAGACAATTGCCAGCGCAACAACGGCAGACGCAACCAGTGTCCCCCAGATGCGGCTGCCGTTCAGAAAATGCTGCTGGTCGCGGTAATCCATCGCGAAAGTATCAGACTTTCTTCAGCGCCTGCTGCAAATCTTCAATCAGGTCATCCGGGTGCTCGAGGCCAATGGAAAGGCGCAGCAGGTTTACCGGGCTGCGCGTCGCCGCGCCTTCCACGGATGCGCGGTGCTCGATCAGGCTGTGCGGGCCGCCCAGGCTCGTGGCATGCGTGAAAAGTTTGACTCCACCGGCCAGCTTAAATGCCTCTGCCTGTCCGCCTTTCACCTGGATGGAGAGCATTCCGCCAAAACTGGACATCTGGGAGGCAGCAATCTTGTGTCCTGGATGCTTCTTCAGGCCGGGATAATGAACAGCCTCGATTTTTTCCTCCTTGCTGAGGAATTCAGCAACGCGTTGCGCGTTCGCGGAGTGGGCACGCACGCGATAGGGAAAGCTTTGCAATCCGCGTAACGTCAGCCAGCACTCAAAAGGCGAGGGGACTGCGCCGCCATCGTGCTGGAAGGCGCGGGATTTCTCGAACAGCGCATCGGCCCGCCGAAAAATCAACGCGCCACTCAGAACGTCACTGTGCCCGGACAGATACTTGGTGAGCGAGTGCATGACCACGTCCGCGCCCATCAGCAATGGACTCTGCAGCAGTGGGGTGGCCCAGGTGTTGTCACAGACCAGCAGCGCGCCGGCTCTTTGCGCAATTGCAGCTACACCGCGAATATCGGTTATGTTCAGCAGGGGATTGGACGGCGTTTCTGCCCAGATCAGCCGGGTTCTCGGGGTCACAGCGCGCTCAACAGCGCTCAAATCGCGCATATCCAGAAATGAGGCAGTCAAACCCCACGGGGCAAGATGGTTTTTGAGCAGCAGGGTTGTGCCGTAGTAGGCATCTTCAGGCGCAATGACGTGGTCTCCGGGAGCCAATGATTGAAAGATGGTCAGCGTGGCCGCACTTCCGGAGGAAAACGCCAGGGCCACCGCGCCGCCATCCTCAAGAAGGGCCAGCGCTTTCTCGAGGCTGTCGCGATTGGGATTGTTGCTGCGGCCATAAAGGTATCCACCGGGAAGGCTCCCATCCTCGGCTTTCTTGAACGTGGTAGAGAGATGAATTGCCGGTGTAACGTCGCGCGCTCCCGCCTCTGCTTTGCGCCCGGCATGCACGGCCAAAGTTTCAATTTTCATTTGTTGTTAAGGGTATAACAAAAGAAAGTCTGACGTATTTGGAATTCATGTGCGATAACATTGGCCCAGGCGGTGTGGAAATCGCGTACGAAATTGCAGGATCTTCACTGCTGGGTCTGGACTTGAAAGCTTGCACTGAAGATCAGACACTTTCAGCAGATCTTTTGAAGCACAATGTTTCATACTTTGATCAATGGCTAATCCGGGCAGCGTTGCAGATACAGTTAAGCAGCAGGCGGACATCGTTCGCGTCATCGGCGATTACGTCAAGCTGAAGAAATCCGGCGCGCAGAATTTTACCGGCTTGTGTCCCTTTCACCAGGAGAAGACGCCATCGTTTTCCGTTCACACGGGCGGCCAATACTTTTACTGCTTCGGATGCGCGGCCAAAGGCGATGTTTTTTCTTTTGTACAGAAGATCGAGAACATCACCTTTCATGAAGCGGTTCGCCTGATCGCACAGAAGCTGGACATCAAGCTGCCCAAAATGGAATACAGCTCTCCGCACGACGCTGAGGAGGCGAAAGTGCGCGGGCAGCTCATTGAAATGCACGAGCGCGCCTGCCGTTTTTTTGAAAGGGAGCTTCGGCGCCCGGAGGCAGCCCACGCACGCGAATATCTTGCCCGGCGCGGATTGAAGGAAGAAACCATTCGCACCTTTCGCATCGGCTATGCCCCTGAACTCGGTTTTGTCCTGCGCGATCACCTGAAATCGGAATTCAGTGAGGAACTCCAGCGCGCCTCGGGCCTGTTTTCCTGGAAAAGCGAAACCGATGCCGGCACCATGTATTCCCGGTTCCGCAATCGCATCATGTTCCCGATCGCCGATGTGAATGGAAAAATCGTTGCCTTTACCGGGCGCACGCTCTCTACCGACGAAAAGGCCGGACCCAAGTACCTGAACTCGCCCGAGACGCCGATCTATTCGAAATCACGCATACTCTACAACCTGGACAAAGCCAAAGAATCCATTCGGGCGCTCAATTATGCCATTCTGGTGGAAGGCCAGATGGATTGCATTTCCGTCTACTCTGCCGGCTTTCATAACGTCATTGCCAGCTCTGGAACGGCGTTCAGTGAAGCGCAGATCAAGCTTCTGGCGCGTTTCGGGAAAGACATAATCGTAAATTTCGATCCGGATACAGCGGGATCCGCGGCTACAGATCGTTCGCTCACCATGCTGGTGGAAGAGGAATTCAGAATCAGAATCCTGCGTCTGGAAACAGGGTTCGATCCCGATCTTTTTATCCGTCACAAGGGGGCAAAGGCCTATGAAGCGGCCCTGAAGGGCGCGGCCAACTACTTTGATTACCTGATCAGCCGCGCCATGGAGATGTTTGCAGTCCGTTCTCTGGAAGGCCGGGCGAAAGCCCTGAACTACCTGATGCCGCACATCCTTCGCGTTCCCAACCGGGTGCTGCGTGATGGACTGGCTAATGATGTTGCCCAGAAGCTCGGCATCAGCGATGCTGTTTTGCGGCAGGAGCTCAGGACTAATGCAACGCGTCGTTCGTCGGCCCAGGTGCGCACCGCCCCAGATTCTCAAATCACCCCGGCGGAGAAAATCCTTGTCAGGGCCCTTTCTTCAACTTCTGCCGAGGAGCTGGAAATGCGCCAGGCGGCGCTCGACGCGCTGGCAACTGAGTCCTTACATGTGGGTCTCGCTACCGAATCCCTGCTGGAAACGCTTTTTGAGAACAAAGATCATCCTAACCCCATGGACCTTCCTTTTAGTGACTCTGATCGCCAGGTGTTCATGAAAATCGTTATGCAGAGCGATACCGCGCTTTCCTCCGACCTGCTGGAAGGAACGCTGGAAGCGCTGCGTCACCGCAGCTGGCTGATTCAGCGCGAGCGCGATATTAAGCAGGGGATCTGCGAAGCCGAACGCAAGAATGACGTTGGTGCCCTGGTCCGCCTGAAGCAGGAGAAACTCGACCTGGACCGCAAACTCGCCGCTGGCCAGAGTTAGTGGAACCAACCGAATCAGCGACATCCCTCTTGAGGGTTCTGAGAACTCTGCCAGGCCATTTCAGGCCTGACTTCTTTCGAAACCATTGGCAACTCCGGGCCATCTATATATATGCGGGGTGAGGCCTCTTATCTCCTTTGTTTTTCGGTGGGTGCGGGCACAAAGCGCTTTTCTTTCTGGGGCCGGACATGATACTCTAAGTATCTTCCGGAATTGTGCGCATACGAGCCTCCGTACCAGCCGATTTACAAACAGGGATACGAGCGTCCAAGCCCCGGAACTGCTCACACAAATAAACAACTTAGACAACGAGGATCGTGGTTTTGGCTCTAGACGATAAATTCGACGATATTAAGAAACTAATCGATGCAGGAAAAGAAAAGGGATATCTCACCTATGATCAAGTGAATGATCTCATACCAGGTGATGTCCACTCACCCGATGATCTCGACGACCTGCTGACCACGATTGGTACTCAAGGCATTGATGTCCTTGATGCTACCAAGGGACTGCCTTCGGAACAGAAGTTCGAAGATCTGGAAGAAGGCGAAGATGTTGAACTTGACCTTACGCCCGGTGCGCTGGAAAAAACCAACGACCCGGTCCGCATGTACCTGCGCGAGATGGGCACAGTACCGCTGCTCACCCGCGAAGGCGAAGTGGAAATAGCCAAGCGCATCGAACGCGGACAGCTCCGCGTGTTGAAAGCGCTTTCCCGCTCTCCCATCGTCATTAAGGAAATCCTGGCTCTGGGCGAAGACTTGAAACGTGGTGTTCGCTCCATCAAAGAGCTGGTGTCATTTGATGAAGAGGAGATCACTGACGAAATTGTTCTTGCCCGGCTGAGAGATTTTACCGGCCAGATTGATGAAGTAGGCAAGCACTACAAGCGAGTGCAGCAGATTGCCGAGAAGCTGCAGAACATCCAGCAGAAGAAGAGACCGAAAGAGCATCGCCGCTACCGCTGGTCATTGGGCCGAGCGGAGGTGATGGTCTCACTCGGCATCCGCCACCTCAAGTTCACCCATCCGGAGCGCAAGCGGCTCATTGACCGGGTGAACAAAACCGTGGACACCATGCGTGCCCTCGATCGCCAGATTAACAGCCTGGAAAAGAAAGTCGAGGCAACACGCAGTGAAGACACGCGCAAAGAGCTGCGCCGCGTGCAGCGGACGCACCGCGCCGATCTGGAGCGGCTGGAACTGGAAGCTGGAGTCAGTTACCAGGAACTCAAGCGCACGCAGCGGGAAATTATTCAGGGCGACGTTGACGCCGAAGCTGCCAAGCGCGAGCTGATTGAAGCCAACCTGCGTCTGGTGGTCTCTATCGCCAAGAAATACACCAACCGTGGCCTGCAATTCCTGGACCTGATCCAGGAAGGCAATATCGGTTTGATGAAGGCAGTAGACAAGTTCGAGTATCGCCGCGGCTACAAGTTCTCCACGTACGCAACGTGGTGGATCCGCCAGGCGATTACCCGCGCTATTGCCGATCAGGCCCGCACCATCCGTATTCCGGTGCACATGATCGAGACCATCAACAAGCTGATCCGTACTTCGCGGCAGCTTGTGCAGGAGCTGGGGCGCGAGCCTACTTCAGAAGAAATTGCCAAGCGCATGGACATTCCTGTGGCCAAGGTGCGCAAGGTGCTGAAGATCGCGCAGGAGCCGATCTCGCTGGAGACGCCTATTGGTGAAGAGGAAGATTCGCATCTGGGCGACTTCATTGAAGACCGTTCCATGGTTTCTCCCGCTGAGGCGGTCATCAACGTTAACCTGAAAGACCAGACCGCGCAGGTGCTGCGCACGCTCACCCCGCGGGAAGAAAAAGTCATCAAGATGCGCTTTGGCCTGGAAGATGGCTCAGAGCACACTTTGGAAGAGGTTGGCCAGTCGTTCGCGGTCACGCGCGAGCGCATTCGCCAGATCGAAGCCAAGGCGCTGCGCAAGCTGCGCCATCCCTCCCGTTCGCGCAAGCTGCGGGCGTTTATGGATGGCATTCGCGAGGCGTAAAAAGACCTTCAACACAGAGGAACAGAGTAAGCAGAGTTTTAGAATATTTTTCTGAAGCGTTGTCTCTGTTCCTCAATTTTTTTGGGGTCGAGTTTTTGTGCGGGCAGTTTTGCCGACCCTGAAATCCGGATTAAACTCACAAGCCCTCCCGCGCTTTTCCTTAGTCTTTGTTTTTGAGTTTGCTTTTGCCGTTGGGTTTGAAATCGAAAATCAACAATCGGAAATCAACAATTCTCATTTCCTCTGCTGCCTCTGCTCCTCTGCGTTGAAGGTCTTGTTTTTGCGTGGGGTTGCTGACTGCCAATTGCCAATTGCTTGCTGATCAATGATGGTGATCCTCGTGCTGATGACCTTCCAGCGGCAACCCAGCCTCCACCCATCCCTGTTTGCCTTCCGCGTAGTCGATTACGTTGGTGTATCCCATCGCCGCCAGTTCACGGGCAGCGTTCTCTGAGGCGTGTCAAGTGAGCTTGGCGCAGTAAACAATGATTTCCGCGTTCTTGTCGGGCAGCACCGTAGGCGCCAGTTGCCGCACCTGGTCGGGAGGAAGGTTGATCGCTCCCGGCAGATGGCCGTGATTGTAAAACTGCGGCGCCAGGGTCTCTACAAGAAAAAAGTATTCTTTGGCGTCCAGCTTCTTCTTTAAATCATCACGGCTGATGCTGCGCAGTTCAGTTTCCATTGATTCCGGCCTCCCGTTTGTTTCGATGCTTTTTTCTCACGGCATGACAGTGAAAAATCAGCATGGCCGCTTGAGTGTCACCATCTGAAGCCTCATCATCCCAAGGTCCTCCCCTACCGCGTATTATTCACGGATTGATTCGAGAATCTTAAGCAAGCGATTCCGCAAGAGCCCTGTCATCCTGCCTGCCCCGGCTTGCCGTGGGACCAAGGCCGAGTCCCGGCGCAAGCCTGGATGAAGATGCGTGGAATAACTTACCGTTCGCGTTGTCCGTGCTGCCTCAGCGAATTCTCACCTGCAAATCTCGCTCATATCATTTCGGGACAGATGACGATGCAAATCCAGCAGCTCTGGTTTCTTCGGGCGGGAAAATTTTTTTCAGGATTTCCACAAGGTCGCCAATTGACGCAGTTCCAAAATCAATCCTATTATGGGCCAACTTTTGGTCGTCCGTCACAGACATGTGTGACGGCCATCACATCATTGGTATAGGCACTGGATTAGAGTTTTTCGAACCGCGCGCACGAATGCAAACTTGAGACCCTCCGGAGACCTCATGAAAATCATGCGGCTGCTTGGGTCCATTTTCCTCTTCGTCCTTGCGATAGTCATTCCCGTTTTCAGCCAGTCGAATGTTAATGAAGAGCAGGGCCTCAAACCCTACGGCTCATTTCACGGCGGCGACCTGGATACGGTGAGTCTTCCCAGCGGTGGGTTGGCGATCCATATTCCACTTGCTTCATTCCCTCAGCGCGGCAATCTTGACCTAAGCTTTTTTCTCCGCTATAGCAGCAAGGGTTGGCAGGTCAAGGCTACGCCATCTTGCTATAACCCTAACTGCAATCCGACGTATACATACAGGTGGCAACCGGCGAGAGGCATCAGCGGCGCGCAGGTCGTTAGCAGCCTGGATTGGTGGATCCAAACAGTAGGAACGATGGATCCCTCCTATTATCAGGACGTCAGCTCTCCCGACGGCAATATGCATCAGCTCGGCGGCAGTGCCAGTTCGGGAACCCCCGTGTATCCTGCCCACTCACTCGATGCAACCGGCCTCCTTCGCCTCGACGCCAACACGCTTGTAACCCCGAACGGCACACGATATAGCTATGTTGGTGGTGCGGGAACCAACCTGACCACGGGGATTCAGCCTACTTCCGTAACTGACGCCAACGGCAACCAAGTCACGATCGGTTCCTCCGGATGGACAGATACCATTGGCCGTGTAATTCCCGGCAGCGGTGGTGGCAGTGCCGTGGTCCAGCCCGGCGTGTCAACTTCTGATCTATCAACCTGTCCAACAGGGACCTCATCGGCGAAGTTATGGAGCGTTCCCGGAGTGGCTGCCGTGAACAATGGTACTCGAACCTTTAAGTTCTGCTATTCCACGGTTACGCTGTCAACAAATTTTCAGCAAGGCACGGTGACCGAATACTCGCCAGCCAGCACTTCGCTGCTGACTGCCATCGTACTCCCAGATCTGACCATGTGGACGTTAGCTTATGACAACTATGGTGATGTCACCACCCTCACTTTCCCCACCGGCGGCTCAATTTCTTACGCTTATGCGACCAGACCGGTTGCCAGTTGCGGCACTTCCTGGACAGCAACCAGCCGCTGGGTGACTTCACGCACCGTGAATGCCAACGATGGAACCGGCGGCCACACGTGGACCTATACCTACACTGATACCACGACGACAGTTACCAGCCCTGATGGGAATGACACAGTTCATACCTATGCTGATCAATTCGCGCCCTGCGCTCCCTATGTAACGCAGGTACAGCATTACCAGGGCTCTGCCGGCAGCGGGACGCTTCTCAAAACCGTGGCGACGCAATTCAG
>DATDNH010000051.1:0-29894 GCA_036518395.1 Candidatus Angelobacter sp. | reverse complement strand
TGTCTCCTCAGAAAAAGGAAGAGGTCATTACTCACCTGGCCGAGTGCTCGGACTGCCGCCAACTGGTGGCCGGCACAACGATGAGCCGGAAGTTTGTAGGTGATCCCCCTAAACCGTCGAAATGAAACTTGGTCGCCGCTTGGTCTGCAAACTCCACTTTTGCGATTGTCTATTTTGTAGCTTGTAGCGAGTGGTGTCTGCGAACTACGCATTCTGACGGGACGCATGGCAAAGGAGTGACCTGGTTGTCCAGACGTTTTCGCGGTCTTCGCGTGGAGCCGAACAGAACTTACGACGCGGTTGTGATTGGCGCGGGCGTCGGAGGATTGGTCTGTGCGAACCTGCTCGCGCGCGCCGGGCTCAAGGTGCTGTTAGTCGAGCAGCACTTCATGGTCGGGGGTTATTGCAGCACGTTCCGGCGCAAGGGATACACCTTTGATGCGGCGACTCATTTTTATCCGTTGCTGGGAAACAAATCTACGATCACCGGTGCTCTGCTCGCGGAGTTAGGAGTCACCACCGACTGGATAAAAATGGACCCGGTGGACTGCTTTCACTTTCCTGACGGCACCCGTTTTGCTGTGCCCGCTGACTTTGATTCCTTCCTGCGAAAGCTGAAAAGCGAGTTTCGTGACGAAGCCGAAAATCTCGACAAATTCTTTGCCCTTGTGCGGAAGACTTACCTGATCGGACTGATGCGGTACTTCCGGAACGTCTCGACCAACCGGATCGCGCCATATCAGGATTTGACGATTCGTGACGTTCTCGACCGCTATTTTCATAATGAAAAACTGAAATTGCTCTTGACCGGCGACATCGGCCACTGGGGTTCTCCGCCATCACGGACCTCTTTCGTCTTTGATTCCATGCTCCGGCTTGCCTATTTCCTGGGCAATTACTATCCGCGCGGCGGATCGCAGGTCTTTGTAGATGAGTTGGCGCAGAGGTTCGAGGAAGCCGGCGGCCACATTTTGATGAGTTCGATGGTGCGGCGAATTCTGGTCCGCAACCACACTGCTTGTGGCCTGGAAGTGGAAACGGGTACCCTGCGGCACAAAATGCGCCTGCAGATTTCCGCTGGCGTTGTGATTTCCAACGCTGACATGCGCCACACGCTGGAAGAACTGATCGGCATTGAACTTCTCGACCCGGATTATCTAACCGAGATCAGGCGCCTTCGCCCAACCTATCCTTGTTTTGTCCTGCATTTTGGATTGAAAGACATTGCTCTGGACGAGCTGCGGAAGGCGGAAGGCTATCACTGGAGTTCGTGGGACGCTGAAACCGTTGCTACGAATGCCTTCAAAGTTTTTCTGCCGACTGCTTTCGACCCCAGCCTGGCGCCGCCCGGCGGACAAATTGCTATCATACAAAAACTGACCAAAATTGATTACGACGCTGTTCCAGATTGGCCTGCACACAAATCCATCGTGGAGGATTACATCTTTCAATCGCTCGAACGCTGTCTGCCTGGGTTTTCGAAGCGCATTGCAGTTAAACTTGGCGCTTCGGCCGAGACATCTCACCGGTACACGCTCAACTACCATGGCGCGATGCTGGGTTGGGAAATGTCACCTGACCAACTGGGCGGTGCGCGTCCGGAAATTGCGGGACCGCTCAAAAATCTTTATTTCGTCGGGCATTGGAGCCAGCCGGGAGGTGGAATTACTCCGGTGATGATTTCAGCGATGCAGGCAACAAAGCTTATCACCGGCAATCGGCGGCTGGGCGCTGGTCTGCCGCCCGGAGCACTGGAGTTGGCAGGCGCATTGGGAGCGATGCCGGCATGAACTCTGCAATCGGCCAATCCGCGATTGATCGTGAATGCGAGGCCCATGCTTCGGGTCATAATGTTGCCGTCATTGGCTCGCAGCGCAATCATTTCGCCGCCAATTTGGTAAAGGAGCTTCGCGCGCTTCAACCGGATTGGAGTTGGTCCCTTACCGATTCGCATTTGTCGGGGATAAACGACAGACAAAATACAACCTGGGTTTATCTTCCGTCTTCAACAACTCGCAATGGCCTGACTCCGGATCTCGCCGAAGCGAAACGAGCATTCGAGCAAGCTGCCGCTCAGCGATGCGCTCAGTTTGTCCTGCTGTCCAGTGCACTTATTTATGGGACGAGTCCGGGGCGACACCATTTAGTGGACGAAGAATATCGATCCGCTTGCAATGGGAGTCGCATATCCGATGAATGGAATTCGTTGGAGGCGCTGGCCCACGAATATCTGGATCGAATTGCGCTGACAATTCTCCGTCCATCGATTGTGTTGGGATCACCCACATTGTTCTCGCGGCTGCTTTCGCGCCGGTTAGTGCCAAGTCTTCCCGGACACGATCCCTCGTTGCAATTGCTCAGCCTCTCTGATCTGGCAGCCGCAGTGCTCCGCGCTATCAGAGCCAACAAGTCAGGAACATTTAACCTTGCTCCTGATGGAGTGGTTCCCATGCACGCTGCGATTCGGCTGAGCAAGGGTGTGCGACTTCCAATCCCTCGCACCTTACGCCGGGTCATTTCCGGTGCGGAGACGCTCGACTTTTGCCGTTATACCTGGAGTGTTTCCAACGCAAAGATAAAGCAGCAACTCGGATTTGCCCCGCGCAAGTCGAGCTCGGCTGCACTGCTGGAGTTTCACGGTCAAAAACAGGATTCTGAGCCACAATTCGATGAATTCGGGATGGACAGGGAATATATCCGGTTCTACGGCAAGTCTCTCTTCAAATTTCTTTCTGACCATTACTGGCGCATCGAAAGCACCGGGATGGAACATATTCCCCGGCACGGGCGGGCCATTCTGGTGGGAATGCATCGCGGGTTCATGCCCTGGGATGGCGTGATGGCCCTGCACACCGTGGTGAGGGGAACAGGGAGGTATCCGCGATTTCTAACTCATCCTGGGCTGTTGAAATTTCCCTTCTTAGCAAATTTCATGACCAAGCTTGGCGGCGTTATTGCCTGCCAGGAAAGTGCGGACCGTGTTCTTGAAAGCGGTGAATTGCTGGGGATCTTTCCTGAAGGCATTCATGGCGCATTCGTGCTGTATCGTCACGCTTACAAGCTTCAGGCGTTCGGCCGCGACGCTTTTGTGAAATTGGCGCTGCGGCATCGGGCGCCGATCATTCCTTTTGTCACCGTAGGGAGCGCGGAGATATTTCCAATCTTCGCCAAAATAAAATGGCGCCGCTGGACGCATTACGCCGACTGGCCCTTTATTCCAATCACAGCGACGTTTCCGTTTCTGCCCTTTCCACTGCCCTCGAAGTGGCACACACAATTTCTGCCGCCGATCAGCATTGATCAGTATCCACCGGAGGCAGCCGACGATCGCGCGGTGGTAAAGGCCGTCAGCGGCGAGGTACGCGCCAAAATGCAGCAGGCTGTTGATCAGATGCTTTCCCGTCGCCGGTCGATCTTTTCTGGATCTGTCTTCGAGCAGAACAAGGATGGAGCTCGAAGCAAGACAATAGCCGTTTAGAGGATTAATCGAATGAGGTCGTCTCTGGAAGACTCAGCGGTCTGGGCGATTGCCCGACCGACGCCTATCGCAGGGGAAAATGGGAAAACGGACGACTTCGCGCCGGGGATTGAAGCTGCCTTTCCTCATGAATTTCAAGAATGTGATTGCGCGGTCGAATCTACCGGTAATCCTCTTCCTGATTTCCTGCGTGGCACTTATTACTTGAATGGCCCCGCCCGCTTTGGATTTGGCGATCTTATTTATCAGCATTGGCTGGATGGCGACGGCATGATCTGCGCTTTGTGCTTTGAAAAAAATCTGATCCGGCTAAGAAGCCGCTATATCCGCTGCCGTAAGTTCGAAGACGAACGAATTGCGGGCCGGCCGCTATATCGTACTTTCGGGACATCTTTTACCCGCAGCCGGCTCAATCGCGTCAACAATGGTTTGGAGTCGCCGGTGAATGTGAGTGTGTATTCACTGGATGGAAGGCTTCTCGCGCTGGGCGAACAAGGACTGCCGTGGGAACTTGATCCGAAAACCCTCGAAACTCGTGGGCAATGTAACTTCAATGGGCGGCTGAATGATGCCAGCCCATTTTCTGCCCATCCCAAGATTGATCAGGAATCTGGCGAAATGTTTAACTTTGGCGTTTTCTTTTCAACACAAGCGCCGCGTCTCTATTTTTACTGCTTCGGACGTGACGGCCTGCGGTACCGCAAGGCCATACCGCTCGAACATCTATGTTCTGTGCATGATTTCAGTCTCAGCCGGCACTATGCTGTGTTCTACCTGAGCCCATATCTGCTGGATGTTTCTGCCGTCTTGCATGACGGGAAATCTGTAATGGATTCGCTCCACTGGGAGCCTGAGCTTGGCAGCAGACTAGTCATTCTTTCGCGGCGGACCGGGGAAGCGATGGCGTCAATTCCAATTGGTAACCGTTACTGCCTGCACCTGATCAATTCATTTGAGCAAGGCGACAGGCTGGTTGTGGATGTTCTGGAGTTCGACGAGCCGCTGTACAGTCATTACCGCCCGCTTCCAAATCTTTTTCAATGTGTTTCCAGCGGCGGTCCGGTAAGGTTTGTGATTGACCTGAAATCGCGTGAGCTGGTGGAAAGGATAGATCTACACTATTCCAAAGCCCCCGACTTCCCAGCCATCGATCCCAAGCGAGCAATGCATTTTTATGGTGATTTCTGGATGCTGGGCATCTCCGCCACCGGTCACAATGGCCGAAAGTTCTTTGACCAATTAGTTCACGCAAGCTGGAACAATTGCGCCGCCGATGACATTTATCAGTCCCCGCCAATGCGTTACCTGGGAGGAGAGCCCGTTTTCGTTGGCGCACCTGGCACAAATGAGGGTGTCATCATCTGCCAGGAATTTGACGCGCTGGCCCGCAAGAGTACCTTCCTGGTATTTGAGGCTGCCAAAGTTGCCAAGGGTCCGATTGCGCGCATCCCGCTGGAGCACCATCTCCATCTTGGTTTTCACGCAATGTTTCTCCCTGCCTGAGCGCAAATTGCACTCAATCTCGATGTCTAATCAAGAGATTCGAACCGATGACAACCCTTCTCCCGAATCGCCATCATTACGACGTCGTGGTCCTGGGCGCGGGTCTGGCGGGACTCTCCCTTGCCCGGCAACTTCTGCTCAATTCTTCGAAAAAAGTGTTGTTGCTGGAGAAGCGTTCCCAGATTCCACCATCGAGACAGAAGGTCGGCGAAGCTACTGTCCAGGTCAGCGCTTATTATTTTTCCAAAATGCTCGACCTGGAGGAGCATCTCCTCCGCGAGCACCTCATGAAGTACAACCTGCGCTTTTATTGGAAGACTCCCGGGCGGAAGAACGACTGCTTTGAAGATTACAGCCAGTCCTACATCAAGGGATTATCAAACATCGCGACCTATCAACTCAATCGCAACAAAATTGAAGAAGAGCTTCTCCGTCTTAATTCTGAGAACGCGAATTTCACATTTCGCCCCGGTGCCCTCAACCTCGACGTCGCTCTTTCCAATTCGGAAAAACCTCATTGCTTGACCTTCGAAGCTGACGGGCAAAAAGTGGAAGTGGAGGCGCACTGGCTGGTGGATACGACCGGACGCGCGAAGTTCCTTTCCCGCCGTCTGGCCCTCACCAAACCCAGTCCTATTCGTCACGGCTCTACATTCTTCTGGGTCGATGGTCTGCTGAACGTCGAAAAACTCACCAATCTCTCAGACCCGCAACGATTGAAGCACAAAAACCGCAGAATGATTGGCCATCTTCCTTTTTGGCTTTCCACAAACCACTTCTGCGGCGAAGGCTACTGGTTCTGGGTGATCCCGCTGCAGGGAAGAACCAGCCTGGGGTTGGTTTACGATAAAACTAAAATACCTGAATTCGAAGTGTCTTCTCCGGAGAAAACAGTCGAGTGGATTTGCCGGGAGTTCCCTCTGTTTGCGCCCGTCCTTCCAAAGATGAAAATTGTCGACCAGGGAATGTTCCGCGATTTCGCTTATGACTGCCGGCAGACTATCAGCCCCGATCGCTGGGCCCTCTCCGGGGAAGCCGGCCGTTTTGCTGATCCTCTCTACAGCCCTGGCGGAGACCTCATTGCACTGCACAACACTTTGATTACAGACGCCATTCTGACAAATGATAAAAGTGCTCTGGCAATCAAGGCCCGTCTCTATGAATTGCTTATGTGGGCATTCTACGAAGCCTACGTGCCAAGTTACGCGGTCAGCTATGACCTCTTGGGCGATCAGGAATGTTACACGATGAAGTACAGCTGGGAGCTCACGATCTATTTCACGTTTTATGTTTTCCCATTCATCAGCCAGGTCTTCACTGATACGAAGTTTGTGGTCTCTTATCTGGATATGTTTGCAAAGCTCGGCGTCCTCAACCACAACATACAGGCTTTTATTACGGACTATTATCATTGGAAGAAACAACAACCCACCCAATCGGGTGATTCCAGATTTTGCGATTTCACTTTTTTCGAGCCGCTGAAGAAGGCGGAGGAGCTTTTTTACGAAGTTGACTGTTCAGGGCATGAATGCGTCCGCGTTTTGAAACAACACATGGCCAATATCAGGAAGCTGGCGCGCTTCATTGCGGTCTATATTTATTCAGTAGTCCTCAATGACGAGAGCCTGCTCAGCAACAAGCAGCTCGCTGAAACGGTCACGATCGAGAATCTCCGCTTCGATCCTGAGGAGATGCGACAGTGTTGCAGCCAATTGGACGCGGCGACAGATGTGAAGCTGGTGAAAGTGGCGCCAGAATTCGTGAGTCAGTTCCGTGAGACTGCAAACGCTCCGGCTCCCGCGGTTGTCCAACCTGCGGCTGCACCCATTACGATGTCGAGGTATGCGAGTGGACGGTAGAATTTCTTTTCCTTTCAGTTCCTGACGTTGATGTGAATTTAATCTCCGCCCGACGCGGCAGTAAGCTGAGCAACCGCCAATGCTTCAGGCTGAGGCTTAAATCCGGCGTAGGCCAACGTGCGTCTCAGCAAAGGTGCGGTCATCAGTGTAGTAATGACGGCCATGAGCGTGAACATGAAGAAGACGCTTTTGGGAATCACTCCAAGATCCAGACCAATGTTCAGAACAATCAGTTCCATCAAGGCCCGTGTATTCATGAGTGCACCCATGGAGAGCGAGTCGGGCCATGAGAATCCTGTTGCGCGAGCAGCGAGAGTTGCCGGCACGGCCTTGGCAAGAACAGCCGCAGCAATGGTCAGGGAAAAGAGCATCCACATTACACTTCCACTCATGCTTCCAACATCGGTGCGCAGTCCGGTGTACATGAAGAAAATGGGTACAAAGAAAACCCGGACAAAGTCCTGAAGGCGCGCATGTACGGCGTGGCGAAATGCGTGTTCGTCAAACAGGATGGCTCCTGCGACAAATCCTCCAAAGATCGAGAATATTCCAATGCGGCTGGTGGCGAGGGCAGAAGTAAATACCACCACCAGGAGAATGGCCAGCGTTGCAATGGAGAGGCTCGAGCCCTCTTTCGCCAGAATGTAGCGGATCCATTTCTTTATCAGTGGCCGGACGGCCCAAAGCATCACGGCTCCAAAACCAATTACCTCAAGAAGCATCTTGAGGGTCAGCCAAAGTTGGAAATTGGATCGCACAATGGCGTTTACGGCAGCCAGCAGAGTCCAACCGGTCACATCCATGAGAGCCGCTGCGGTAATAGCGATTACCCCCAGTTCTGTGCGATTCAGGTTAAATTCCACCAGAATGATCCCCAGAATCGGCAATGCAGTGATCGAAAGCGCGGTCGCGGCGAACAGGCAGAACCCAGTCTCAGGAATACCAAAGCCAACGTGCGGATACATGAATTTTGCCAGGACCAACCCGATGGCAAAGGGCACAGCCATAGCTGAAACAGCAATGGCCAGCGCTCGACGCCCATGCGTTCGCAGGTATGTGAACTCAAAGTCCATGCCGAGAAGAAACAGCAGCAGGACCAGCCCGACCTGGGCAAACATGATGAATACCAGTGAAACCGAAGGATCGAAGATGCGATGAAAAGTGCCAGGAAAGAGCTTTCCGAACAGGGAGGGTCCAAGGATCAGGCCGGCTGCCATTTCTCCGCAAACTCCAGGCTGGCCGAGCTTCTTGAATATTGCGGCAAATATCCGGGCGGTCGCAATGATGAAAGCCAACTGTAAAATGACGCGAAATAGCGTCTCTTCCATAAATGTCCTTGCATACTTGGACACGCGGAAACTGGGGATTTGCGAACGGGTTATTGATGACAGTGGTGCTGGCTGCATGACGCTCAGCTCAACTCATACGAATTCCCAATCCCAGGAGCTTTCCCAGAAAATTGGTGCTGAGCGAAGCTGAGCTTTGCAGCAGGAGCGCGGCGGCATTGAGGAGCGCCCTGTGCTGTTCCGGCGTATCAAGATTGCTGTTGGCCGGGCCATGGATCACGGCGCCATACGGATCGAACCTCGATCCATGACACGGACAATCCCAACTCTTCTCACTCGAATTCCAGGAAACGATGCATCCCAGGTGAGGGCATACGGCCGAGCGGCGATGATACGCGCCGTACTCGTCACGATAGACTGCCAGTTTTGTCCATCCATTTTGGATGGTGGCGCCCTGGCCCGGTGCGATCCGGTCTATCGGATCCACGTCCACTTCCGTCCGCCAATCCGCAAATTGCGAGCCGTTATCGTTATTTTCTTTTGCCAGTTCGTAAAGCGCGCGCAAGGTAACACGCGAGGGATCATAAAGTCCGGCCCAGCGATTGTCGCGTCCGCAAATCAGGTCTTTCAGTACCATGCCTGCAATCATTCCGTGGGTCATGCCGCGGCCTGAACCTCCGGAAGCGACGTAAATATTCTCCCGGCCAAGGGGATGCCTGCCAGTGAAAGCCAGCCCATCCACCGGCTGAATTACTTGCCCCGACCATCGACATTCGACGCGTCCGGCCTGCGGAAATCGTCCGCGCGTCCAAGTCTCCAGGCGTTGGAAGCGCTCGTCGAAGTGATCTCCGTACCCGGTCTTATGGTCTTCGCCGCCAACAATCAGTAAGTCGTCACCGGAGCGCGTTTCACTGCTCCAGAGGCGAACGTAATGGCAAGGATCGGATGTTTCCCAGTACAAAGCGCGCGTCACTGATCCATGAGGAACGCGCACTGCGATGGCATAGGTCCAATATGAAGCATTCGGTGTGTACAGTTCATAAGGATCAAACGCAGGAGCATCAACTGCAACTACTACTGCATCCGCGCGCACCTCAGGGCCGTGTGCGGTCTTGACTATTGCTGATGGACCGGCCTGCACCTCTTGCACGTGAGTTGCGGTGAAGACTCTTCCTCCGAGACGCCCAAAAGCCTGGGCCAGTCCGTGAAGATAGTTCAGCGGATGAAATTGCGCTTGTTCTGGGAAAAGAAGACACGGACCGGTGTCAAAATCCTGAATTGGAGCGCGTGAGGCCCACTCCACCGCCACCCCTGCACGCTCGGCTGCCTCTTTTTCTTTTTCCAACTGTTCGCGATTGCCAGTAGGAGGAGCGAAGAGAAAGCCGTCCACTCTTTCGAAATCGCATTGAATGTGTTCGGCATGAATGATTGCTTCAATAGCATCAATGGCGGCGGTGTGGCTCTCGGCGGCAAGCCGTGCGCGGTCGATTCCGTGCAGGTGCTCCAATTCGTAATAGCGATTATCCAGCGCATTCGAAAGGTGAGCAGTGGTTCGTTGCGTTTCGTCGACCCCGATGCGTCCGTCATTCAAAATAATGACCGATCTGCCTTCACACGCCATCATGTACGCCGTGCTCAGGCCTGCTATGCCGGCGCCAACTACACATACGTCTGCCGAGCTGTCGGACTGCAAAGGACAATAAGCAGAATCCTGTCTTGACGCCTTTTCCCAGACGGGGATATTACTTTCAGAAGTTGTAATCATAGGCGCGTCTTTTTGCCAGGATCGTAAAGGGTCAGGACAAATCAGCGGTCCGGCAAAAAGCGTCTATCACACAGACAAGGGCATGCTGCAAACTTGCAAACCGTCTCTAATCGTCGGTCTTTGGAACAAATTCCACAGTTGCGGTAACCGGATGGGTGATCCCGGATGGTGAAGAATCCAAGGGTAAAGCAAAAGGCCTGCCGCAAGGCAGGCCCTTTCAGTAAAGCGTGGACGCAGCCGCCTTCGGCTGCGGAATTTGCTGGCGACGCACATTGTTGCGCGTTGCTGGGTGCTATTTATTGGGCGCGAACCTGGGTCTTTTTAAACCCTCGCATTGCCGCCGCTTCATCCTCGTACACCTCGAAAACTGTGTGAAGCTTTGTGATCTGGAGCACGCCATGAACTTTCTTTTCCAGGTTCACGAGCTTAAGTTCGCCGCGTCGGTTGCGGACTGAGGTGAAAGATGTGACCAGCTCGCCAATGCCGCAGCTATCGATGTAGGGTACTCCTTTGAGGTTGAGCAGGATAGAGTTTTGTCCTTTGCCGAGCAGCGCGCGAATTTGATCGCGCAGAGCCACAGTGCCGTCCCCAAGGACAAGCGGTCCAACTAAATCCAGAATGGTCACACCGTCCACTTCGCGAGCAGTAATTTTCATTTTGCCGGCTTCTCCTTGTCTTTTGCTACCTGGGATCAATCTTCGACCGAAAATCCGATGCTGACAATATTATGCCGCCAGCCGGTATTTACGGCTCTACACAGAGTAATGTCTCAAACATCTAAAACGTTTCATCCAGCTCTGTCAAATCACCCAGATTGTCGCCACAAGGAGAAACCGAAGCTTTTGGGAGCCAAAGCCTAAGCGCCGATGGCCAAAGCCGCTAAAGTGAGTTCGGTGCCATCAGCATCCACAGGTTCATCCCTTCGCGATGACGTCTGCCCAAAGGCCCGTGATTCGCAAGCGAATCCCTAGACGCTGATACGGCGTGGCTCAGTTTCTGGTGAAACTGACCCTACGCCATCTCTCGCGCCAGCACCAGCGCGGCGTGGGCAGCCGCTCCCTGACGCGACCTTTCCGTCAGGATTTCCTGAGCGTAGAGCGTAATTCCGCGCGCCAAAGATACCAGTGTCAGGGCGAAGAAGAAGCCAAACACAATGTGCAGTGTTACCAGGATGCCATACGTCGCTGCCACCAGGCCGCCAAAAAGCAGTTGGCCGCGTGACTGGCAGGGGGTTGTTGCAGGATCCGTCACCATATAAAACGTAAACAACACAAAAGCAACTCCGGTCATTGGGAGCAGGGCCGCCGTGAACGGAGCCCCGAACAACAGATTACGAAGCAGTGCCTGAAGAAAAAATCCTCCGACCCAGCCCAGCGCAACACAGATCCGCTTCGTAAATTTGATATTCAGGAAGCTGCCGCTCATGACAATCACCGCCGGCAGAATCCAGCTTCCCCAGCCGTGCAGGTTTTCAGTGAAGTGATACGGCGGTGCAATGCCCACCCAGGGGAAAAGTAGAAGTGTCAACGTGATGCCGAAATTCGAAGGATTCAAGAAGTGTCTGCGAGTATTCTGCACCGCTACGCGCAACAATGCCTTGGAACTGATAGCGGCCGCGGTCGCGAAAACGATGGGCATCAGCCGCGAATTTGAGTACAGCAGCATGGCGCAGGCAATGCCGGTGATGTGCGCCGATAAGAGAAAATCCACCACATTTTTCCAGCCACCGGAAAATCTGGGTTTGCGTCGTTGGACCCAGCAGTCCACCAGCTCAAACCATGTTTCTAAGCAGTACGCGGTGAAAACCGCGACCAGCGGCTGAATCCAGGCCTGCTCGAAGCCAAAAACAGTGTGGCCCAGGATGTTGAAGACGGTGATAGCGATGGCGAACCGGCGCAGTCCGCCCAGCCGGTCTGCTCCATTCGCTCGAGCATTCAATGTCATGAGCTCCTCCTTCCTGATGAGGCGAGCATGATGGTGTGCAGGCCCGGAGAAAGATTTAGTGTTTGGTGATGAACGCCTCCGTTCACGTCGCGCCATGAAAGATCTACTGTAACGCTCGCCGATGCAGGCATCTGTCCCAGTCCAAAATGCAGTTCAGGGCTGCGCTTTCCGGAATGTCCGTTGCTTACGTCCACTTGTTGCACCATGCGTCTGCCATCGGGGAAATGCAGTGTTGCTGTGGCGCCGATTGCAAAGCGCCCGCCAACTTCACGTGTGGGATGGCCGGGAAGAATTTTTGTCTCTGGTACAGCCTGGCCTTCCACCGGAAGCAGCAGATAAAGTTGCAGGAAGCTATTCGTCGTCTTTGTCTGATTGTGGTAGAAGGCCGACTCTTCCCACTGGTTGCCGAGAGCAAAGTCGAGCAGCCCATCTCCATCCACGTCAGCAGTAGCAATGCCCCGCGTAACCTGAGGATCATCCAGGCCGAGATCATGGGAAAGATCGACATAGCGCCCGGACGCGGAAGGAACGAAAAAGTGATTGTGGTCGTGGCCGCTCAGGTCGTCGCCCGGATGAAAGCGCGGCCAGCTTGCCGGATGCCGCAGCAGATTGTCATTGCCCATCGCCAGTTCGTGCAGTTCCGGCCAGCGATCCGTATTGCCTTTCACAAATCCTGCCGCCTGGATGATCTGGAGCGAACCTTCATTATCAAAATCGCCAAAACGAATGTCCCACGACCATCCATTTCGGGAAAGTCCCAGCGGCTCGCTGGCTTCACGATAGGGCGCAACCCCGGACTGCATCAACCCGAGATTGGCGGTGCTGAGGAATATGAGGTTACTCTCTTCCAGCGCGTACTCTGAAGTTATGTTGCTGACAGCGAGGTCAGGAATTCCATCATAGTTCAGATCACCGCAGTCCACGCCCATTCCCTTGAAAGAATCATGCCCCAGAACTTTGGAGGCCGGCGTCATTAATGTGCGCTTGCCAAACAAGCGCTGGAAACGAAGATTTCCGGGAGTCGAGAGATTGTGCAAGAGCACGTCCGGACCGAAATCATTGGCGATGTAGATTTCGGGGAGCAAATCGCCATCGAGATCACAGGCGGCCAGAGCAAGTGTCCAGCCTGAGCGTGCTGTCCCTTCAAGCACATTTTTTTGGTCCACAAATTCGGCGCGCGGGGAGTCCCCGGTTGCCGCGTTTTTCCATAACAGGAAATGCTTGCTTCCACCGTTAAAGCCCCGGGACATCGACTCCTGCATTTGCGCCGGAAAGCTCGAGCGTGGGTCGAGGATGCGCGAGCCGTCAGCGAAATAGTTTGCAAAAACCAGGTCAATGTGTCCGTCTCCGTCCAGATCAGTTGCCACAGCGGCATTTGTATACCAGTCCTGAACGGAGGGCATAAGCTCCTGCGGTTGGAAGCGAGAGCGATCCAATGAATTTAGCTGTGAATTTTGGCGCTGAAGAAAAATGATCGGAGAACGGCCCCAGTAATAGACAATCAGGTCCATCAGCCCGTCTTCATTGGCGTCCAGTGGCAAGCAACCCATTGGCGCCATGGTGTTGGCATCGTAGGGCAGAGGAGATGGATCGAGCGCAAAGGGCTCATATCGCTTCGGCGTTCCGGGAACTGGTGTCACGATCGCCTGGTCCGTTCGCGTGTTTACATAACAAAGGTCATTGGGCAGGCCGTCTCCATCAATATCGCTCAACGCCACCGCCGCGCCGACAGAGGAGATCCACGCGGATATCTTTGCCAATCGAGGATTCACAGACCGCAACGTTTTTGTCGCGTAGCCGGATAGCTGCGGCAACGCGCTGCGTTGAAACTGGAAATGGCTCGTAAGTGTGAGGCGTTCTTTCGCGGAGACGTCCGGCAACTGAGTTGAAAAATACAGCACTACAACTATCAGGACGGCAGAAATTTGCTTAAGCCAACGTTTGAACCAATGGAATGCTTGCATGTGATTTACCTTCCGTGGACTTAATAGTTTGCTTGTCTCACGCAGGCCGCCCGAGCCGCGCCTGAATGGCCGCGGGAGGCGGTGGGAAGATCAACTCTTCTTTAGCTTGACGCTGCCGGCTGAAAAACTTTTCCATCAGCACAGGCAGGATCAGCAGGATCGGCGGATCAAAGGGCGAAGGCGGCCTCAGGCGCAAATAGGTTGAACCCGCCACGGAATCGTGAGAGATTCGCAGCAGGTGCCCGCCGCCGCGCAATGCCGATTCGTAATTGAAGCACTCCGGCGACTGAATGGGATGTGCCAGCCCGAGCGCGAACAGGTAGAACTCGCCTTCGGGTGCATCTGCAATCGAGTACGAGCCGTCTGCGCTGGGAGCGGCGCAGGCCAGGGGCTGGCCCTGGGGAATTGGATCTTGAAACAGCCCTACAAAAATCAGTCCATGAAAGCCCGCTGGAACCCTGACGCGCCCGGAAATACGGCAGCCCTGGTTTGGTTCTCGGTCGGCAGAAGCCAATGAGGAATGATACGGGCGCACATGCTTTATTGGCGATCGCGCGAGTTGACGCAGGGTCACAGGCGAAACACCCAGTAGATCAGTAAAGCGCCGCGTGAATGTGCCGACGCTGTTGTAACCAACCTCATAGCAGATGTCGATCACCTTTCGCTGCGTTTGCAACAGCAGACGCTTGGCCCGCTCCAGCCGCAAAGCGTATAGGAATTGTGCCGGAGGCACGCCCGTGACCTTCCGGAAGGTGCGATTGAAATGGTAGCGACTGGCAAACGCGATCTTAGCCATTGACCCGAGCGACAGAGGCTCATCAATGCGATTGTGCATGGCCTCAATCACCCGCTCAACCGATTCATAATGGGACTTCACAGTGGAGTCCCGCATCACTGGGCTGGCCATAACGGTTCCGTCCTTTCATAAGAAGCAGTTAGCAACTGGCAACCAGCAATTAGCGAATCCAAACCAGAAGCTTGCTGTTCCGACCCGACTAATTGCCAGTTGCTAATTGCTAATTGCTTGTGTGAACGGCGCAAGTGCTTCACGCAATGATTTCGGCACGGCTGTGGGCACCAGGCGTTCATTTTCACGGCGCATGCAGGCAACCACTTGTTCGCCGCGGGCCACTAACACACTCGTCTCAGCTTCGCGCCAGTATTCAAAACGCATGCCAATGCGGTTTTGGCTGATGGAATCGAGGAACATTCGCACGACTACCTGGTCAAAAGCTTTGAGTTCTCCCAGATAATCACATGAGCAATGCACGGTAATAAGCGCGAATCCCTGCTCCAGCTCCCCCAGGATTTCCGGAGCATACTGTCGCAGGAAGAGTTCGCGCGCGCGTCCCTGCCAGTGCAGATGATTTGCGTAGTAAACGTTGCCCGCAAAACTGGTCTCCTCAAAACCAACCACGTGTCGGTATTCGTAGCAGTTCATGGTTTTTTCCTTACGACAAATCCAAAACAGAATTCGCTGTCGGCTCCTTGAATGCGAACATGCCAGGTTGCGGCGGCAAATTGAGCGTCAGAAAATAGCAGCCAACCGTCTGCGCGCGCGGATTCCAAGTCAGGACAACGGTCCAGGTTGGCGCCTGACTTTCTCAGGCTCTCTTTGAGCGTCCAGATGTGCGTTGCGGCCACGGCCGGAGACAGCTTGGATTTTTCGACCAGAAGTTCGGCCAGCGAGAAATGCTCCTGGCCCAGCAACCCGTTCCACATTGCCGGCTCGCGCCCGATAACAGGTTCCATATCGCAGCCCACTGGATCATTTGCCAACGCCATAAGCGTGAGGTCGCCGGAATGAGAGAGCGATACACGGAAATTGGAATATCCGGCGATTTCCGGTTGGCCGTCAGGACGGTGCTTGAGTTTGGCGCCGGGACCGATTATGTGCGTGAGAGCAGCATGGACGTAATCCGGATCTCGGGTGAGCGCAATCTTCCATTCAGACCAGGGAAGCAGCTCCGCCAGCTTGCGTTCTAAATAGGGAGCAATGAGTCCCGTCGGCCAGCTCTGCAGCGCTGGGATGGGAGCAACCGCGCGCAGGTGAAGTCCCTGCCAATGCTCACAGTCGCGTCCGTCAGCGTCTTTCATCGTGAGGTCGTAAATAAAATTGTTGTCATCGTGCAGGCGCTCAATGGCATGTACTGTCGCCCGGTCGCGCGTCCAGCTTGCGCTTACTCGGATCGAATCAATTCCTACCGGCAAAATGGTTTTGTGAGGAATGCAGGCCTGTACGGAGTGCAAAGCCGCATCGCGTGACGCCGGATCCCCGGCGACAAGTTCCGGAGAAAGGTGCCGGGCGAACCACGTGGATTTTGACGGAGGATTTAGCTGCGCAATGCTTTCATTGGCTTGCAACCAGTGATACTTGTCTACGCGGCGAAAGCGTCCCTGGTGGAAAAGAACCGGGCCGTAAAGATCCTGACCGGGATCAAAAGCCAATGAATTAACCTGAGGCGGCACTGGAATCTCTTTATTGCGTTTCGCGCTGTCAAAAAGACATTCGGCTCTGAAATGATCAACCTGGAATGAAGTATTGGCGCAGCGGATGGCAACGTCGATTCTTCCCGGTTCGCGCCGCAATGCCGCAATCCGGGTCTTTATTGATTTTTGCGGCGGGACCACAATGGGGTGTTCAAAACGCAAGCTGCGAAATTCCGGCAGTTGATCCGTTTCCTCCAGAGCCATCGCTACTTGCGCCATGGCCTCAATCCCACAAACAGCAGGCAGCAGTCGCTCGCCCTGGAAAACATGCTCTGCAAGATATGGATCGGTATCCACACTCAGGGTGGCGTCCGTGACCAATTCAATGCCCGGGTAGTGAATTTCAATTTGCTCGAGGAAACGCCGAAGCGGCAGCTCGCGCTCGGGAAATTGCAGTGTAGGCAATCTGCCGAAGCGTCCCGTGACGATGCAGGAAAGCGGCGGCTGCTTCCATGCAAGCATCGTCTTTAACGTATTAATCGCATCGTCGAGCGGAAGTGGTGCAATGCCTTGCCGCATGAGCGAATCCAGAACTCCCAGACGCTGTCCCATGCCTGTTCCCGCCCACACCGACCATTCCAGATTCAGACAGCGACAGTCGGGATGTTGTCTCTGCCAGTCCTTGCCGACCTCCGCCATCCACTCATTTGCCAGCCCATAATGGCCTTCACCATGCAATCCAGTGCGCGCAATGATCGACCCGAAGGTGACCAGCAGCCGGAGTTTCGCTGGATTGATGCTGTCAAGGACATTGCGAAGACCTGTGACCTTCGGCGCCAGAGCACCGTTCAAGTCGACGGCGGTAATTTCTTCAAGGCGCTTCGGGACATTCGTTCCGGCAGCATGCAATATGGCTGTGACACTGCCCAGTTGCGTTTCAATCTGGGAGACAATGATTCTCACATCGTCGGCATTCCTCACGTCCCCTGCAAAATAGCGGAAGGAAACACCTGATTCCTGGAAGCGCAACAGATTTTCCTTGAGTTTTTGATCGGATTCGGGGTTCGATCGTCCCAGCAGAGCGAGACAGCATTTTGACTCACGCGCGATGGCGAGTGCGCATTCGGCAGCTATACCCTTGCCGCCTCCAGCTACCAGAAGAACATCTTCCGGCCCAAGTCCGATATTCAAAGTATTTTCATCGGGCCAGAGTAACTTCAATCGAGGCTCGCGTCGCACACCAGCCGCATCATAGTGCGCTTCTGTCATTCTTGAAGCGGCGGCTGCCTCCTGCACAATCCATTCGGCAGCCTTGGGATGATCCTGTGGAACTTCTACGACGCTTACTTTCAGGGCGAAATTTTCCAAACACAATGTCCGTGCCAGTGCGGCTGCTCCTGAGCCGGCAAATACTACACGCTGAAGCTTCTGCTTGAGCGCGCGCCGGACGCTTGTGAGCAGGAACTCCGCACTATTGAAATCCCGCTCTGCCGGAACACAAATGACGGCCCCGGTACCCGGCAGTGGCCGAACCGCTTTTTCCAGCGCAGCTCGCAGGGGATGGTCAGCAAGCGCCATGACCTGCCAGGTGCCCCCTTCTGCAGCTGATGAAACGCGTGGGCGTTCGCACTCAGTCAACTCGACCGCAAGAACTCTGATCCATGAATCCACGCCAGAAGGAAATTTTTCACTCGGCTGGATTTTCTGTTGCTGGCCGAGTGTTGCAAGAGCTTGCGCCGCTTCTGCAATGCTTGCATTAGCATATTCGGATGGCGCAGCAGGAGGAGGAAGATTCAATTGCGCGGCCATCTGCAGAATCATCTGACTCACGGCAATCGAGTTCAGATGCAGGTCATCAAGGAACCGGCTTTCAGGCTTAATGGAAGCCAGAGGCAGGTCCGCTCGTTGTGCAACCAGCATGCGCAGAACGTTGAGCGGAGTTTGTGTCGTGGTGGGGGAAATTGGTTCTGCAGAGGTCTCTATGCCCGGAAGGGAGTTGCCAACCGAAATGGGGTCGAAGTTTGTTTCACACGGGTTCTGAAGAAAGGTGTGCCTGCGCTTCAAGTCAAATGGCCTAACAAAGCGATCTTCGAAAAGCGCAGTTGGACGAACAGGCGCTCCTGAAACAAAGGCAGCGCCGACGGCCAGCAACAGCCCGCGCAATGATTCTCCAGCCGCATTCAGCGCGATGACTGGCTTGTTCACGCACTCGCAAGCAATGCCGCTTAGAATCTCACCCGGACCGATTTCGATAAACAGGTCTACATCGGCAGCAGCAATCGCAAGCGCCTGAGCAAACTGTACCGGCTGGGTAATCTGGCGCGTCAGCAGCTCTCGCAGATCGGCATCCTCGTGCAGCATAGACGTGGTCACAGTTGAGATAACTGGACGACGAAGGTGTTGGAAGCGCTCACAGCGCAGGTAGCTCGAGAATTCTGTTGCCATCGCTGCCATCAACGGAGAGTGGAAAGCATGGGAAACCGGAAGAGTTGTAACTCGAATGCCCTCACTGCCCAGGCGCGCGGCGAATCTCTTTACGCTTGCGGTTTCTCCTGAAACTACCGTCTGGGTAGGAGAGTTGTAGGAAGCGATGTTGAGCAGATCGCCATTCAGCCGTCTCTCGACTTCTTCGTAGCCGAGACTGATAGACGCCATCGCGCCCGGAACAGTGGCCAGTTGCGCCATCAGCCGGCCACGCTCACGCACAATGCGAAGCAGAGCGTCCTGTTCGCATGCGCCGGCCCAGTACAACGCAGTAATCTCGCCCAGGCTGTGGCCGAGCGCCATCTCTGCTTCAATCCCACAGCGCTTCAGTATCTCCAGTCCGGCCAGTGAAGCGGTGGCTATGCAGGGCTGGGCTGTCTCAGTGGCGATGCTCGCGTTCTTCGGCAGGTCCGCGCGCCGGTAGAGCTGGCGAATGCTGGCAAAGCGCTTTGACCATATTCCGCCATCGGTTCGCACCGGCGTGCCCTGCCCGGTGAACAGAAAACCGATGCGCGAAGGGCAGCAACTGTCGCCCAAAAAGATCCCCTGAACAGAATCGATTTCCGCGTCTTCTCTGCCTTTGCAGAGATCAATGAGTTTTTTAATCTTCCCGGTCAGTTCATCCGGCGTCGAAGCCACGCAGGCAGCGCGCGCGCTGGTTTGCGCAGATTTTGCGACGTACTCATTTGCGAGGCACGCTGCCAGATCGGCCATTTCGGCCATGGAGATATCGCCAATGAAGTCGCCGCATTGTCGCAGATGGGCTGCCAGTTCATTGCGGTCGGCAGCCTGGAACAAGAACAGCTCACAATCCTGCGGCGAGCTGAGCTGTTGCTGCTCAAATCCGCTAAAACTCCTCCGCCGCACAGTGTGTGCGGCTTCCAAGGTGACGTGGGTATTGATTCCACCGAATCCCATGGCGCTCACGCCGGCGCGCGCAGGCGCATCCTCCGGCCACAACTCGCCGGTCTTCAAAACACGCAGCATGGGGCGCTGTGCTGTCAGTTCAGGGTGAGGCGTATCGCACCCGGTGGTTGGCGGCAGAATCCCGGCCTGAACTGCTATGGTGGCCTTGATTAGTCCTGCAATGCCGGCGGCGGCCTTCGTATGACCAATGTTTGCCTTGATGGAGCCGAGCGCAGCCGGAGCCGCATCTGCTCGCGCCTCGCGCCGGACTCCTGAGAGTGCTTGCAATTCGACAGCATCGCCCACAGATGTGCCGGTTCCATGTCCTTCGAAGTACGCCACGCTGTCAATGCCATACTGTGCGCGGCGGTAAGCGCGTTGCAGAGCGAGCAGTTGTCCCGACACTTCCGGCCGTGTGATGCCGCCACTGCCGTCAGAAGAAACTCCCCAGCCGCGAAGCACTGCGTAAGGTGAGTGATGCCGGGCAAGAGCTTCTTCACATCGCATCAGCACAGCCATGCCGCAACCTTCACCCGGCCAGAATCCGGCAGAATGAGCGTCGAAAACACGCATCTTCTCTTTAGCCAGCGCTCCCAATTTGGAAAATCCGGCGAGTTCGAACGGATCCAGGCTAAGGTCGACGCCGCCGGCGATGGCAATATCGATGTCTCCGCTTTCCAGAGCCGAGCATGCGGTAGTCACGGCCAGCAGGCTGGACGCGCAGGCTGCATCCACCGTGTAGCCGCCGCCTTTGAAGTTGAAGTAATTGCAGATTCGGCCGGGAATGGTGTTGGAAAGACCGCCGGCCAATGATTCTTCCGTTGTTGGAGGAAATGGCGCCTTATAAAGGGCCTCGATCTCAGCCAGCAGCTTGTGAAACTGGCCGTTGGAGTTGCCCGGCTTGTTCTGCAACACCTCCGCCAGCACTCGGCGCACGTAGGGCCAGCGCAGGCGCAGCAGATTCGCCCGAGAAAATTCTCCAGTGAGCGAATTGCCGATGTAAACGCCAACACGTTCGCGCTGGCTGTGAGTGAGACGCATGAGCCTGGCATCTTCGAGCGCCTGAGAGGCAACGTCCAGCGCAAGCCAATGAACCAGGTCGGTCGAAGAAAAAGTTTCTTTGGATACCTGAAAGCGCAGGCGATCGAATTCATAGTCTTCGAGCAAGGCCGCCGTTGTGACATAAATCCCGTCAGCACCGTTTTGCGAATAATCGGCCAGCGGGAGGCGGGTTGCGGGAATGCGGCGAAAAGAGCGCCGCTGCGCCAGCACGTTTTCCCACAATTCGCCGGGGGAACGAGCGTCCGGATAACGGCACGCCATGCCGATGATTGCAATTGCGCTCATGATCTTAAAATCGCCGTGATGGGTCGCCGCGGCGACTGATCGCGCGTAATCGCCGCGATCGGTGCCTTCGCGAACGCGATGGTAATGAGATTCAAAACTCTAGGCTGAGCCCGCGTTCGCAAATTGTTGTCTCCGCCATGCGCAACTGCACGTAGCGGAGTGAGCTTCGCCTTTCCGCGGGAACATGTGGTAATACATTCCCACCACCATGGGAATAAAAACAATCGAGTTGTAAAAGAGGTGCAGCTCGACGCGGGGAATGATCAGTTGGATGATGCTGGTGGGCACTGGCGATCCGAAGAGGTTGTGATGAAACGTGGCCTGTCCGATCAGCAGTAGATGCTCAAAATGGTGCCAGAACTGAATGACGAGGGCGACCGTCCACCATTTCCGCGACAATCCCGTAAATCCTTGGCGCAGCACCCAGATCCCGATGAGCATGATTAATGCATAGCCGTAGTGCAGGACTTCGGAATGGACCAGCCAGGGATAGAAGAATCCAAGAAATCCGCCGGCGTGATGGGCAGGCCATCCTAAAACATAGATCTGCCATGCCTGCGCAAAATGTTCGGTCCAGTGCCCCAGCACAATAATCATGAAAAACCAAAGCGCCGGTCTATGCCAGCGGGAGTTGATCTTGTCGTAAAGACTTTGATCTGCTGCGGCCATGTGTAGCGCCGATTCTGAAGCATGCATAACGCTCTCCTGTTGTTGTGAAATCTGTTGGCAGATGTAACAGTGTTTTTCGTAATGTCCGCCGATTAGGAAACATGCGCAACGCGGTTGACCGGGACAGCCTGGCACGATAGACGTTTCTGTAACAGCTCGCGCCAGTGCTGATACGGAGACGGATGCATGTGGCTGACGTCCAGCAGAGTCTCGTCGCATAGCGCAGATGCTGAGGCGGCGCTCATGCCGCACAGCACGTTGCAGGCGATTTCAGTGTGCGCCGCCGGATTGCCGGCGAACTGCCGCGCTTTGGCGGCGAACGCCGCCCCCTGCGCAAGCGCGGGCCAGTAACACTCTGCAGCACAAAGCAGTTCTTCCATTTCGTTTCTGCCTGGTCCTCCGGCATACGCGCACGCCAGACCTGCACCGCTCCAACCATCGCCGCGAAATTGTGGGGCAAAGGAGAGGATAGTGTGCTGGATTTCACGCCCATCGGCGCCATGAATAAACCACAGACTACGACCCAATCCCTGATAAAAAGCGTGGCGGGCATGTTCGGATAGCCGCTCGACTTTTCGCCGCAACGGAGTACGCCAATGAAAAAAACCTTCGTGAAAGCCATATCCATCGATGATCAGCGGGAACAGCACCGGATGAAGAGTTGTAATCACGGATTCAATACGCCGGCGAAGCCAGGGCAGGCGCGCGCAAGCCCAGCCCGCGCCGATATATGCCATGTAGATGTGTTTATGGCCTGGCCCCTCTACAAACTGCTGAAACAATTTCCACTTTCTCCGCGGGGTGATTCCATCGAGCAAGGCAAATGCCATGGCCGCGCCCTCATAAGCGAATCCACGGTGTTCGTTCTCAATCTGATCCAACTGATCGGCGCATCTGTGGGGATCGTCTTGTTCCAGGGCGAGATGGTATCCCTTGAGGAAAATACCGCCCACATATTCAAACCGGTCGCGCAGGTCGGCATGGCGGCAGGCGAATCCCCGGCGGGCAAATTCAACTTCCCGACGATCGATTCTCAGCACGGGATGGAGCAGCTTAAACACGGTCCTTCATACGGCTTCGCGATAATCATCGAGAAGCGGCGCCAGCGGTTTGATCGAATCAAGCTCAACTTCCACCACAAAACTGCGGGTTATCGAATCGAGACAAACAACGACTCGCGCTCCGTTTTGCCTTTTCAACAGGATGCCCTGCATGCCCCGGAGCGGGCCGGCGATTACTTTGATTCGCTCGCCGGCTGCCAGATATGTATGTGGCATGGCTTTACCGTGCTCAAGGCCGCATTTAATCCAGTTGATCTCTTCTTGCGAAACAACCGACGGAGAATTCTTGTTGCCGACCAGAGAAACAATATTGGGAACAGTTAGCACCTTGACGCGGTCTACGAACGGCAAGCGCACAAAAATGTATCCGGGGAAAAGTGGCATGTCCAAAGTTACTCTGCGATCTTTCCATTGCCGTACTGACGGATAGCAGGGAAGGAAGTGCTCAACTTCACGTTCCGTGAGCCGTTGCGAAACCATTTTTTCCTGATTCGAACGTACGAACAGGACAAACCACTTCGGGTCATGGAGATCGGAGAGCAGGGACAGATCCAACATGATCGTTTCTTGTAGAGCGTTTCAGGATTAACTGTGGCTCGTAAGACTGATTCGCGTACGAGATGAAGCCGGACCTCCTCGTAAACGGTCCTCTTACGCGGTTTGCGGTGAAAATTCCGATTGGAAGCGCAGCGCCGGCAACTAAAACGCCGCGGTTGTTAAAGCCCGTTGGCCAGTTGGATTTGGAAAAAACGAGTACAGCTTCGCCCCGTCACTTACATGGCCCTTGTGACCAAACCATCAAGTAAAAATGACTGAAGCCTTGAAGCCGGAGCGTTGCGAACGTCTCAAGCAACGATCTCCCTCCTCATTGGTTAACGAAGTGGCTCAAACATTTCCTATGAGGACATTAACTTTTGCCTTGGGTGGCTATGGCGAAAGGTAAAGTACACCCAAACCCTGACTTTGGCAACGGAAAAGCTGCAACCAGTTTTTTCTGGACGTGAACGTAGCTTCGCCCCGTCACTTACATTGGTTATTGTGACCCAACCACCAGCAGTTAGAGCAGAAGTAGCTTGAACTCGAGCCCCATCTCGAGCAACGATCTCCCCGTCCTCAGTTCCTGCTGGTTAGCAAGGTGGCGTAACCTTTGAATCGCTTGAGGACGCGCTTGATGCCCCGGGCGGGCATTGCGAAGAATAAAGTACACCCAAATTTTCTTTTTGACAATGGAAAATTGAGCAAATACTTAAAAGTTTTTTATTTTCTGTTGCGGATGCGAACCAAGATACATCTTTTGCACAACAAGCGAGGCAATTAAGAGAGTGGGCCAGCTCATGGACTGGCCCATGTCTTTGGTTTTTCGAATCGCAGGATTTCCCGGCGTAGCCGCAATTGTTACTGTGCCGTTACGCAAGCCACAGCCAAGGCCGCTGCGGAAGACTTTTTCCCTTTCGCGTTGGTCCCGCTCGCATTGGCGGTTGTGGGACTGTTAAGACCGCCACTGCTGCATCTGGCCGGAACCACAGCGTGCACATGTGACGGAGTACTGTGGCCTCCGCCAATGTTGATGGGATAGAAGCCACCGGAGGGCAGGCTCCCTGGCGCCGGATATCCGGAAGGTGGCGAGCTCGACCAGGATGAGTTAGTTGACGACAGCGTGGTCGAAGAAGCCGCCTGATGACCGATCCAGTTACCGGAGTTGCCGACGCTCGTGCCTGCCTTTACAAAAATCAGGTCCGCATTCACGGTGATATTCGAATCGAACGTGCCATCAGTGCGCACCGTGACGCTACCCGTTGAGGCCGAGAGTGAGTCGGGCTGGGGCAAGGTGCTGGTGGAGACTCCTCCACCGGTATTGTTGATGGTCACGTACACGTCCGCCGACTGGCCCTGGAAGGTGACCGAGCTTGTGCTCTTCATGAACAGCGCGTACACATTCACCGACACCGTTCCGCCGCCGGAGGGCACGTTTTGGGTGCGGTGGATGATAGTGTCCGTGTTTCCTGAAGAACCCTGGATCGCTACGCCCTGGAGATTGACAACTCCAAGCCCAAGGCTGCTCAGGTCGACGGATGTTCCGGACCCAGTTTGAAACAGATCATAACCAGCGCTCTGGCCCATTACGGGAATCGAGCAAATGGACAGCAATGTGAGCAACGCAAAGTAAGGGAAAAGGCGTTTCATTGTGGAACACTCCTCGTGTAAATTCTGCGACTATAATGTTGCGTGGCCGGGGGATGCGCGTCTTCTCCGGAATTGCGAAAAAACGCCATTAGACCAGCTCACTAAGTCATTTCGAATCAGCAGGCGTCTTCTATACAAAGACAGAAGGTTTTCTTCCGTTAACCCGCCGGACCGATTGCACAACTAAACACGAAGATGCTGTAGCGCCTAAGAAAGGATCGTGCCGTCATAATTTGACAGTGGCAATGCTGCTGGACTTGGTGTGCAGTGGTTGCAAATGCGTTTACTGAGCAGAGCGAACCGGGCCCACCTGCGCCCGTGGCTTGTCCCAATGCTGTATGCGTTGGCTGCGGTTGTGGCGGAAACAGTCTTGCCGCGTCTCGAAATTTATTTATTCCCAAACCTGAAGGCTGAGTTGAGCGTCGACTCTGCCCTTGCTCTCTATTCTTCCATTGCGTCAGGCATGATGGCGCTCACCGGCATTGTATTCTCACTCACGTTTTTGATGGTGCAGTTCAGCGCGACCGCATATTCACCCCGCCTGGTTCAGTGGATCGCGCGCGACCCGGTGCTCTCCCATGCTCTCGGAGTTTTCACCGCTACGTTTCTGTATGCAGTTGCCGCCCTCTCCTGGCTGGACCGGGGCAACACACGCAAAGTGCTGCCTCTTAATGCATTGACTGTGGTAGCACTGCTTCTTGCCAGCGTCGGTATGTTTATCGCTCTGATCCAAAGAATCAGCCGGCTGCAAATCAATCGCATGCTGTTATTCACCGCAGACCAGGGGCGCAAAGTGATTGAAAATCTATATGGCCCGCTCGGGCCCTCCTCGGCCACTACCCACGAAAGCGATAACTTGAGAATACTGCCCGGGCAGATCCTTATACACCGTGGGCGGCCGCGATCGTTACAAGCTATTCGTGTAAAGGACTTGCTGCAGCTTGCCAGAAAATACGATGCGCGCATTGATGTGCTGGCAGCCGTCGGAGATACGGTTTTACAGGGGACATCACTGCTGCATATTTGGGGCGGGCGCGCTGCCATTCCGGAAGCTGAACTCGGCCATGCGCTGGAACTCGGCGAAGAGCGCACCTTCGAACAAGACCCCAAATATGCGATCCGCTTGCTGGTGGATATCGCCATTCGAGCTTTGTCGCCCGCCGTCAACGACCCCACGACGGCAGTCCAGGCGCTGGACCAGATCGGCGATCTACTGCTGCGCCTGGGAGCACGGCGGTTGGAAATAGGCTCTTTTCAGGATGAGTCCGGCTGCGTCAGGCTGACAGTCCCATTTCCATCCTGGGACGATTTTCTCCACCTCGCGTTTGAGGAAGTGCTTTTCTATGGCGCCAAGAGCGTCCAGGTCATGCGACGCATGAAAGCTCTGGTCGCTGATCTGCTGGTACTCTTACCGCCGGAACGGCATGCAGCGCTTGGATACTGGCGGCAGCGCTTGCAGACGAGCATTGGCAGATCGTTTGAAGATGCGGAGGAAAAACTCAGCGCCTCCGTGGAGGACCGGCAGGGCCTGGGTGTGACTCGGTCTTCGGCAGCCTAGAGCATCGGAATTTCTTCCCGATTTGGGTCGAGCTATCTCCAGGAAGAAGAAGCACTGAGAGCATTTTTGCTGTTGCTGTGGCTGCCAGGGTGAGAGTCGAATCCGGAGGGGGCGCCAAAATCCGCTTTGCGGTTTTCGAAAGCCCAGAAGTGGCAGCGATGGCCCTTAGGCTGAGAGAAATCCGCAGCAATATTGGGTTTTACAGGCCTACTGGCACATGGCCCGACAGGCGTTTACCAATTGGTAACTGTCAGAAGTTACAGTCGCCTACCTTAGTATTACGGGCCAGCATTGAGCAACTCTCAGTTGTCGGCGGTCGGCCAAGGGGGAAACAGCGCAGGGTTACCGCCGACAACTGGCTGTTCCCGGGTAGTGAGGGCCTGAGCGATCGGTTCCCTGTCAGCGGGACGGCTGTGAATCTCAGTGCAGGCAGTTGGCTGTGAGATTCGGATTTCAGGTATGGGAGAAGGAGTGCAGGGCGGCGCGGGTCTCGGTGCGAGAACCGGGATCGATGTATAAGTTTGAGCTGGAATCCAGCTCGCGGAGGCTGCTTGACTCTTTCCTTCATTCGCGTTCTCGTGGTTGAAGATGCGCAACCATTTCAGAAATTCATTTACCTGGCGCTGCTGAACAGACCGGAATTGCGGGTGATTGCCTGGGCGTTGGACGGCCTGGAAGGAGTTCAGAAGGCGGAAGAACTTCAGCCGGACTTGATTCTGCTGGATCTTGGGCTGCCAAAGCTGAACGGCATAAAGGCAGCTCGCGAAATCCGTAAGGTCTCACCCCGGTCGATCATTCTGTTTGTAAGCCAGGAATCCTCTGCGGATGTCGTGCAGGAGGCGCTGAGTACGGGGGCATCCGGCTACGTCGTCAAGATTGATGCAGGAACAGAGCTGTTGCCGGCCGTGGATTCCGTACTTCAGGGACAGCAATTCATCAGCCACAGATTTGCGCTCTGTGATTTCGCACATGCAGCGCATGGGGCAACTCCGTAGACCACAAATGCAGGCGTAGAGAGCTTGCGTTACGCGCGCTTCCGCTTTTGGAGCGGAACCCATTCAACAGCTCTGTAGGCTATTTTGAAAACTGCTTTAGTTTCTGGCTTTGGCTACGATGAGAGTTATGTCGTCATGCTGCCCGTGCGGGCTGAAGCGCCGTACTTCTTCCACAATGGAATCCAGCAGCGCCTGAGGAGGCAATCCATGGTGCCGGCGCAATGCATCGATCAATCGCTCCTCCCCATACTCTTCTCCAGCGCTGTTGAATGATTCAGTAATCCCGTCTGTGTAGAGCGCCAATGTGTCGCCTGGCTGGATCTGGCATTCCGCCATGGAACAGGTCCAGTCTTTGAACAGGCCGAGAACAGTGCAGGTAGAATCGAGCCGCTCCAGAGTGTTCCCGTTATGAAGGAGAAGAGCGGAGAGATGGCCGCAGTTGGCGTAGTTCAAACGGCGCGTTCGATCGTCGTAGTCCCCAAAAAAGAGACTGGCGTAGGCGTTCGCAGGCGTGTTCTCATAAAAAAGCTGATTCACGGATTGCAGAAATCGCGGTGGATCGTCCAGAGCCATGGCGTACTGGGTGCGCAGATTGGCCTGAAGATTGGCCATGAGCAGCGCCGCGGCAATTCCTTTTCCGGAAATATCGCCCAGCACCAGTCCCAGCCGGTCGCGGCCGAGACTGAGGAAATCGTAATAATCGCCACCTACCGGACGGGCCTGGATGCAAACGCCTGCGTATTCAAGAGTTTCAATCTGGGGAGTAGTCTGGGGAAAGAGCCTCAATTGCACTTCCTTCGCGATTTCCAGTTCGTGAGCGGCGCGGCGCTCAAGTTCGCGCTTCTCGGCCGCCGCGCGTCGTTGCGCTTCAATGGCGCGGCTCACCTCGTCGAGACTCACCAGAGCAAAGGAGTTGCGATCAAGATCCTCAAACCGGGTAAACACTCCGCCCCAGATGGGCAATGGACCTCCGGGCGCGAGTCCCGGAGTTTCCGACAGCCGTGCGGCGGCTTGTTGCGTGTATTTAATGCGTCGCAGACGAGGCGTGTGGCGAAAGCGAATCCCGCGTTTGAGCCATTCACTGTACTTGGCCGCTACATCTTCGGTGACAAAAACAACCTGAGTCGGCCGGCCGATGAGCTTGAATTCTTCCGATTCCGGCGCCGGAGCGATCAGGTTCAGGACGGCAGTTCCGTCCGGAGGGGCGACGCCGACTCTGCGCACGCCGGATTGAAGAATGACATCAGAAATCAAGTTGAACCCAAGCTGATTTACGTAGAATTCGACACTACGGTCCAGGTCACGAACGAAAACATCCACTGCCTGGATGCCAAGATAAGGTTGTTGTCGATCCAGTGAGAGAGCGGACTCGTCTGGACCATGTGGCGAACTCATGGCGTGATTATAAAACTGGCAGCCTTTGGCCTTTAGCGCTTAGCCTTTGGCATAGCTGAGTCGCAACCAAAAACCATTTGGCCGCGAATAAACACGAATGCGCGGAGACACAGAGTTACGCGAATTCAAGAAACGGAAACGAACAGAAAATCATGAAAATTTGCGCGGAGAAAAAAGAAATCCGCGACTAGTTAATAAAGATGAAGCGTAAACAGAGCGTGTCTGGCTCGACATCAGAAGCCGTCTATAGGTGCGTACGAACTCAACGACAGGCCGCCGTCTACCGGGATCACAGCGCCGTTGACGAAGGCGCCGGCGCGCGATGCCAGATAGATGGAGGCGCCAGCCATGTCCGATGGCTCGCCAATTCGATGCAACGGACAACTCTCTTCAATACGGTCGCGGTAGGTGGAGAGCATCCACTCGGTCATCTTACTTTCAAAGGGCCCGGGAGCAATGGCATTTACGGTGACGCCCCGCGGACCTAGTTTCACTGCAAGCACACGGGTCAAATGGTGGATTGCCGCCTTGCTGGCAGGATAAGCGAATGTATCAAGCGGAGGTACGGCCAGGCCATCGATGGAGCCTATATTAATGACGCGCGCCGGATCACCGGGCCTGGATGCGTGTTGCAGCAGAGGCAAAAGATCTCGCGTGAGCAGAAAGATGGATTTGACGTTCAGATCCATCACCTTGTCAAAGCCACTTTCCGGATAGTCCTCGATGTGCGCGCCCCAGACGGCTCCAGCGTTGTTGACCAGGATGTGTAAAGCCTTTTCCCGACGGGAAATTTCTTCCGCGAGTTGGGTGCAACCAGCGCCTGTAGAGAGATCGGCAGGAATGGAGATGCATTCGCCGAGTTTCGAGAGCTCGATAGAAACCTGGTCGCAAACCTCTTTCCTGCGCGAGGAGATGTAGACCCTGGCGCCGGCTTCAACGTAACCGCGGGCAATCATCAAGCCGATGCCGCGCGAACCTCCTGTTACCAGCGCTACCTTTCCTGTTATTGAAAAGAGCTGTTTCACGTCGACAGTTTCCGCCATTCGTTTTCTCCATTCCTGGTAGA